>NZ_CP036348.1:1850924-2159411 GCF_007753095.1 Rosistilla carotiformis
GCATGTAGATTTCTTAAATCTTCGATGCGGAAATTGTCGAATGTTAGGATTCTTGCTGGGCGATGCTTTTACGCAACACCGCCTGCTTCGACCCAAAAGCTGCTCTAAGAGTTCCCTAGCTGGTATTACCTATCGGCTGCAGCTTATACTAAATGTATAAGCAGTGCGTTCGATTGCAACTCTTTTAACGGATTTGCGGGGAACAAAGCACCAGCAGTCTCCGTCAGAATCGCACGGATTTGCAAAGATGGTCGCTTCGCCCCAATGGGCAGGTTTCCAGCCGGCAGGTCCGTTGCGATCGTGTTGATTGATTCCCGTTTACCATAAATCGTTGGCTTCTTGCCTTCGAAAGGTCGAACCAACGACAACCGCCGGTCAAAGTGTTGGTGAAATGAATCGAACAATACTTGGCTACTTCGCTTTTCGGATCGCTTGGACGTAGTGCATGAACGAAGCAACGCTCGTTGAAGCTTTCCGTGGTATCCCGCGTCGCGACTCGGTTCGCATTGGTGCGCAGATAGGCAAGCTGCGCAAAGTTTGCCTGGGTGATCAGGCGTTGGAAGCCTTCTTCCCCGAGTCACTCGATATTCTGCTTCGGCTGTTTAACGCCCCGGCGGGGGCTTTTTGGTTTCGTCCCTTCAACGCCGCCACGCTGTTTCCGGTGTCACGCGTTGGGTTTGAGCAATTGACGCTTTCGAGTTCATGTCTGTCGGCGTGCGAGCAGATGGTTCGTGGTGCCTGGCAGGCGTTGGGGCCGCAGGTTCGACCTATCGATCATCCCTTTGTCGCGTTGATCGGACCGATTCGCGACGGGTCCACGTCGATCGGGGCATTGCAGTTGGTGGCCGATGGCGGCGATGAGGCGGCCCAGCAGGCAAAGCTACCGTACGCCCGCGCGTTGGCCGGGGTGCTGTCGTTGATTCAACCGGCGATTCATCGTCGGATGCAGGTCGGCGAAACGTCGATTCGCGAAGCGACCGATCGGTTGGCCGAACTTGCCGATCAATTGACGGGATTGCAGCAATCGATGCGGCATGCAATCGATCAGACCTTAGGGCAATTGCGCGGCGCGTCGTTTGGATCCTTGGAGGCGAACCAACAGTTTGCCCGCGTGATCCAGGAATTGCTCGACACGCACGGTTTGCGTGTCGAGTGTCCCGAGTGTGGAACTCCTGCGATCCTTCGCTGTTCCAAAAACCCTCGAGCGCGCGACGGGGTGTTTGTCTTTGATCACAGTCTAGCCGGACGGCGAACGTTCCACGGCGGATACACGACGCTGCCCGTGTTGCAGGTTGTCAGTAAACCGCCGCGACGTGGCAAGACCTTGGCGTGATTGACGACCGGTTCACGCGGAGCTGAGTCCCGAGCCAACGTTGTCGGGACTGAGCCGCGCATCTTGTGGGTTCGAATCGTTTGCCCAGACGTGCATTTCCACAGATTCCGCCGAACCAATCATCGTCGCAAAGGCGACGTCGGCAGCATCGCGACCGGTTCCGATTCTAACAAATCCACCAACTGGCGCCAGGCGAGTTGCGTCGAACAGGAACCATCGTCCGTCCAGGAACGCTTCAAAGAAACCGTGGAAGTCGGGCGGTTGAAGATTGACCGCATAGCCAGCGACATACCGCGCTGGGATTCCCATCGCGCGACAGAGGCTGATCGCAACATGCGCGTAATCGCGACAGACCCCGGTCCGTTGCAGCAATACATCGCATGCCGTCGTCGTCGGTCCGGTGCTTCCAGGTGTATAGGTCAAGTGTTCAAAGGTCCAATTGCAGACCGCGGTCACACGCGAGTATCCGGGAAGCAGCCACCCAAATTCCTCCATTGCAAACCGACCTAACTTGTCCGATTCGCAGTAGCGACTGGGGTTCAGGAAGATAAGAACCTCTGGGGGCAAGCTGCTGTATTTCGATTCGCAAACGTTGTTTGCGTCCACTTCATCAGCTCGCAAATCTACCTCGGCTTGGTAAGAGATGCTCAACGGGCCTGGTTGTCCAACCAGGCGGAACAATCGGTTCCCGAGCGGTCCAATCTGGCATTGCTCCAACGGCTGAAAGGGAGCGACATCGATCCGTTCGTTGCGGACCGTTTGGTGGAAATTCATCGTTGCCGAGATGTTCAGCAAAAAGCTGGTCGGCGTAAGGACGTTGTATTGAAGCTGGCAACCAACATAAATCGTGCTCATGGAACTCGCTCTGTTGAACCGTCGTCGCGATCGGCAAAGACGCAAGCGGAAGCCCCGTCCCTCGGGTCGAAGATAGTCTCGGACCCTACGCAAAAAAAACGACCCAACGCAATCCGCCGGGTCGTTTCATGAATTGTCAAGTTCGCCTGACGGCGAAAGCTCGCGGCTACTCGCCCGCGGTAACCGTTGGGACGACCCAAACCTTCAGGTCGACTTCGACTTCCGAATGCAGGTGCACCTTGACGGTGTACAGTCCCAATTCCTTCAGCGGACCTTGCAGGCGGATTTGGTCGTCGGTCAATGTGAAACCAACTTCCTTCAGGGCTTCGACGATTTCGTGTTGCCCCACGCTGCCGTACAGGTGGCCTTCGTCGTTGGCATTGGCTTCGATCGTGATCGATTGTGTCGCGATCTGATCGGCGTATTGGCGCAGTTCGCTGAGCTTCTCCAATTCCAATTGGTGCAGCTTCTCGCGGTGCTTTTCAACCATCCGTTTGTGGTGGTCGGTCGCGATCGTGGCCAAGCCTTGTGGCATCAGGTAGTTCATCGCGTAGCCACGACGGACTTCGACGATGTCGCCTTGGCGGCCGAGGTGTTCGACATTGTGGATCAGCAGCAGGCTGATGCCGCCGTTTTTGCCCTTGGGGAGACGCTTGTGGGCACGGTGCAGTTTCTGTTCGGTGGTTCTTGGCATTTCAAGTGCTTTCGCAGTGAATCAATCGTATTAGTGAGGAATCCAAGTTCGCTCCTCGAACCTGGGCAATTTAATCAATCGAGGCTTCCGCCAGTGTTCCGTTAAAACGGAATGTTCGGATCGCTGAAATCGTCCCCGCCAGCCCTTTCGGCACTCGCCGGGTTGCTAGGGGCAGCGGAATGATGCGATGGCTCGTGGAACGAGTGTTCATCGCCGCCGACCTCGCGATGGCCGCCGCCGCTGCCGCCACCGGAGCCCAGCATTTGCATCCGATCGCAGACAACGCGCAGCTTGCTTCGTTTCTGCCCTTCGGTTTCCCAGGTATCTAGTTTTAATCGACCTTCGACCAGTACGGGCGATCCCTTGCTGAGATACTCGCTGGCAACCTCAGCCGTCCGTCCCCAGAGCGTGACGTCGACGAAGGTGGTTTCGTCGACCCATTCGCCCGTTTGTGACTTCCGACGGTCATTAACGGCAAGGCCGATATCGGTGACCGCGGTGCCCCCTTGGGTGTACCGCAATTCAACGTCGCGCGTCATATTGCCAAGCAGTATCACACGATTGTAGCTTGCCATGGTTTGTCTCGCATTCCGGCTCAAATAAGCTGGGCTTAGGTTGCGGCGACTTCCGCCGATTCAACTTCCGCCGATTCTTCGCCACTGTCGTCGGTCGAGATCGATTCGCCACGGGCGTGGGCGACCATTGGTTCGATCAATCGCTTGTCAAGTTTCAGCGACATGTGACGAACGATCGATTCGCTCAATTGGCAGGCACGATTCAGATCGGTCAGCTTGGACCCTTCCATTTCGAAGTAGGCCAACCAATAGGTGCCCTTGAAGTGGCCGTCGATTGGGTAAGCGAGTTTCTGTTCGGCCCACAAGCGGCTGACCAGAACCTTGCCACCGACCTCTTCGATCATCGTGGCGACAGACTGCCCCACGCCATTGGGATCGCGAGCGTAATGATTGCTGTCAAGAATGAACAATGTTTCGTAAGTGCTGATGTGGGTGACCACCAAGTTTCTCCTAGGATCTAGCGATACGCGCGTAAGGTTTATTGATTGTCGAGTTCAGTGCCGTTGTAGGCGTTCATACAAAAGGCAATGTCGTGCCTGACAAAATCGGCCGCTGCCTTAGCGGCACGATCGGTCCCCCGTTCCACGTCGACCTCTTCGTCGGAGCGGAACTTGCTGAGCACGTAATCGGGTATATTCCAGCTAGCGGGCGGAGGTCCAATGCCGACTCGCAAGCGCGGCACCTGATCGGTGCCAAGCAGGCGGATGATGTCGGCCAGCCCTTTTTGGCCGCCGCTGGAACCTTTTGCTCTGACTCGAAGTTTGCCTAAAGCCAAATTAAAGTCGTCGCAAATGACCAACACATCGGCGGGATCTATTTTGTAAAAGCTGGCCGCCTTGCGGACGCTGCTGCCACTGGCGTTCATGTACGTGCTAGGGCACAACACGATCACTTTAGTGCCAGCGATCTGGCCTTCAGCAACTTCGCCCTCGAACCGGATCTTCGTTTCCGAAGCTCCGGCATGTTGGGCAAACTTGGCCGCCGCCATGAACCCGATGTTGTGCCGCGTTTGGGCATAACGAGGACCAGGATTTCCCAGCCCGACAATCAGTTTCATGGCAATTCTAACAAATCCTAACCGTTATTCGTCTTCGTTCTTCGCGCCGATGACTTCAGGCTCCGAGGTGCCTTCGGCCTCCGCGTCGGTTCCCTTATCGCCAGCAGGTGCGTTCATTTGAACGACAACCGCCGTCGGGTCGGTGACCAATGTCGCCCCTTCGGGCAGTTCGATATCGGCTGCGGTCTTCGATTGACCGACGTCGAGATCATTTATGTTCAATTCAACATGCTCAGGGATCTTGATCGCAGGAACCAAGATGTCCACCGAGTGCAAAATTTCATTCATCACGCCGTGGTGGTTCAGACCAATCGCCACGCCGTGCAGTTTGACAGCGATTGTGACGGTGACCTTTTCAGTCAACGAAACGCGCACCAAGTCCATGTGAAGGACTTCGATTCCCAATGGATCCCATTGGACATCTTTAACCAACACGTGGTCGCTTGCCGCACCGGCCAGTTGGACGTGCTTGCTGTGATGACGCATCAGAAGTTCGACTTCTTTGCGGCAAACCGATACATGTTGGTTTTCACCACCGTGGCCGTAAACGACCGCTGGGATGCTGCCAGCGTCGCGCAATTTTCGCGTCGCAGCGGTTCCCATGTTCTCGCGAACCTCAACGTTCAATACGTCGGACATTGACTTTTCCTAATGCTATCCCTGTGATTTGGCTCGACATATCGCTAGCGTCTGCGGGCAGATTCCTGCGCGGCGACGGCCTTGATGTGATTTAGAATCGACTAGTATTGCGAGTTTCCTGATTATTGCAAGCCCAACCGTTGAGCTTTCGCTAGTCAGCACGGGGAATGTGGCTTGCCGATTCCCAATCGGACCGTTAAACATGACTCGGATCGCACCGGACATTTGGGGTGCGCAACGCAAAACATAGCCCGACGGCAGCCGATTGTAGGATCTTTGATGGCGAAAAAGCGACCGCAGACCTTTGAATACGTCGAACCGATCGGCCCCCGCGTGTTGGTCCGGAAGGATGAACCCAAACGCGAGACCAAAGGTGGGATCGCGCTCCCCGATGCCGCCGAAATTCCAACAATCACCGGACGAATCGTGACCATTAGCGCAATGGTCGAACAGGATGACGAAATGCCGCTTCGGCAGTACGACAAGATTCTGTTCCATCCCAAGGATGCGATTCCGGTCGACTTTGAGTCCGACAACCAGTTGTTCGTCGTTCCGGTCGAAGACGTCGTCGCGGTTTTTCGCCGCAAAGATCCGAACGAACCGGTTGAGTAGCCTGATTGCGCCGCGCGACTCACGCTTCGAAATCGCCGACGGCCAGCCAGCGTTGAACAATCTCTTCGACCTCGGCTCCATCAAGGGTTTCGTGAGCCAGTAGATTGTCGACAACCGTGGCCAGTGCGGCCCAGCAATCGTCGCGTGCCAGGGTCTTGTAGGCCCGCGACGTGATCTTTTCGAGATAGGCCAATCGTTGGCGTGGATCCCGAAAGCGAGGTGCCGCGGCCTCCCACGCCAGCTCCCAATCACTGGCCCATTCACTGATCAAGCCCGGATGGAATGGTTCTTCGGTGTGGATCATCTCGGCTGCCGGACCTGCCAAAGCCACCAGGGCGAGCCGTTCGGCGAACTCACGTGAATCGTATTTTCCCGCTGGCCACTGGATCTGAATATCGGCGTGCCGCTGGGGACCATCGTCCCAATCGGGGTCGATCGTTACCGAAAGAATGCGGGCACCAACGAGCATCGCCATCATGGCATGCCCCGCTTCGTGGTAGGCGGAGACTTCACACATGAACAGAAGTGTGCACTTATTCGGTTGCCATGGCAACACGCAGCTTTTCGATTGCCCGCATGTAAAGTTTGCTGGACGCTTTTTCGGAGAGTTCCAGGTAGGAACTGACCTGCTTGTTGTTGAGTGCCTGGAAATGTCGCAGCTCGATCACCAAGCGGTAGCGATACGGCAGCCGGTTCAAGGCGCCCCCCAGGCGGCGATTGGTCTCTTTTTTTGCAAAGCACTGACTGGGGGAAGATTGGTCGGAATTGACACTTTGCAAAGCCGCGCCGTCGTGTTCACGGCGGGCGTCCCGCTTCTTGGCCAACAGATGATGATGATTGGTTTCAAAGGCCTTCATCTTCGCAAGGTAGAACAGCCATTGCCGCACCGGCATCGGTTGTTCATTGAGGTAACGTTCAACCCGCTTGCTGGCATCAATGAATGTGCTTTGCACGATATCCGAGGCATCGACTCGGCGGCGGATCCGAACATCCAGATGCCTTTCGATCATCTGTTTGATCTCAGGCCTCAACTCACTGAACATCCGTACGATCGCAATCGTTTCTCGCTCCAGCGTTCGATCCGAAAATAGCGGTTTCATCGAATGTCCTTGCGGCTTGTCGAAGAAGAAAAATTCTGAAAATGATTGGCGACAGCGTTCCCGCTCTCACGGACTAATCTTGTAACCAGCTTGAACAGGCGTACCGTACGTTCAAGCGAATTCCGGCTCATGTGCGAAATTTTGAGCCCCCGCTGACATGCATGACCCACAAAAAAAAATGCGAAGTGATGAGAGCTGCGTTCTAGAACGACCTCTGCAGACAGCGGAGGCCCCGCTGGCGCGACGAGGTTTTCGCGGCGGAGAGTTCGTCGGACTTCTCGCCGCGGCGGAGCTGCCTACGCGGCTTGGAACGCCCCTTTGGAAACGCAGTTGCGACATTGTCGGATCGTTGTTTTTGCTTAGTGTTTTATGGCCTTTTCTGCTTGGAATCGCGCTCTACATCCGGCTTGTTTCGAAGGGGCCTGCCCTGTTCCTGCAACGCCGCGTTGGTGAAGGGGGACAGCATTTTAACATCATCAAATTTCGCACGATGGATGTGCGCCCCGAAGCGACGGCGGAGCATCGAAAATATGTCGAGCGACTGACTTCACAAGACACCCCAATCGAAAAGCCTGATCATGTGAACAGGTTGATTCGTGGTGGGGATTTTTTGCGACGAAATTCGATCGACGAACTGCCCCAGCTGTTCAACGTTCTGATGGGAACGATGAGTCTGGTGGGCCCGAGGCCCGACCTGCTGGAGCTGGAAGACTACCAAGCGTGGCAGTTGCGTCGCTTCGAAGTGCTGCCTGGAATGACCGGACTGTGGCAGGTCAGTGGTAAGAACCGCTTGACGTTTCGCGAGATGATCCAGCTGGACATTCAATACGTGGAAGCCCGTTCGTTTGCTTTGGACCTGCGAATATTGTTGAAAACCTTCGCCGTCGTCGTTCAGCAGGACAACGACTGAATTTAATTTCCCGCCAGCCCAGGTTGCGGACGCTGACCCAAGGTCAGGCTTTTCTAAATTATCACCAAGAGCTTACTTCTATGATTCGTGTTGGTATTGTCGGCCTCGGCTATTGGGGGCCCAATCTGGTCCGTTGTTTTTCGGATATCGACGGCGCCAAAGTGACGGCCGTCTGTGACCAAAGTCGCGACAACCTGTGCCGCATCACCGACCACTTCCGTGGCGTTACCCCGTTTGAGAGCTTCCAAGAGATGCTCGATCGCGATGTGATCGATGCCGTTGTGATCGCGACCCCCACGGCAACTCACTTTCAACTGGCCAGCGACGCCCTCAAGCACGGCTTGCACGTATTTGTCGAGAAGCCGTTGGCGAAGACGTCCGACGAATGCCGCAAGCTGATCGAGCTGGCCGAGCAGCACAACCGCACGCTGTTTGTAGGGCACGTCTTCCTGCATAGCGCTCCGGTCATGAAGCTCCGCGAGATCATCGCCTCGGGCGAACTGGGGAACATCAATTACATCAGCAGTCGCCGACTGAACCTGGGCCCCGTCCGGACCGACGTCAGCGCCCTCTACGACCTCGCGCCGCACGATATTTCGATGATGCTGTACCTGTTGGATCAGCAACCCGAAACCGTCACCTGCAGCGGTTTCGATCGGCTCAACCCCGGAATCCACGACGTCTGCAATGTCTCGATGAAGTTCGCCGGCAATCGGATGGGAATGATCCACGTCAGCTGGTTGGACCCGCGTAAGGAGCGCGTCTTGACTGTCGTTGGCGACAAAAAGATGGCGATCTACGACGATTTGGAGCAGGAGAAGATCAAGATTTTCGACAAGGGAATCGATACGCCGCCCCCCGCCAGCGGCGACTTCGCCGATTTCCAAATGTCCTACCGCTACGGCGGCAGTTACAGCCCATTTGTTCAAGAACGCGAGCCGCTGAAGGCGGAATGCTCCGATTTCATCCGCTGCATCGTCGACGACGCGGTGCCGCTGACCGATGGCGTCAACGGTTTGCAGGTCGTCGAGGTTCTCGAAGCGGCGCACCATTCGTTGCATCAGGGAGGCCAACCGGTCGATCTGGTCGCTGCCCGATCGCTTGCGACTTCTTAATCGACGATCATTGGTGTTGTATCGACTCATCCTAACCTCATCGGAAAAGTGATCTCATGCACCATGCCACTGCAATCGTTGAAACCGACACCATCGGCCCCGAAACCAATGTTTGGGCTTATGCCCACGTGATGCCTGGCGCGATCGTCGGAAACCGAGTTAACATCGGTGATCATGCGTTCGTCGAAGGGGGCGCAGTCATTGGTGACAACGTGACGCTCAAGAACAGCGTTTGTGTCTGGGAAGGGATCACAATCGAAGACGATTGTTTCATCGGCCCAGCCGTCACGTTTACCAACGATCGCAATCCCCGTTCGCCACGCATGGACGCTGCCACAGAGCGTTACGCCGAACGGGAAAACTGGTTGGCCAAGACCGTTGTTCGCCGTGGCTGTTCGATCGGCGCGGCGTCGACGATTTGCCCCGGGTTGGACCTGGGAACCTTTGCGATGATCGCCGCTGGCAGCGTGGTCACTCGCGATGTTCCCGCGTTTGCGTTGGTGATGGGATCGCCCGCCCGACGCGTCGCCGATGTCTGCAGTTGCGGTCAGCGTTTGCCTGGCAAGTTCGACGATTGCGATTGCGAAACCTGTGGCGAAACGGCAACCCAACGCGTTCAACGCGGATTCAAATAGTACCAACAGTTGGCTGGGCCAAACCAACCGAAACCTAAACCATTCCTCGTCTCCAAGATGCACACAACAACATGATCCGCCAACTCGATACCGATCTCGAAATCAGCTCGATCCCGCTCGTCGATCTGGCCACCCAATCGCGTCAGATCAAAGAAGACGTTTTGCGGCGGATGTCCGATGTGATCGATTCGGCTCGCTACATCCTAGGACAAGAGGTTCAGGAGTTCGAAGAGCAATTCGCCGCCTATTGCGGTGTCGATCATTGCGTCGGTTTGGCTAATGGAACCGACGCCCTGCACATGGCGCTGCGAGCTCTCGACGTCGGCGAAGGTGACGAAGTCATCACCGCCGGCAATTCGTTTGCCGCGACGGCCTTTGCGATCGCCTACTCCGGCGCTCAAGCGGTTTTTGTCGACATCGATCCGGTCGACTTCAACATCGATCCCAATCGGATCGAAGCTGCGATCACGCCGCGGACTAAAGCGATCATCCCCGTCCATCTGTACGGTCAACCGGCGCAGATGGCTGCGATTCGCGAGATCGCCGACCGACATGGCCTGAAGATCATCGAAGACGCCGCCCAGGCGCATGGTGCCGAGAGCAACGGTCAACGCTGCGGATCGTTTGGCGACATCGGATGTTTCAGTTTTTATCCCGGCAAAAATCTGGGAGCCTTCGGCGACGCGGGAGCGGCGGTCACCAACGATCCCGAATTGGCAGAGCGGTTGCGGTTGCTGCGAAACTACGGCCAAAAGGTCAAGAATCGCCACGATTGCTTGGGTTACAACTGCCGCATGGACACGTTGCAGGCGTGCGTGCTGCTTTCGAAAATGCAGCATATCGAGGACTGGACCAACAGCCGCCGGCAGGTTGCGGCTTGGTACGGCGAGGCTCTTGCTGGCACCGATCTGCAGTTGCCGGTGGAGCGAGACGACGCCCGTCACGTCTACCATCTGTACGTCGTTCGGCATCCGCAACGCGACGCGATCATCGAGTCGCTGGCTGCGAAGAATATCTTCTGCGGAGTCCATTATCCGCATCCGTTGGCGACTGCCCAACCATTCCAGGATGCCAAAACGTTCCCGGAAGGTTTGCCAGTCTGCACAAGTGCTGCCTCCGCAATTTTGTCGTTGCCGATGTATCCCGAGATGACACATCAGCATGTGTCGATGGTTGCCAAGGCTTTGGTTGATTTTGGGTGCTAGACCGAGAACCGACGAATGACTTCAAAAAAACAACGTAACCTGAGCCACGATCCGGCTGTCTTTTTCTCGCACCGCGCGTCGGGAATCGATCAATCGACAGTGATCATGGCGCGTGCCAGCCACGATTCGTTCACCGAATCGGCGGCCCATCATGGCGATGGCCGTCACGCCGCCAGTCTGCGTTCGTATTTGGAGTTGCCGTTTGTCTACAAACGCTTAATCATCGGCTGTTTGGTGGTGGCGATCCTCTTGGGCTGGGCAGCGCTGCTGATCTGGCCACGTAAATATGAATCCGAAGCCAAGTTGATGTTGCGGGTCGGCCGCGAGAGCGTTTCGCTGGACCCCACAGCAACGACCAGCCAGACGCTGATGTTGCAGAAGACGCAAGAGGAAGAAGTTGTTTCGGCGCTGGAAATGTTGGGCAGCCGTCAGATCGCCGAAGGTGTGGTCGATGAGCTTGGCGAGTCGTCGATCCTCAATGGCAGCCTGCCCAGCGAAGGCGGCGAGCCGGCCGGTCCAACCGTTGTCGATCGCGTCAAAGGTTTGGTAAGTGGTGCGATCGATCTGGTCGCGACGACGTCCGGTCTTCGCGACGAAATCTCCAACCACGAAGTTGCGGTTCGCCGCGTCCAGGGGGCCGTCGAAATCAAGGCTCAAAAGAAGTCGAACGTGATCTCGGTGCAAGCCTCTGCCAAGACGCCCGAGATGGCTCAAGCATTGGTTCAACAAACCTGTGATACCTATCTGAAACAGCATCTACTGAATTCGCAAACCGCCGGATCGCATGACTTCTTCGTGCAACAAGTCGATGCCGCGGAAGCTCATCTGAATGCGTTGACCGATCGCAAATCGGACTACATGAAAAAGCGGGGCATCGTTTCGGTTGAAGCGAACCGCGCGTTGTTGCAAGAACAACTGGCGACCTGCGAACGCGAACTGCTGCTGGCCAGCGGCTCGCTGGAACAGGTGAACGCCGAAATGGCGGATCTCCGCCGCAAGATTGCCAGCACCGAAGAGGAGATCATTTCCGAACGGAAGGAAGGTTCCGATAGCACCTGGAGCGGCATGCGTCAGCAGGTCTACGAACTGGAACTGCAAGAGAAAAGCCTGGCCGCCAAGTACACGCCGCAGCATCGGCGGTTGATCGAAACCCGCGAACAATTGGAGGGGGCGCGGATGATCATGGCGAAGCTGCGCAGCGAACGAGTCGACCACAGCATGACTCCCAACCCGATGAAGCGTCGCATGGAAGACGATCTGCAGCGGTCGCAAACTCAGGTCGTCGGATTGCAGAGCGTCGTGCTGGAGAAAGAGCGCCAGCGGGTCCAGTTGGCTCAACAGGTCCGCGAGCTGCACGACTGGGAAATCGAACTGACACAAATGGATCGCGACATCGAATCCTCCTCCGCCAGCCTGAAGAAGCTGGTCGAAAAACTGGAGGAGGCTCGCGTGATCGAAGAACTTCGCAACCAACAGATCTCCAACGTGAGCGTCTTTCAACCGGCGACGTTTGTCGAACGTCCCGCCAGCCCCAACAAGCGGATCCTCGCCGCGGGATTTGTGATGTTGGGATTGTGCAGCGGCGTGGGACTGGCGTTCCTGCGTGAAATCGGAAGCGACACGATGCGAACCGCCGAACATGTCGAATCGAGCTTGCGATATCCCGTGCTGACAAAAATCCCGCACCAACCGCGGTTGGAACTCGGCAATTCGATCCGCCGACTCGACGATGCAGGCGATATCCGCACGCGTTGTCGATCGATCATCGGCGACCTGATGCTCTCGCGTGCGCAACCGATTGGTGAGCCGCCGCGAGGTCGATCGCTGGGCGTGATCGGGATCGAGCCAGGTTGTGGAGCGAGCACGCTAGCCGCTGCGTTGGCGATGGTCAGCAGCGACGACTGCGGACTGAAAACGATTTTGATCGATGCCGACGGACGAACCCGTTCGGTTTCGAAGGCCTTCGGTTTGCAGAACGCTCCCGGGCTGTTGGAGCTCTCTGCGGGGGACGCCGCCGTCGAACAATGCGTCCAGCAATTGTCCGACAGCAAGCTGGCGCTGTTGCCGTACGCCTCGCCGTCGGCAAACGCATCGGACGCGGATTCCGTCGATCGCCACGATCCACGGCAGACGATCGAAGCGTTCCAACAAGCCAACGATCTTGTGATCATCGACTTCCCGCCAGCGTCGCTCCCCGACCAAGCCTTGTCGCTCGCCCAGACGTTGGATTACGTCGTGGTCGTCGTCGAATCGGAAAAGACGAAAGTTGCCCAAGCCCAGCGGTTCTTGAATCGCTTTGCCGGTAGCGATACCGAAGTGATTGGTATCGTTCTCAACAAGACGCGGAACTATGCTCCGGCGATGTTCTCGGGCGCGTAACCCTATCTGCGATGAAGTCGACCCGGGCTTCCGCCAAACTTATCAACCGACGCTTCGGCGGATCTAGCGATTCATGTCTCTTGCACTCACCTCATCCGCAACCGCACGGCGACCATCGTTCGACCGCTTGCTGATGTTTTGGGGGCCGGTGATCGTGCTGGCGGTCTTGGTTTTCCGCAACGATGCTCGCATGGCGTACGCTCAATCGGCCAACGGTGCCGCAGTCGAAGCGGCGGATCTGGCGGAAAACGCCGGCACCGGAACGCGCGAACGCCAGTTGTTGTTCCTCGCCTTGGGAGCGACAGGCGGGATGTTGTTGTGGCGCGATCAAAGGACCAACCGACGGCCGATCTATTGGCCGATCATGTTGCTGTTGGGGCTGTTGTTCGCCTACGGTTGCTGCTCGGTCGTCTGGTCCGATTCCCCCTTCTTAACCTTCAAACGGATGATCGTGTTGGGCTGTCTTGCGCTCGGGGCGATTGGGATCGGCAAGGTCTGGAGCACCCGCGATTTCTGTCTGGCTCTGATCGGTTGGACGCTGTTGTTTGTCCTGATCAGCGTCGCCGCGGAACTTGCCAACGGCGTCTTCTTGCGAGGCGGCGACTACCGATTTTCAGGAGTCTTTCATCCGAACAAACAAGTCTTCTTCTGTGCGTTTCTGTTCTTGTGCAGTTCGTGCATGTATCAAAGCGAACGGAAGCGGATCTATCTGGCGATCGCGATCTTCGCTCTGCTTGCGGTCATCTTAACGAAGTCGCGAACCGGCACCGCCGCCTGCCTGTTGGCGGGAGCTTGGTTGTGGTGGAGCTATCTGCCGCGGAACTGGATCGTCAACCTGGCTGTCGCCGGATCGATCTTGTTCAGCATCGGACTGATCGGGCTGGGGGCGAGCGGCGAAGAGGTCTCGTTGCTGTCGGCGGCGCGGATGGGACGCGAGGATGAACTCTCCGATCCGACCAAGTTGACAGGCCGATTACCGATTTGGACCGAGACCCTTTCCGCCTTCATCAACCAGCCGTTGTTAGGCTTTGGGTACGGCGCGTTTTGGTCGCCTGAGCGGATTCGATATTTTGAATCGCAGAACGGTTGGGCGTTCAGCCATGCCCATTCGATCTACATCGAATCGGCAGTCAATTGGGGCCTGTTGGGCGTCTTTATCATGCTGATGATCGTTGTCGCCACGGTGCGACGCGCGAAATACCTGCTGCGAACCCACGAACGGATGGCCGGTCGTTGGATGATCGCGCTTTTGATCCTCGCCGCGATCGCGGGGCTCGCCGAATCGGCGTTTGTCGCCGACGGATTTGAAGCGATCGTGTTGTGTGCCAGTATCGGATTGGTCGCCTGCCATGGTCCAGTTCCTCCCGCCAGGGGAATGCGATGACAACGATGGGCAAGATCCGCCGCAATGCGGTCGCAATTTTCACGGGCGATCTGGTCAACAAGGCGAGCACGTTTGCTGTCTATGCGATGCTGTCGCGGTACACCAGTCTCGAGTCCTTCGGGCTGCTGCAGTTCGGCTTATTGGTCCTGTACACCTTTAATGTCTTCGCCGCTGCCGGGCTGCCAACGCTGTTGACCCGCCGCGTCGCGCGGCACGCCAATCGGTCGCGGCATCTGCTGTATCATGGCTACGCCGGCGCCCTTGCCTCTTCGCTTCTGGCGATGCTGGGAATGATCCTGTTTGCCTTCGTGATGCGGTACGACGCCGAGATGCGGTGGGTGCTGTGCCTGCTGTCGATCGCGATCGTTCCCTACGCGTTGACCTTAGTCGCCGAGGCGGTGATCCGTGGCCGCGAGCGGATGCATTTGATCGCCCTGGCGAATCTGCCCGGCAACGCTTTGCTCGTCGGCGGTGCGTTTGCGGTGCTGTCGCTGGGCTACAGCGTCTATTGGTTGGCCGCCGTGGTGATCACCGCTCGAACCGCGACGTTTCTGTTGACACACGCGATGGCGTCCTACTGCTGTCAGCATTCGTTGGCGGTCCATCGCGTCGGGTTCCGCGTCGGCATGAAACAACTGAAACACTCGTTGGTCTTTTTCGGCAACGACGGCGTCAACGCGATCTGGTCGGCGCTCGACCAAGTGATGCTGTCGAAGTTTGCCAGCGAGCGAGAGATCGGTCTGCTCGGTTCTTCCTACCAAATCCTCCAACCGATTCTGATGGTCTACCGCGCCGTCGGAACCAGTGCGTTCCCAACCTTGTGCTACACCGCGTCGCGCGATGCGATTGCCGAGATGGTTCAGTCGTTGATCGGGCTACTGTGGAGGTTGAGTACGCCGGCGGCGATCGGGCTGTTCCTGTTGGCCGACGAAATCCTCGTGTTTGCGTACGGCAATGAAGAGTTCCGCGCCGCCGCGGTCGTGATCCGAATCCTCATCTTCACGCTCTTCCTCGATCCGGTAACTCCATTGTTAGGACATGCGTTGTGGGCGACCAAAAACGAGGCCGTGGTGCTGCGGATCGTGTTGGTCAACTTGATGGCGAACGTCGTCGTCGGCTGTCTTTTGATCAGCCAGTTCGGTTTGATCGGAGCGGCGGTGACTTACGTGAGCATCAATTTCTTCAACGTTTTACAACACAAATATTACTTCCGTCGCGAGATCGCTCCGCTGGCCCTGGGCCGAGAATGGCTGCGCGGTCTCCCCGCGACCCTCTGCCTGTTGGCGGTCGTTGCCTGTTTTGTGCAATGGGATGCGGTGCGTGCTGGACAGCATCACTGGATCAGCCTCGGGCAGGCAATCATCGCGCTGACTCTGGGAATGATCGTCTACGTGCCGCTCGCCTTTCCCGGGCTGTGTTCGCACGGCGTTCGCATGGTCACTGGAAAATTGGAAAAGGCATAAGATGCGAATCGCTTGGATATCATACGGGTTCGAAGAGCTGTGCGTGCAGAACGTCAATGCACTCGCCGAAGAGCACGAGGTGCTGTTGGTGATGCCGCACCCGCAGCCGGGGGAAACGCAATACGCGATCTCCGACCGGGTGAAGCATTTCGGTTTTGACGAGCCACGGTTGCGTCAGCCGCTGCGGCAGCTGAGCTGTGTCGCGGCGATCCGCCGCCAGATCGATGCGTTCAAGCCCGACGTGGTCCATTTCCAACAGGGACACATGTGGTTCAACACCGCCCTGCGATCGCTGAAACGGTATCCGTTGGTGGCGACGATCCACGACCCGCGGCACCACGCTGGCGACATGTCGTCGCGGAAGACGCCGCAATGGGTGATGGATTATGGATTTCGCAAAGCCGATCATGTGATCGTGCATGGAGAGGCGTTGGCCGCTCAAGTGCAGCAGTTGTTCGGTTTCGCCAGCGATCGCGTGCACGTTGTCGCTCACGTCGCGATGGGCCAAGTTGAAGGCGCGACCGACGTCGCTGAAGAGCCTCACAACGTGTTGTTCTTCGGCAGGATCTGGGACTACAAAGGCTTGGAATATCTGATCGCGGCCGAACCGATGATCGCCGCAGAAGTCCCCGATGCGAACATCGTGATCGCGGGGCGAGGCGACGATTTTTCGCGGTACCAGAAACTGATCGGTGATTCGCCGCGGTTCGAGATCCACAACCGATGGATCAGCGATCACCAGCGGGCTGAATTTTTTCAACGCGCCGCCATCGTGGTTCTCCCTTATACCGAAGCGACGCAAAGTGGTGTCGTCCCGGTCGCGCAGATGTATGCCAAACCGGTCGTCGCCACGCGCGTTGGCGCGTTGGCCGAATGCGTGCTCGATCGACAGACCGGCTTGCTCGTCCCGCCACGCGATCCGCAAGCGCTGGCGACGGCGATCATTCAACTGTTAAAAGACCCTGCTCAGCGGCGGGCCTTGGGAAATGCTGGGTTCGATCGCTTGCAAGCCGAAGCGTCCCCCGCGGTTGTCGCGCGGCAGACCGTTGCCGTTTATGAACAAGCGATCGCCGATCGGCAGCGCGGATCCAAACCTTCGCCGGTGCAAGCGTCCGCGGCGCAGCCAACGCAAACTTTAGGGAGCCCCAGTCATGTCAACCAATAGTGCGATGCATCTGGGAGTCGTGGCGTCGGTCAAACACGGCTTCGAACACTTCGTCCATCGCGAGCTTTCGTTTTTCGAGAGCCGCGGCGCGAAGATCAGCGTCTATCCGACGAAGTTCCAAGCCGGTCTGTACGGACCGCGTCCGACCTGGAACGTCTATCGGTGGGGCCTGATCTCGCTGATGCTTGCGAATCTGGGCACGTTGTTAGTTCGGCCGGCCAGCTATCTGCGACTGCTTGCCGAAGCGATCCGCCATCGCGCGATCGTCGACTTTGTTTTGGCGGTCTATTTCGCCGGCAAGATGCGCGACGTCGATCTGATCTACGCCACCTTTGGCGACCGCAAGTTGTTCATCGCCTACTTCTGCAAACAACTGCTCGACAAGCCGCTGATCTGCACGATCCACGCCTACGAGATCTACGAAAATCCAAACCCCGCGATGTTCGCTCGCGCGGTTGCCGCTTGCGACCAGATCACGACGGTGACCAATTACAACCGCGAGCAGCTGAAGTCGCGATACGGCATCGATCCGCGGCGGATCGAGGTCGTGCGGCTCTCGATCGATCTGCAGACCTACCGACCGGAGCAGAAGTTTGTCGTCTTGATCGTCGGCTACTTCGCTCAGAAAAAAGGACACCGCATCCTATTGGAAGCGCTTCGCAAAATCGACAACTCCGAATTTGAACTGTGGGTCGTCGGCACCGGTCGCGATTCGGCCGATTCGGTCGACGTCAAAGCTCTCGCGGCGGAGATGGGATTGGAATCGCAGGTCGCGTTTTTCAACGGCCTCTCGGGAACCGCGCTTCGAGCGGTCTATCACGCTTGCGACGTCTTCTGCCTGCCCAGTCATCACGACGACCATGGCGGGGCGGAAGGTTTTCCGACGGTGATCATCGAAGCGATGGCGTGCGGGAAACCGGTGATCAGCACGCGGCACGTCGAGATTCCGGCGATCGTCGAACAGATCCTGGTCGACGAAAAAGATGTCGATGGCCTGGCCGACGCACTATTGCAAACGTATCGTTCGGCAGACCTGCGCGAACAGATGGGGGAACGAAATCGCGAACTTGCTGCGGAACATTTCTCGCATTCGAATGTTAAAAGAACTGAAGCGATGATGCGGGCCGCCTGCGGTCTGCCGCCGCTGGTTGAACCGGAAGCGAGTCCGGTCGAGATGCAACATGAGTCACTGACAACGTGAATAGCCCGATGAAATCCAAGCCCTACCGGATCTTGATGCTGCTCGAAAACGAGAGCGTTCCGGACGACTGCCGTGTGTTGTTGGAAGCCGAAGCGCTGATCGATGCCGGATATGCGGTGACGATCATCTGCCCAACAGGTGGGGTGACGAAGAAGGTCGACCGCATCGGAGAGATCCGCGTCTACCGGTATCCCCAAATGTGGGAGATCGGGGGCGTGCTGGGGTATCTGTTAGAGTACGGTTACAGCCTGGTCGCTGCTTTTGTCCTCTCGTGGTTCGTCCTGTTGAGGCATGGTTTCGATGCGGTTCATGTGCACACGCCGCCGGATCTGATGGGATTGGTCGCGATCTTTTTCAAGTTGTTGGGGAAGCGGTTTGTCTTCGATCATCACGACCTGTCGCCGGAGCTGTATCTGGCGCAGAAGCCGGGGCGCAGCGAGGGGACCGTTTATCGGGCGCTGCGATTTTTTGAGCGACTGTCGTGTCGCAAAGCCGATCGTTTGATCGCCACCAACGACACGCAACGCTCGATACAAATCGACCGCTGTGGAGCCGATCCCGAGGACTGCTACATCGTTCGCAACGGCCCCAACGCGTTGTTTTTGAGCGACGTTCGACCGCTCGAATCGATTCGCACGCCGGGCTGTCTCACGATTGGATATGTCGGCGTGATCGGAGTCCAAGATGGCGTCGACTTCATGGTTCGGGCGTTGCATGAAGTGAAGACGAAGCACGGCCGCGACGACTTCCGCGGCGTGATCGTTGGCAGCGGACCGGCGATCGCCGACCTCAAGCGTCTGGCCGCCAAGCTCGATCTGGCGGACAAGATCCTGTTCACGGGAATGATTCCGTTTGCCACCGTCCCGTCGCACATCGCCGCGTTTGACATCTGCCTGACTCCCGATCCCAGCAACGCCTACAACGACAGCTGCACGACGATCAAGACGATGGAATACATGGCGTTGCGAAAGCCGACGGTCTGTTTCCGCACGCGCGAGAATCAAATCACCGCCGGCGACGCGGCGGTCTACGCTGACAACAACGACATCCCCGCGTATGCCGATGCGATCGTGCAATTGATGGACGACCCGGCGCTTCGTCAGTCGATGGGGCAGAGCGCCCGCCAACGGATCGACAACGGTCTGACTTGGCAACATCAAGCTGTTCGCCTGATCGAACTCTACGACAACCTGTTCGATGTCGTTCGAGATCCCGTTCATTCCGAACCGACCGCTGCGATGGCCAGCGTCACCTAAACGAGCACTACAGTGATTTCGGGCTGCGCGGGGACATCCTGCGGCAAGCTCACTTATCTCTTCCGAACCATCGATTCCGGAGGGCGACTAGTTCAGCGTTTCGGGGCGTGTGGCCAGCAATAGCCCGGCGTTTTGCGGGGCGTTATTGAGGGTGGCGTAAAGCGCCGACGTTAGGCCTGCCCCCACCATGAATTGGCTTACTTCAGGGGCGGTCTTCAGCCGTCCCAACGGCGTGCGCAAACCAAGTTCCAGATTTTGGACCGCGGTCGCAAGCGAACGTTCCTTAGGGTCGATGGGATCAAAGAAGTCAATCACCGCGACCTCCCCTCCAGGCCGCGTGACGTCAGCGGCACGTCCGAGGATCGTGACGGCGAGGGCATCGTCGATCGTTTGCAGCAGTTCGGGGATCACGACTAGGTCGAATGGTCCCTCGGGCAGTTCGCCGCTGGTTGGGTCCGCTTCAAAGCCAGTCCATCGGTCTTGTAAATCGATACTCTCGATCATCTTCTTGGCTTCGGCCAACGCGTCGGCGTGGTCGACAGCGATGATTGTGGTTCCTGGATCTCGAAAGGCGAGGGTTGAAGTCCAAACGCCCGACCCGCACCCGATCTCCAAAATTCGTAGGTCGCGTCGTTTTTGGCCGATCTCCAACACCGCGGCGGCTTGCATGGCCAGCGGGGTCCGGGTCCATCCACGGGCGACTTGATGGCGACGAAACGCATCGCCACTTCCCGCAGGCAGATCACATCGCAACTGGTCGACTAAGCTGTCCAGGTAGTGGTCGCCCAGATCGGCGTCGTACTGCGCCAACAGGCCCAATGTTTGCGAAGCGGCATAGTGTTCGGCGTAGCGTTCGATCAATCCGGTTGCCACCAGCACGTCCAAAATCCGTGTCGCCAAGTTGGGCTGGATGTCGCACGCATCCACGAGTTCGCCAAATGTCTTTTGCCCGGTCAGCAGTTGTTGGAATAACCCCACCTCGCGCGCCGCGCGAATCGCGTGGGAAGACGCATTGATCCCAATCAGGGTCCAGTATTTTCGAATCGTTAATTCTTGCGGAATGGCCATCGTATGGTTGTGTCTTTTCGTGAGTTTTGCGGTGGTGCGGGGGGCTGCCGCGGCGGCGGCAAAAGTATATCGCACGACGTTCGATTCAGGAACGGATGGCCGGCCCACGCGTTGCCATCGATCGGATCAGTTTCGCCACTGTGACTTCAGTTCCGCCAGCCCCTCGGCTGTCGAGAGGATCGGTTCGTAGCCGAGCAGACGCCGGGCGGCGGTGATGTCGAAGTAGTGGTCTTTGGCCAGTTGAGCGGCGACAAACCGTGTCATCGGCGGTTCGCTGGTCCGTCGCGTGGCGGCGTAGAGAAGTTCCAGACCGTGCCCGATTCGATAGGCGGTGCGGTAGGAGATCGATCGTGTCGGCACATCAACTCCCGCAGCCGTTAAGATCTCCGACAGCCACGCCCAGCACGCGACCGGTTCCCCTTGGGACAGAAAGTACGCGCGGCCTGCGGCTTCGGTCGCGCCGCCGCTGATCCGATCCAAGGCCAGCAAGTGTGCGTGGGCCGCGTTGCGAACGTGGATCGTGTCGATCAGGTTTTCTCCCGAGCCGACGCGGACCAAGCGACCGGCGCGGGCGCGTTGGATCAAGCGAGGAAACAGGTGCGGATCGTCGGGAGCCCAGATCAGATGGGGGCGCAGTGCGCAGGTTAGCAGTCGTCCCGGTTGATTGGCCGCCAGGACTTCCTGTTCGGCTGCCGCTTTGGTGCGCGGATAGTGGCACAGGTAATCGTTGGGGTACGGTTCCGATTCGTCGACGCCGGTCTGGTCGTCGCCGCCGAACGTGACGCTGGGACTGCTGCAGAAGACCAAGCTGCCGATCTCTCGCTGATGGCAAGCGTCGATGACGTGCCGGGTGCCCAGCGTATTGGTTTCAAAATAGCGTTGGTACGATCCCCAGACGCCAGCGATCGCGGCGGTGTGGATCACGGCGTCGACATCTTCGGTGGCTCGCAGGACGGCGGTCTGGTTGCGGATATCGCCGCGAACCTGCTGCATCCCCGCTTCGGCAAGCTGTGGGTAATCGCGTCGTCCGAGCCCAACGACGTCGTCGCCGCGGGCGAGCAATTGGCGAACGACCTCGGCTCCTAAGAAGCCGCCACAACCGGTGACTAAAACGCGCATGAACTTCCTGGTTGCCGAGAGAGCGTTGACGGGGGGGAGGGAAAACCTAGCGGAGACCGCCGTGGTTGGGATCGACGCGCAAGTGTAACACAGCGGGATCGCGAGGCCAAAGCGTGGCCCGCCGTGCGGTCTCGCGTATCGATCCGGTTGCGACCATAATTGGACATCGGCGTGTGTCCGATAGGTGGTTGGGCAAGTGGAATCCACGTTCAGTGCAAAGGAAGTTGCGTTGCGAAACAGTAAGACTTTAGCCAAGGTGCGCGCCGGCAAACCGGTACGGATGTGTTCGTTTGGACATTTCATTCCTGCATACATTCCGATGGCGGCCGACAGCGGTTTCGACTGTGTCTGGCTGGACGCCGAGCACCGAGCGTTCACCGATCGTGAGATTCAAACGCTGTTGGCTTATTGCCATCGGTTTGACATCGACTGCATGTTACGGCCCCCCACGTTGGAAAAATCTCGGCTGTATCGCTATTTGGAAGATGGCGCCACGGGGTTGATGATCCCGCATGTTTCGACCGCGGATCGGGCCCGCGAGTTGGTCCAGGCGGTGAAGTTCCCGCCACTGGGAGACCGCGGCCAGGATGGCGTCGGGATGGATGCCGGTTTTCTGTCGCGGGGTGACGAATATGTGGAACATGCCAACCGCGAGACCTTTTTGGTCGTCCAGATCGAGACGCCGCAAGCGGTTGAAAATATCGACGCGATCGCGGCGGTTCCCGGTGTCGATGGAATGTTTATCGGTCCTGGCGATTTAGGATTACGGATTCGCCGCACGGAAACCACGGTCACGATTGCGCAGGCCAATGCCGAAGTGGCCGCTGCGGCGGCCAGGTATGGGAAATTCTGGGGCGGTCCGGGGTTGTCGCTGGAAAATATTCAACACCTTTACGGATTAGGGGCCCAAATGATCGCGCACGGCAATGACTATGATGGATTGTTGGCAATGGTCCGCAAAAGCTCCGCCGAGCTGGATGCGATCTACGATTGATTTTCGGACACCGACGCGTCGTGAACACGAAAACGGGACAGAGCACCGATGAACACCTGGATCATAGGCCGAAATCCGCTGTGCGATGTGGTCGTCGATCATGCCGATGTTGCCGACCGACATTGCCTCTTGAGACAAACCGTCGGTGGTTTTTTGTTAGACGATTTGGGGTCCAAGTGTGGAACGTTTGTCGACGAACATCGCATCACGCATCCTGTCTTGGTAACGCATGCCAGCCAGATCACTTTAGGAACGTCGACGCCGTTTGTCTGGCCCTCGGGAATTGATCCGCAGGCTGTCGCCGAAGCGTGCGAAGCCGCCGAATCCGTGCTGTTTCGCGTCGGTCGCTTTCCAGACAACGACCTCGTGCTCGACCGCGACATGATTTCAGGTCGGCATGCGGTGTTGGTCGTGCAGCGCGATCGGATCGTGATCGAGGACTTGGGATCGACGAACGGAACCGCCGTGGGGACGATCGACAATAAGATTCAATCTGCCGAAGTGCGTGAGCGCGATCGCGTTTTCTTCGGCTCGTTCAGCATCATGGTCACCCATCTGTTGGCGATGTCGCGAAAGACGAAGCCCCCCGAAACTGTCATCGAACAACCGGTGGAAATTCAGGCGGCGAAAGTTCACAGCAAGTTCCCGATCAAGCGATCGATGCAGGCGGCTGCGGGATTGTTGGCGATCGTCGGGGCCTTCCAACTCGTGCGCACCGGGCTTCGAGATCCGGTCGCGACGCCACCATCGGGACCGACGTCGCCGGTTGCGGCGTCCTTGCCGCCAGCGAAAGTTCTTGCCGTGCCGCCATCGGCGGTGCCCGATGAAAAGGCCGATCTGTTGGCGACTCGCGAAAAAGATCAGACAGCCGGTCCGATGACGCTAAGCGATGCCGCCGATGCATTGTTTATGGTGATCGTGACGGGCGATTCCAAACAAATTGCATTTCATATCGGAACGGCTTGGCTGGCCGAAGCCGATCGCTTGGTGACCAGCGGAGCGGTCGTTTCGGCGATCAAAGAACAAGACGACAGCGGATTTTCGCACGTCCAGGTGGTGCAAACTTCTAGCGGCAATTCGTTTGATGTTGCTACCGTAAGCCTGGATGCGGATCTGGCTAAAGCAAAGGCCGAATATGCCCGTGGCCGCCAACTTTACAGCGAACTTCAAGCGGAAATGAAAGCCTTGCAGTTACGCGGTGATAGCGCTGATCGACTCGAAGAAGCGCGCCGCGAATCTCAAGCGATCATCGAAGCCGGACTACAATCGACGTCGATTCGCGCCAGTTTGAATGTCGGTTGGCTGGAACTCACCAATCCGGTTCCCGAAGCGCAACCGGCACAGTTGGCCAACGATTCAGATTTGAAAGTCGGGCAACGATTGCATATGCATGCCGCCCCGTTCCAACTGGAGAACCCCGCTTGGGATCCGGCCAATACCATGGAGCCTCATGGAATTGTGGTCCGTGTGGAAGAGCGGATCGTATCGCCTAACAAGAAAGCACCGGACCGTTGGCTAATGTCGATGGCGTCGTCGGGACCGCCCCAAAGCTACGTCGGCAGTCCGATCCTGACTCGGCAGGGACACGTGGTCGCGATGTTCTCACGCCCGATGGTCGATGGAGCCGAGAACGATTCGCCGTACCTGTTCGAAGCGGTCTCCGTGCAGTGTGTTTCGCCCGCCGCGAAATGATCGGGGGGGGGCGGCGAGAGAGCCAACGTCCACCTACGTTGTTTCGGACGCGGCGACGGGCGCGTCGCGATGCTCTTCGACCAGCGAAATCACCGTGTCGCCTTTTTTCGGCTGGATCGGTTTATCGTCGGTGTTGATACTGACCATCCCTGTCGGATCGATTTTGAACAGCAAAACGGCGTGGTTATCATAGGTCGTCTTGAGGCTTTCCAATGAAAACGTCTCGGTCAGCTTGTTCGTTTTAAAGATCGCGCCGTCCTCGATCCGCTGTTGCATGTACGCGCTTGTCAATTCGCTGTTAAACAGGCTGCGACCACGCAAGTGATGCGACAGGGCTCGTGTCGAGTTCTGTTTCTTATTTTTAGACGCCAACTGAAACGTGTTTTCGCTTCCGAAGATGCCACGGAATTGTTGAACCGCCAACGCATTGACTTCGTCGTTGGGAGTCATCGCCAGCAGCCGACCGATCCCTGAAAAATCAAGGTTCTCCAAGGCGTGATCGCTGACGATGTTCACGCATTCGGCCTGCAAGCCGTCGACGCGGGCAAGGCTGACCTTGCTGTAGTTGGTGTCGCATAGCATGACCTTAACATTTTTGGCGTGCAGCGAGCGTGCTAGGGCGCGTATCCATGGATCGGCGCCGAGGATCAGCAGTCCCTGCGGAGTCGGTTCGGCGATCTTCAGCCATCGCGCCAGCGGCGCGGCGGACAGACCGTAGATGAAGACCGTCCCAACGATCACCAAAAAGGTGACCGAATCCAAAGCGTTCGCTCCCGCCGGCAGCGGCCCCGAATTCATCAGTTGCAACTTCAGTGCAAACACACTGGCGACCGCGGCGGCGACGATACCGCGCGGGGCGACAAACGCGACGAAGGTTCGTTCGGCCATCGTCAAGCGCGTGCCAATCGTCGCGACAAAGACCGATAAGGGGCGGATCACCAAGACCAATGCGAGTACAAAGGCGACACCCGGCCAGCCGATATTGCTGATCGCTTGCAGGTCCAATCGCGATCCGAGCACGATGAACAAACATCCGATCAGCAGGACCTGCAGATGCTCCTTGAATTCGATGATGTGTTCGATCGCAACACGTTTCTGGTTTGCCAGCAGGATTCCCAGCAGCGTCACGGTGACCAGCCCCGATTCTTCGGCCAGGGCGTTGCTGATCGCAAACAGCAGCAACGCAAGGGCGAGCGAGAGGACGCCTTGCAGGTGATCGGGCAACCAATAGCGGCGGATGCTAAGCACGAGAAACCACGCCCCCACGCTGCCGAACAACAGTCCGACACCGATCGTTTTGGCCAGCAGCACCAAACCAGAGATCATCGAAAATTCATCGGCGCCGAGAAACAGTTCGTCGAAGACCAGGACAGCCAAGAGGGCACCGACTGGATCGATGACGATCCCCTCCCATTTCAGCACGCTGCTGACCCGCGCTGATGGCCGAATCTGACGCAACAGAGGCCCCACAACCGTTGGACCGGTGACGATCAGAATCGCCCCAAGCAAGAGCGAAACGCGAAAGTCAAAGCCGAGGATGAAGTGCGCTGCGATCGCTGTGGTAAGCATCGTGATCGTGCTGCCGACGACCAGCAAACGGACCACCGATTTACTCGATTGCCGGAACTCGGTGAAACGGAGCGTCAGTCCACCTTCGAACAGGATCACCGCGACCGACAACGAAACGATCGGGAACAAGATCCGCGGCACATCTTTGGGATCGCCGTTCATCAGTTCGGCCATCAAGGTATCCAGCGGGACAAATTGTCCCAGCAGGATACCCATGCACAACAGCAACAAGATGCCGGGCAGGCGCGTTCGCCATGCAATCCATTGCGAAAGGACGCCCAGCGTCGGGACCAAGGCGAGATACAGCAGCAGATCCATGGAGAGTTCCGTCTTGGCAAGGCGTTGTAAAACGCAAGAGAATCCGAGCTTTAAACGCTGTTATTGCTCTTGATCGATTTTAGTTCCAGTTCGCAGATCTGCAGCGCATCGGCAGCCAACTGGCCCGCCAACGCCCCGGGATCTTTCCCCGCCAGCACATCGGCAGCCGTCTGAACTTCGATCACAAACGCGTCGGCAGGATCTCCCGATCCCAATTCGGGCCGCTCGATCTTTCCGCCTTCGTGGATGATCTTCACTGGCATCAATTCGGTGCCGTCGTCGAAGCCGGCGAACTCAAATTGAATCGTCGCCCGTTCGAAATGAACTTCGTATCCGTGCGTGAACGGGCGGCCGTGTTGGTCGATCGTGCCGCCACCAACCGAAACGATCACATCGGGATCGTCGTAGGTCATCATCGATTCAAAATACGAAGCGGTCTCGCCACGCATCCGGCCTCGGCTGATGACTTCCTTGGGCATCCCAAACAACAGACGCAGCAAGTGGGCGTCGTGAACATGCAGGTCGATCAACGGACCGCCCACTTTTTCTGGATTGTAGAAATCGGGGTTCCAGTCGACCGGACCGATCACGCGTTTGAAGCGGCCACCCAAGCACTTGCCGTATTTTCCCGATTGCTGCGCGTCGACCAGCAGACGGAACTCGGGCAGGTAAGCCAAAACGTGAGCGACCATCAGGTGCAAGCCCTTCGATTCGGCCAGTGCGACCAGGCTCGCGGCATCGTCGGCGTTCAGCGCCAACGGCTTTTCGCACAACACGTGCTTGCCAGCTTCCAGGCACTTGCGGACCGCATCGACATGCAGATGAACCGGCAGGCAGATGTCGATCAGATCGATCGAATCGTTCTCCAACATCTCGTCCAGCGTTTCGTAGACCGATAGGTCGCTGACATCGATCTGTTTGCCGGGAGGTCCAAAGTTGCCTTGGATGCCGGTCCAGTCGCCGCCGCGTCGCTGCGGATCACGCGTGCAAAAGGCAACCAGTTCGGCACCGGTGGCGCGTTGATAGGCGAGGTAATGGATCCAGCCCATAAAGCCGATGCCTGCGATTCCTGCACGCATAATATGTTAACTCCGAAGTTGATTAACTGAGGAAACCGTCGATGAAACGACGTGGGTAAAGGCGGTAGGCAGCCGATAAAATCAAGCGTCCAGTTTTTCAAACCGCTCGGCTGCAGCATCCCATGGATCAGGATCTTGCGGTTCGTAGACGACGGGTTGGAAACTGTCGCGAATCAATTGGCGTCCTTCTTGGATCGAGCCGATTTGCCCCAGTCCAACCATCTGCATGACGATGTTGCCGATCGCCGTCGCTTCGACCGGACCGGCTAGCACGCGGCGGCGACAAGCATCCGCTGTCATCTGGCACAGCAACGCGTTTTGGGCTCCGCCACCCAAGATATGGATCGTGTTGATCGTTGTTCCCGTTAGCGATTCGAGCCAGCCGAGGCAGGTCCGGTAACGGAGCGCCAGCCCTTCCAAGGCACCTCGGAAAAGGACGCCGTTGTCGGCGGCGGATGGTTGTCCGGTTCGGTTTGCAAATGCGGCGATCGCATCGACCATGCAGGCCGGGGCTGCGAAGTCGGGGCAGTCGGGATCGATCAGTAATTGGAACGGCTTCGCGTCGGCAGCCGCTTGAACCATGCTGGGCCAGTCCAGCGTTTGACCGCGTCGTTCTAGCGAGGCTTTGATCTGTTGGAAGATCCACAACCCGCCGATGTTCTTCAGCAACCGCGTGCTCCCTTGAACGCCACCCTCGTTGGTGAAGTTCAATTCGGCACAGCGATCGTTGATCAGCGGTTCGGGAATCTCGCAGCCCATCAACGACCAGGTGCCGCTGCTGATGTAGCACCAATCGGGCTGAGCCGGTGCGAAGTTGTCCGCGGGTACGGCGACGACAGCCGATCCGGTATCGTGAGTCGCTGGCAGGACAACGGGGACGCCTTCGAGTCCGGGGACGCCACCTTGGCCGCCGAGAATCGGGCCCAAGACGGTCCCTGGTTGCACGACGTCGCTGAAGACACGCGTTGGCAGATCGAACGCTTTCAGCAGCTTTTGCGACCAACCTTGCTGTTGAGTGTTATACAGCTGTGTCGTCGTTGCGTTGGTGTATTCGATCGCCGCTTTGCCGGTCAGCAGCCAGTGGAAGAAGTCGGGGATCATCAACATCTGGTGGGCGATGTCGAGGACGGGCGAATTCTCCAGCCGCGCCGCCAACAGCTGATAGGCCGTGTTGAGCTCCATGAATTGCAGCCCCGTCTCGGCGAAGATCTCTTCGCGAGCGACGCGTTCAAACGCCTTGGGGAACATGCCGCGCGTTCGCGCGTCGCGGTAGTGGTAGCCCGGACCGATCAGATCGCCGTTGGCATCCAAGAAAACGTAGTCGACGCCCCAGGTATCGACGCCCACCGAAAGGACTTTGGCCTCGCTGGCGGCGGCCAGCGAAAGCCCTTTGCGAATCTCTTGCCACAGCCCCAGCAGATTCCAGTACATCCGACCCTGGACGTGGACCGGGTCATTGGCAAACCGATGCAGCTCGGAAAGCTTCAGTTGTCCCTCCTCGATGCAGCCAGCCAGTACCCGACCGCTCGATGCGCCAAGGTCCACCGCTAAATGCACAGGTGCCGATGCCATACGTTTCCTTCGTTCGATCGATGATTTGAGGGATCTACCAACCGAAAAATGTGACCGCCCGCTGCCCGAAAGTCAACCGGACGCAGCTTTTACGGCCGACATTCCGGCCGACTGCGACCAATCGGCAGCCGCGTTCTGTAAGCTCGTGGCAGCCGCTAGCGTGGAGCCCCATCGAGCCCTGTCGAATCCAACGCCTGCTGTTCTTCGCTGCTTGCGGTCCGAGCTTTCCGTAGCCGATCAAGATCGGCGGGCGATGCGTAGGCAATCGGTTGCTCCGATTCTACGTTCGTATCGGCGCGGCTCAGTGCATTGAGAATGATCAGCGCGTCGATCGGCGACAGATGGCCGTCGCGATTGGTGTCGTAGAAGAATCCGGGAAACTCATCGAGTGTCGCGCGATCGACCAAGCGGTTGTCGTCATCAACGAATTGCCGCCGCGATAGCTCGTTGATGATGATCAAAGCGTCCAATGCGGTGATCTCTCCCGAAGCGTTGACGTCCAGCGGATCGGATCCGTAGGTCCATCCGTTGTTGCCGTCGTAGTTGACCAATAGCGTCGCCGCCCCTGCGCCTTGCCACTCCTCATAGTATTGGCCGTCGATTGGTACGTTGCCGACAAGCGTCCATTGATCCATGCTGGCGAAGACGTCGTCGGGATCCAAAAATAGCTTAAGCGAGTCGTCCGATCCGGCCATCTCGAGCACCGACGTCGGGCTGATCAATACCGATTGCGATCCATTGCCTGTCAAGTCGATCGCTTCGATGTTCCCTAAATCCCCCTCCAGGTCGCCGATATCGAAGGTGCCTTCACCGGGGCGGAAGCGAATCGTATCGGTACCCATTTGGGTATCGATCCAAACATCGATACCAAGCGACCAGAGGTCGGCCGTGTCAAAATAATCGTCACCGCTGGTGAACTGAAAATCGATTGCCGATCCAGGAGGCAGCGGTGCTCGGAACAGCTCCATCTCGCCGCTTCGGACGACCGTCTGGCCATCGATTATGTCGACCTGGGTGGAATGGTTGACAGTCTTGATAAAGACCGACAGGGTATCGTCGGCCGAAGCAATATGAAATTGGTAATCTTCGACTTCGCCATCGCCGGCTTGCCCCGTGGGTGAAAGGCCGCCGGAACTGCTGAGTCGGAAGCGGGCGAAACTGCCGCCGCTCGATGCGCCGGCAGGAATCGTGACAGGGACGATATTCTCGCCAGAATTCAGGGGCAAAGCGGCAGCGATCTGTTCGCCCGGATCATCCCAATCACCATCTTGGTTGAAGTCGATCCAGGCATCCAACTGACCTTCGCCACTGCTTACAACGATCACCGATGCCACCGAATCGGAATCGCTTGCGGCAACAAAGCTAGTGATGGGGTGCACGCCGTCATCGAGGTCGCTATCGGCTGCGGAGTTGGCGATTGCAAACGGCTCGAAATTGATCCCGTCTCCCATGAATAAATCGCTCGCCCCATGACGGGCTCCGTCGCTTTCCAGCGATGTCGGATAGATCGAATCGGGAGCATCGCCGTAGTCCAATCGCTCGTCGTCGAGATTGATCAGTTCAACGTCGGCAGCGTTCAGCCCATCGAAGTTCGGATCGTCGCTGGTCGCCGCAGCGATCACGATCGTCAGTTCCACGTTGCCATCGATCAGCGAATCGTCGACTCCCGTGATCGTGACGGTTTGCGGAGTGGTTCCGTTTTCGGGAGTGAAGCGAAGCGTTGGCGTATCGATCGTCGCTTCGTTGAGATTGCTGCTGGACAATGCGATCGTAACATCCGACGCCGGCAACGCGTCCAACCGAACAGTGAACGTTGCCGTCTTCCCCGCTTCGGTCGTCTGCAGCATCCGCAGCGGTTCGACAGTGATCCCAGCGACGTCGTTATCGGTGGTTGCGATCGCGACCGATTCTGGTGCCAGCGACGTGAACTGCGGATCGGAACTTGGTCCTACCGTAAGGATCAGTTGCGTGATTTGCGATCCGTCGATCCGTTGGTCGTTCTTCGCCGTAACGACGACGGTCTGCGGGAGGTTCCAGTTGTCGGGAGTGAAGACCAGTTGTTGGCGATCGAGTTGAGCTTCGTCGTCGCGGTCTAAACCGAGGTCGATCACGACGTCTTCCAGTGGCTGAGCGGTCAGGGCGACCGATAGCGAATCGGCGCGGCCCGATTCGCTGGCGACGAGGCTGGTTTTGGATAGCAGCAGCCCGGCGACATCGTCGCTGACGATGGTGCCGGTGGCGTGGTCGCGGGTCAGGATGACATCGGGCGAGGCTGTCAGCCGCAGTTCGAATTGTTCCTCGTTTTCGATCAACGCATCGTCGATCAATTCGACTGATACGATGGTGGAAAGGTCTCCGCTGGCTGTCAACGAAACCGGCACGCTCCACAGCGAACGGTAATCGACGTCGGGGGCGGCGGTGCCGCGGAGCGTGAGGGCTTGCAGTTCCGCTGTGCTGCCGTTGGGCAGCGCGTGGCTCAATTGAGCGACAAAATCGAGGGTCCCGTCGGTTTCGTTTGCCGCCGCGTCGGAAAGATGTAGGCCGATCATCTCCACCGCGCCAGCGTCGACGCCATCGCCGCGGTTGTCGATCCCTTGCAGATCGATCTGTCGCGGCACGCCTCGCGCGTCGACAGGGATGTTCTCGCTCGTGTCGCCATCGCGATCCAGGTCGTATCGGTCGGCGGTGGTGCTGCCGCGACCGGCATCCAGGGCGGGACTGTCTTGCAGCAGGGGATGGATCTCGATCGCGCCGCCATAAAATCCTAGCGGTGCCAGCAGCGGATCGATGACGTCGGATGTGTCCAATTCACCCGCGGCATCGCTGGCGTTGCCGGGGCCAAAAACGTTGTAGCCGTCGCTGCGGAAGCTGTTGGTTCGCGTATCGCTTGCGCCGGTGACGTCGAGATTCGAATCGCCGTTGCCCGCGACGATCGACGATCGCAGTTCGGTGCGCGTGTTCTGTTCGCCGCGAGAGACCAATCCGTCGCCGAGACCAGCCGCTTCGTTGTTGGTGATCGTGCTTGAATCGATCGACAGCAGCCCGCCATCGTTGATCAGTCCGCCAGCTGCAACGGTGGCGGTGTTTCCGGAGATCGTCGTGCCAATGATCTGGCTGCCGTCACCGACGCCAAAGCGGCTGCTCAGATAGACGCCGCCTCCTTGCTGATCGGAGTGATTTCGAGCGATGGTGGAATGGAGGATCGTCAATTGGCTCTGGTCCACAGCCACGGCGCCACCGGAACCCGCGGCGGTGTTGTCGTTCAGCGAACTGCGGACGATCGTCAATTCGGCGCCGTCGGAGGCGTAGACCGCGGCTCCATCGCCAGCGGATTGATTGTCCGAAAGGATACTGTCGATGATGGTGATCCGGCCGCCGGTCGCAGAGATCGCACCGCCGGGACCGTCGGCGACATTGTCTGTGATCGCCGAGCGTTCGATATGCAATTCGCCGGAGGACTCAAATAGGATCGCAGCCCCTGCTTCGCCTGGTTCGGTCTGTCCACCGGTTAGGTTGAGATCGGTTAGGGCGAGGTCGACGCTTTCCACATCGAAGATCCGCGATCGTTCGGCCGCGTCGATCGTGAGCGCTCCCGAGACGGGACCGTTGATCGTCGTCGAACGCCGGATGGGCAGCGATCCGAGCGTGAGATCGATCGTCTCGCCAGCGAGCGAATCGGCGATCTGAATCGCTGCGCTGCCGCCGAATTGGTTTGTGTATTCGATCGCTTCACGCAAGCTGATGTCGCCAACACTCAGATCGCCATCGCTCTCATCGACCAGCGTATCGACGATCGGTTGGAAGTCGTCGGGGACAAAGATCAGCGAATAATCTTCCACCTCGCCATCGGCCGCCATGCCTGCAGGTGTCAGGCCGCCGGCGGTGCTGACGCGAAATCGGAAGTGGGCGGCGCCGGGCGTGAAGTCGTCGGGCAATGGCAGTTCGATGATCGTCGATCCGTCGGCAACGCCTAGGTTCATGCTGACAGCAAACTGTTCGCCCGCATCGTCCCAACTGCCGTTGCGATTCCAATCGACCCAGGCATCGAGATAGTTCCCCGTGGCGGCGGCGTTCTGCAGATCGATGGCGATCGTCAGCGGATCGCCAATAGATTGGTAGCGTCCGCCGATGAAGGCGACGCCATTTTCGTCGTCGATAAAGGTTTGGTCGCCACGCGACAGACCTTCGGGCTGGCCATCGCGCTCGCTGTCGACGGTCGCGCCGAGTCGCGGGCCAGCGACCACGTGGTAGGCACCGTTGTCGGCGGCGAGGGTTGGGTAGCTGGTATCGAATCCGGTCAGATCGCTTGTCGGCGCATCGCCAAAGTCGAAGGCGACTTCGACCGCACCGATATCGATACCGGTTCCCATCGCGCGGAAGTTGCCGAGTTGATCGACATCTGGAATCTCACCGCCCGCGGTCGCTTGGCTGTCGATGGCGGGACTGCCCGGCAGCAGGCTGTGAGTAAACGTGGTTCGGTCCAACGCAGCGACCAGCGGGTCGACGTTGGTCTGGTCGGTGTCAGCGCCCAACCAACCTGCCGCTGAATCGTGCGAGAGGTTGTTTCCTAGAGAGGTGATCGTCGCGCTGCCACCTCCCATTTCGAAGGTCCCCAGCGTGTTGAAGCCGTTGCCGGCAAACAGATTCGCTTCGGTTGTCGCCACGGCGTCGGCGCCATCGGCGACGACACGAATCGCCCGCGCGTCGTTGTCGACAAAACTGGAACTGGTGATTTGGAATGATTGCTCCGCGGTCGTGGCGACAATGGAAACTGCGGCTGCAGCTCCGTTGGCTTCGTTGTTCGAGAAGGTGCTGTTGGTGATCGATCCGTCGCCGTCGATCCGCAAGATTGCAGCGCCATCGCTGGCGGTCGTTGCCGTCTGGCCTGTGGCCGTGTTGTTGACAAACGAAGTGTTGACGACGGTCAGCACACCGCCTTCGGCATAGACTCCGCCGCCTCCTTGGGCTCGACTGTCGCGAATCACGAGATCCTGCAGCAGCAATGAATCGCCAGTTCCCTGGTCGGCATCGCCCGATTCAAAGTGAACTGCGCCGCCGGGGCCAATCAAGGCACGGCCGTTGGCAAGCGTGAGGTCTTGCAGGACAAAGTCTTGGCTGCCGTCCCCTTCGAATTGGAACAGCTGTTTGGTGCCGCGGCCACTGAGCGTCAGTTGGTCGGCGCCGGGACCGGCGATGGTGATCGAGTCGGTGACCGTGAGGACCTGCGTCAATTCGAGTGTCTCGGCACTCAGTTCCGAGGCAAAGGTGATTGTGTCGTGGCCGGGATTGGCATTCGCTTCCTGAATCGCATCGCGCAGCGTGCAGGAAGTTTCGCTGCATGCCCGCCCGTCGACGTCATCGATTCGGGTGACGTGGAAGGTTGTCAGCAGACGTCGCGATTCGAGCGACTCCAGTCGCAAGCGTCGACGCCGAGCGCTGGCAGAGGGGCGAGAAGAGTTGGTTTTTCGTGAATGCCTCAAAATTTCCACTCGTCAATGCAGTCGAACTAACGCGGCGGGCAGACACTCTGCCAGACCGATCTAGTTTGATTGACGCAGCCGACGATGCCTAACAATTCGCCGCAAATTTGCCGTTACAACCCGGCGGAACTGTCGTAATCCGGACTGTCGTGTGCGGAAAAAAACGATCTCTAGCGAATGTGTAGCGACCGGAGAGGCCCAAGTTGGGATTAGGCTCGCGATTCGAGGAAGGTTTGCAGGGCGAGGCGATTCGATTCGAAGGCCATGTTTTCGAGGTGTTCTGGCCCAAGGTCGCAGAACGAGGTCGATTGCACCTCGCTCGGTTCGGCTTCCAACGCATCTAGGTCGACGATTTGGCAGGTGTAGAAGAGATCGACGACCGGAATGATCAAGCCGCGATATTCGTAGCTGTTGGTGAAGGAGGTGAGGTATTGGAATGATTCGACGTTCAGCCGCACCTCTTCCTGAATTTCGCGGATCAACGCCATTTCGCCGGTCTCGCCGCTGTCGACAAAACCGCCGGGCAGGCCCCACTTTCCCTTGCCCGGATCGCGGGCGCGGCGAAGCAGTAGCACCCGACCTTGCGAGTCGGTGACAATTCCACCAACGGCCACCGTGGGGCCAAAGTGAAACGTGTACTGGCAAGCGGAACATCGGAAGGGATCCTCGCCGATCGCAGCCGCCGCGGCTCCGCATCGTGGACAAAAATGGAAGGTTTGCGTAATCGGAAGGTTCATCAAAGGCTCGGCTGTTGAGGTCGGCGGTTGGTTCCCCACCGATGGTACGAGAAACGGGGTGCCGTTTGAATCCGTGCGGCGGGGACAACTGCGGCTCTTTTGCGATTTGATCGAACCGCTTATCCTTTGTGCGTCGCCGTTTTAACCTTTATTGCATCGAAGAGCATTTATGGAAGCTGGTATTGTTGGCTTGCCGAACGTCGGAAAAAGCACGTTGTTCAACGCGTTGACGAGTTCACAAGCGGCCCAAAGCGAAAATTATCCGTTTTGCACGATCGAACCCAACGAAGGAATTGTCAACGTTCCCGACGGGCGATTGCAGACGATCACCAATTTGATCCACACCAAAAAGATCATTCCTGCAGCGCTCAAGCTGGTCGATATTGCGGGAATTGTTAAAGGTGCCAGCGAAGGGGAGGGCTTGGGGAATAAGTTCCTCAGCCACATCCGCCAGGTCGATGCGATCATCCAAGTCGTCCGCTGTTTCGAAGATCCCGACGTCACCCACGTCGCCGGCAATGTCGATCCGATGGCGGACATCGACACGATCGAAACCGAATTGATCCTCGCCGATATCCAGACTTTGGAAAACGCATTGCCCAAAGCGGAGCGGACCGCGCGGACCGGCGATAAAGAAGCCAAGCTTCTGGTTGCCACGATCAATAAGCACCTGGAACACATCACCAAAGAATTGCCGCTGCGGACACTGTCGTTGACCGAAGCGGAAGCCAAGGTGGTCAGCAGTTTCGGACTGATGACGGCCAAGCCGATCCTGTACGTTGCCAACGTCGACGAAAACGACGTCAACGGCGAAAACGATCTTGTCGCCAAGGTCCGCGAGCACGCCAAGCAAAGCGGCGCAGGCGTTGTGCCGGTTTGTGCCAAGGTGGAAGCGGAAGTTGCCGAGCTGGAACCCGCAGATCGTGCTGAATTCTTGGACGCAGTCGGTTTGACTGAGCCGGCGTTAGAAAAACTGGCCCGCGAAGCCTACCGAACCCTTGGCCTGCACAGTTATTTCACGGCGGGTGAGAAAGAGGTTCGGGCGTGGACAATTCCGGTTGGGGCGACCGCACCGCAGGCTGCCGGAGTGATCCACAGCGATTTCGAACGAGGATTTATCCGCGCAGAGGTCTATTCGGTCGAAGATCTTGTCGAATACAAGAGCGAGAAGGAGATCCGCAATGCTGGCAAGTTGCGTGTCGAAGGGAAAAGCTACGTGATGAACGATGGCGACGTCGTCCACTTCTTGTTCAACGTTTAATCCGTGGCCTGCGTCCGTTGTAACGCCCAGTTAACCGTGATGTTCGGGTTGTGTCGGCTGCGCTGAGTCTGTGTTTCGCGACTATTAAAAGTGACCTTGGATTGAGATGCTTGCCGACCAAGGGAGAGGCGTGAAGCGCGGATTACTACAGCATTGGAATGGGCGAACATGGATTATCGACGGGCTGGCAACGATGTGATGGAAACCGAAGTGTTAACCGCATCGCCTGCCAAACTGAGACGCATGACCGTTGAGTTCGCTTTACGCAACGCGAATCTTGCGATCGAACAGGCGACCACCGACGGGGGCGTTCGAAAATCCGAAGCGACCCTGAATCTGCGCGACGCGCTGACGGAATTGTTGGGGGGGATTCGCCCATCGGAAGAAGCGCTGCCAAAGCAAGTCGCCGATATGTATGTCTTCCTTCTGCAATGGCTGACGTCCGCCGAAGTCGATGGCGATCGCGAGAAACTTGTCGATATCAGCCGCGTCCTGGAAATCGAACTCGATACGTGGAACCAAGTTGCGTTGACCACGATTTCCGGATCCAGTGTCCCGCAAAGTTCTGGTGGGGACGAATCGTTGGAATCGATTTGTTTTGACGCTTAGCCAAAGCGGTGATGCACGCTTCCCCAGGTAGGCATGCTGGCGAGCGCCGCGGATTCCAGTGCTGTCGCCTCGATCCACATTTCATGTAGCAGCCCGTACGCATCGACGTCGGGATTCTGTAACAGCCCCAGCAGAAGATGCTCGGGTTCCGCTTTTTGGTATCCCATTTGGTGGGCTTCGGCGATGCCGTGTCGCACGCAGCGACGGGCAGCTTCCGAAACGGGCAACCGCCCGGTGGAGCGTTTGGACAGCCGTGCTCCCGATCGCAAGCGTTCGCTAACGTTGCACAAATCGTCCAGCGTCAGCCCCAGATTCGGGAGCCACTCAGCACCCGAATACTCCGCTTCGGCGGCCAGTCCCACCAACAGAAAGCTACTGCTGACCATCTCGCTGCGCGTCTCCGAGGCTTCGTCGACAGCAAAACGCAACGCTCGAAGCGAACGATTGCTCAAACGCTTGACGACCGACAACTGTTGAGCATCGAGATCCAGTGGCGGTGCCAGGCGACGGCCGTTTGACGCCTGGCCGGCTGAACTCGATAGCGCGAACATTGCCGTGCCCAGTGCGGACGCTTGAAAGAATCGTCGTCGAGAATGATCCATGGGAAAACCTTTGAAAGAGGGATCGAGCAGGGTATGGCGAATTCTACGCTGCGCGTTTCCGTGGGCAAGGTTTGTCCATCTCCGTTTTCTCGAATCCGCCGGTTCCACGACCTCCTGAGGCTTCGTGTGGTCGCGGGCGAGCACAGCGTTGTTTTGTCCGCATCTGCGGCGTGGACGCCGGCCATTGCAAGATAGCGTGCGACTTCGGTGGCGCTACCGATAGTCGACAACGAGGGATTCGCCAACCGTTGCCAATGGCAAGCCAGGATGGACGAGAAACGGTCAACCGATGAGGTGCTCGGGGCGGCTGACGCTCGCGATTATGGCGGCGCATAAAAAACGCGATGCTTGTCGAAGACAAGCATCGCGGTGCATTGGTTGATACGATCTGACGGAACTTATTGCAGGATCTTGCTCAAGTTGGCGACAACCGCATCGACATCCAAGTCCTTGGCGTCAGCGACTGCATAGCTAGCCTTGACTTGCGCGTTGCCAGCCATCACGACAGTCACTGCGGCTTTGGCATTGATGCCGTAGTTGTCGGGTCCGTTTTCGAATTCGTTAGGAACAACAAAAGGAATGTGCGACGCCTTGGTCTTGGCGGCCATGTCCTTTGCCGATTCGTTCAGGTCTTCTTTGCTGTCGCCCATCAGGTTGACGAAAGCCTTCAGTTGTGCGTCTTCGTTCTTGCCGATAGCTGCGTCCAGCTTTTTCACCAGATCGATCACTTTGGCATCGGTCGATCGCGTGAAGACCATCACCTGAGGACGCGAACCGTTCTTGCAGCGATAGCAGAGGTTCTTGCCTTCTTCGACGCCGTCGTCAGACGCACCTGCGCACTTGGTCACGTAAAACGCGCCGATACGATCGCCTTCTTGTGGACCGCTGACAAGCGCGTCTTTGGCCGAAACCGATCCAACAAAAGCCAATGCAATTGCGAGACTCAGGAGGGAAACATTCTTCATCGAAATATCCTTCAACGGAAAGAGATGGGTTGTTCATGCGACATCACACGAACCGGTGGGACTTTTGACCAGCGAGCCAGTCGGTTGACGGGGTGCCAGATCGCGAATTGCCACCTGCGTGGGATGGGCCGCAATACTGGCAAACATGTTACGCAACCGGTTCGCCTCGGACAATCATTATTTGTCTCGGGAACGGTTATACGTGCGAGTTTTCGATGAGTTCAGTGAGTTTTCGCACACAACCCCCGCGTCGGTGGACGTTTGAACAGAATCGAAGATATGAGGTTGCGGGAAGAGTTTGCACCGTTGCTCTTATTCGCTTCGCTTCCTTCCGGAGAATCCAGTTATCGATTTCAATGCCCCTCTCTTCGCCATGCGGGGCGCACGGGATGGCGTGTCGCCGCTGAGGGACATCAATGGTTTCCTGGGGGCCGTTGCGGTTTTTCCCGCGCGTGCGTTCTCGCGGGGGATTACCGTACCCGTCTTGTTTTCAGCGGCAGGCAAACATGAAAATCGTTTGCGTTCGCCTTCCTGGCTTTTTCAATGCTGGCGCAGGGGGTGACGTTCGAATCACGCATCGCCGTTTTTGGAAGACACTTTTGTGTCGGCACCCCGCGACGCGACTCAACATCCATTCCTCGACAGGCGATTCCATGCAGTATCGACAATTGGGCCACGCGGGCCCTCAGGTTTCCGAAATCGGATTCGGCGGCTGGGCTCTTGGGGGCCAGTGGGGCCGCCAAGACGATGCCGATTCGATCGCGGCGCTACATCGGGCGATCGATTTGGGGGTCAATCTGATCGATACCGCGGCGGGCTATGGAGAAGGACGCAGCGAAAAAGTGATCGCTGAAGTCGTCAAGCAGCGGAGCGAGAAACTGTTTATCGCGACCAAGACGCCGCCGGCCGAAGGACCCTGGCCACCGTCGCCGTATTGTGCCTGGCAGGACCGCTACAGCGCGAACTATCTGCGGGAAAATGTTGAACAGCGGCTACGGAATCTGCAAACCGAACGGATCGATCTGCTGCAGCTGCACACGTGGACACGGGCTTGGAACGATGACCCGCAGCCTTTGTTGGTGCTTCGCAAATTATGCGAAGAAGGGAAGATCGGGATGATCGGAATCAGTACTCCCGAACAGGACCAGAATTGTGTGATCCAATTGATGCGCGACGGGTTGGTCGATTGTGTGCAGGTGATCTTCAATTTGTTCGATCAGGAACCGGCGGCGCAGTTATTGCCGGTTGCGGCCGAAACCGGGACCGGTGTGATCGTTCGCGTCGCGTTGGACGAAGGGATGTTGGCGGGCAAGTACACCGCCGAAGACCGGTTTGCCGAGGATGATTTCCGCCACCAATACTTCGCTGGCGACCGCTTGCAACGAAGTGTCGATCGCGTGACGGCGATCGACAGCGACATGCAGCGTTTTGGACTGCGCGACTACAGCCAGGCCGATTTGGCAATCAAGTTCTCGTTGACAGCGACTGGTGTCAGCAGCGTGATCACCGGCATCCGATCGGCCGAGCAAGCCGAACAAAACGCCGCCGTCAGCGACAAGCCAGCGATCCCCGACACCTTGCTGCATTTACTCCGCCGACACAATTGGCGACGAGGCGTGTGGTATGCGGGCAAATAACGTCCTTGCGATGGCGGACCATCGCAAGGGCAAGTCGGAGGCTTCGCTCGATTAAGGTTTGTCCTGAAGCATCTCCGAGATCACTGCATGGAGATCCATTTGACGCCCCATCAAGACCTTGGCAACATTGCCATCGGCGTCGACGACGGCCGCAAACGGGAAGGAGGCTAGACCAAGCTGCGTTGCCAATGGATCGCGGACCCCTTGGGTTGCCGGATCCGGATTGCGAACATTGGGGAAGGTCGAACGGAAACGACGTCGAAATTCGGCGAGTTCTTCATCGGAGTCGTCCAAGTTGACACCGAGGATTTTTACTTTTCCTTCAAATTCCTGTTCCAATTCTTGTAGGCCAGGAATGATCTGCAGCGATTCAGGGCGCGCTGTTGTCCAGAAGGGCATCAAGACGATCGAGCCCCGGAAGGCGTTCCAGTCCAGTTCCCCGCCAGCGAGGTCGGGGTAATTGATCGACAAGGGTTTGCCAATCGCGTCGCGACGATTGTTGCTTGCGGCGAGAAATGCCTTGGCTTCGGCAGCGATTTCGGGATTGGCATCGGTCGCATCGACAAAGGTCTTCGCAATCGCATCGTAGACAATGGGAACAACACTGGGTTCTGCCGGCCCTTCCAAGCTGAGTGCCAAGCCGGCCAGATATTGAAATGTCGAAACATCGACCGGTTGGGCGACCAGTTCATCGATCGCAGTTTGCCATTGTTCGGCGGTCACCGTTTCGCCGTCGCCGCGACTCGCATGCAGTTTGTCCAAGGTATCGAATCGTGACGCCGAAGCCATCATTTTCGCCGAAGCCGCGATTTGCGGATCGGAATGCCCCGCGAACTTGGTGGCGATCGCATCGCGAACCGCGCGGGCGGCGTCGCCATAATCGTATTGGCTGAGCACGCCAAAGCTCTGTTGCAAAGCGAAAAACGCGGGCATTCCCAGCTCGCGGTCGGACGTTTGGAACTCACCCACCAGCGCCAACAAACGGTCGGTCGACTTGGACTGCCCGGTGCGAATTTTGTCCAATTCGAAGCCCAGGCGGACAACGCGACTGTCGTTGACCAGATCGGGATCGTCGCTGGATGCAAGTTCGGTGGCGTAAGCTTCCAGTTGTTCTGCAGCGGCGACGTCCTGTAGGCCGGCCAATTGGCTGAGCGCTTCCAGCTTGGTCCGCCGCGCTACGGTCAGCGTGGCCGGTTGAATGTCTTTGATCGCCATCGCATGTTCGGCTGCGGCCAGTTTCAATGAACTGATCCGTTTGGCCTCCGCGATCTGAGCCGCTTGCGTTGTAAACGCCGATTGTCCGCTCATCAGTTGACGCAGCGCTTCATTGGTTTTTTCGAAATAGGCGAGCGTCGCTTCCAACGGCGCGTCGTCGGCCAACGGCGGCAGGCCCGTCGGACCCGGATCCGAAGCGTTCAACATGCCGTCGACCGTGGGAGCCGCCGTGGGATCGGCCAGAGGCGGAGCCGAATTGGGATTGCCGTTGGGATCGGGGGTGCCGTTGACCAAGGGATTGGCAGGCGGAATCGCCCCGGCGGGTTGCTTGTCTCCGCCGGCATCGGCCGCTTGATATTTCGTTGCTTGCGAGGTGACTTCGTCGGTTTTCGAAGAACAGCCCGACAACAAGCTGGCGCCCACGAGAGTGATTATCAGTCGACGGGTCATGGTCGACCCTCCTGAATGTTAGAGTTCATGATGAAGGTATCTAGCCGATGGCCCAGCGACCTCGCTGGGAATCAGTATATCCCCGGAATGTCGGCATTGCCCAGGGCAATGCCCTCGGACCCGTCCGATCGTTCGCAGTGGACTTGCTGACAATCTACAGATCCTCAAAATAGAGGGCAGCGGATCTGTCCGTTTTTTTCTGGTATCGCAACTCCGATTGAGCCTTATGTTTGCATTGCAATCCAACATCGGCTGGACCCTCCTACGGCCGGTTGCATTCATCGCTTGCGTATGGATCTCCGCCGTCGGTTGGGGGCAAGATGAAATCCAGACCAAGCTGGGAGCCGATCCGGGCCCCTATTTCGTCGGTCTTCCGGTCACAATTCAATTGACCGCCGTCGGCTTGTCCGATCGCAGCGTGCCGCAGATCGATGTCGACAATCCAAACGATGCGTTGCGTTGGACGTTGGTGGCGACCAACCCCACATCGATGCGGTTCAACAACAATGGCCGGATCATCGCGCAAACGAAATATGATTTTGTGTTCCGGTTCACCGCCAGCAAGCCGGGGCAGTGGGAGATCGGTCCGTTTGTGATTACCGACGGTTCACTAAAAAAGCACGTCGACGCGGTGAAGCTCACGTTTGAAGAAGTTCCAACAACCGACAAGATGCGGATTCATTTGCGACTTCCCGAAGGTCCCTACTTTCCCGAACAGCGCGTCCCCGTAGAAATCGAATGGTGGTATGCGGGCGAATTGGCCAACACGGGCGTTTCCATTTCGTCGCCTCTGTTCGACACCTTTAAGTTCGAGGACGAAAAGCCGACCAATGTCCGCGAGGCGTTGCTGCCGATCGACACGGCGGAGGGGAGCGTTGATCTTCAGGCGAGCGTTCGCGAGGAGGAATCCGACGGCAAGCTGTTCCGCGTCTTCCGTGCCAAACGGACGATGATTCCCGATCGCGTGGGCACTTTCAAAATCGATCCCATCCAAGTCACGATCCGGCATCGTGTCTTGGGACGCCGGGAGCGCCGCGACGATTCGGGTTTTGGTTTTGGATTTTTTAATCGCGTGGAGGAATACGTCAAAAGTGTTGAAGCGTTTCGCGCGGTCGGCGAACCGATGACGATTGAGATCGGTGGATTCCCTGAAGCTGGGAAACCCGAAAGTTTTGCCGGGGCGGTTGGGAATGGGTTTTCGATTTCCGTGACGGCAGATCGGACCGTGGTTCGGGTTGGCGATCCGATCCGTTTGAACGTGACCTTGCGAGGGAATGGGAACCTAAAAGGGGCGAGCATGCCGCCGCTGTCAGCCGATGGTGGGATGGATCCTCAGCAGTTTCGGTTGCCCAGCGGTGATGTTCCCGGCCAATTGGGAAAGGATGAGAAGACGTTTTCGGTATCGGTGCGCGTGGAGGATGAATCGGTCAGCGAGATTCCGGCGATCGCCTACTCCTGGTTCGATACCGATGCCAAAGAATACCGCACCGCGAGGTCGGCACCGATTGCGCTGCGCGTGATGTCCGCGGATATGATTTCAGCGGATGACGTCGTTTCGGCCAGTCCCACGCCGGCGCGAGGACCTGCGTCCGCGGAGGAGACGGCGGCCAGCGAATCGGCCCAAAGCGTGGGGGCGTCGCGAAAGCGGTTCTCGCTGAGTGGAGCCGACTTGGCGATCGAATCGAATCCGGCCGCGCTGCTGTCGAATCCCAAAGGCTTGGTGTCGCCGGTCGTGTTGCAAACGGGAGCCTATTTGACCGGGCTCGCGATCGTGATGCTGGCCTTGGTCGATCGACGGCGAAGCCAAGCGGATCCCGACGTGATTGCCCGTCGCAAGGTGGCGGCCGAACAAGCTGCGGCGATCTCCGCGGCGGTGGCGATGCCCAAGCGTCAGGCGGCCTCCGCGTTAGCTGCGGCCCTCCGAAGTCTGCTTGCCTCGCAGCCCGACGTGGAGCGGGCCAGCACCGAAGGGTTGATCGCGCGATGTGAGACGTTGGTTTATCAGCCCGCGTCGAACGATGAGGAACCGCTGGCGCCGGAGATCCTCCAGCAGGCTCAACAGTTGGCCCTTCGATTTCGCAAGGAAGCTCAATGAACCGATTTTGGAAATGCTTGATTTGCGTTGTCGTGTTGTCGTGTCACAGCTTCGCCAGCGAGCCAGTTCCTGCGTTGGAACAGGCGATCGAAGCTTACAACGCCGGGTTCGCGGCGACCGATCGCGACCAACGGCTACGCAGTTTCCGACGTGCCGAGCTTTTGTTCGATCGGGTGGTGAACGAGCGGGAATTGAAGAACGCCAGCCTCTATGTGAATCTTGGCAACGCGGCGTTGGGGGCCCAACGGATCGGTCCGGCAATCGTGGCGTTTCAACGCGCCCTGGCGATCGATCCCAGTAATCGTCAAGCTCGCCAGAATCTCGAACACGCCCGCACCTTGTTGCCCGATTGGGTGCCACGTCCCGAGACGAGCTCCAGCGGCCTCGGTTCGCTGGCCGCATCCCTGTTGGGGACAACGACGAGGTGGTCGGCGGACGATTACTTTCGGATCGCTGCGCTCGCCTTTCTGGTTACCGCGATAACACTTGCCTTGGCCCTTCGGATCGATCGCAAAGGGCTACGAAATCTGGCGGGGCTGCTGGCCGTCGTTTGGATTGCGAGTCTCTGCGTCGCGATATGGAAGACGCAACAACCGGCGCCTAACGTTGCGGTGGTGACCTTGCCCGATACGATCGCACGGGCCGCCGATTCGATCAACTCGCCTTCACGGCTTCCCGAACCGTTGCCCAGTGGTACCGAGGTCCAGGTGATGGAAGATCGTCGTGATTGGCTGCGGGTGCGATTGTTCGACGGCCGCGATGCCTGGTTGCCTGCGTCCAGCGTGACGCGTTTGGTCGGATAAATGGATCTGAAAGCGTGCCACGACGTTCTCACGCATCGTGGCAGCACCGGTTCAGATGTTGGAACGCTTGCCGCGCGTGCCTTTTTTTGAACCGCGTTCCAGCTGTCGCGAGAGGCTGCGCAGGTGGGTTGCGGCGGCCTCGGGGAGTACGGGATTGATATAACAGTCCGATCCCCATTCAAACCCCGCGAGTTTCGTGACGCGCGGAAAAATCTCCATCCACCAATGGAACGCCGCCGTGTCATGGAACGCGGTCGGGCGGGTGTGGATGATAAAATTGTAGGCCGCTGGAGTGAGGATGCTTTCGACAAGCTTCAGCAGTTTGCGGACTAACATCGCCAGATCGACCAGCTGAGCCTGCTCGATCGCTTCAAACGAATCTTGGTGATTGCGGGGAATCAATCGCATCAGGTAGGGGACCCGGCTGGCAAACGGACACAAGGCAACAAAGTGGTCGGTCGTCGCAATGATTCGTTTTCCGCTGATCTGTTCCTCGCTGGACATGCTGCAGACCAAGCACTGTCCGGTGCGACCATGGTGTTCGCCCAATCGCGACATCAACGCGCTGATCGAACCGGGCATCACGCTGGTGGCGATCAATTGGCTGTGTGTGTGGCGCAGCGATGCGCCGGCGGCGGCACCCACGTTTTTGAACAGAATGTGATAATCGACGTCGTCCCGTTCGCGCCAATAACGCATGCGATTCAGGTAAGCCGAAAACACATCGATCATCCGAGATTCACTCAGTTCGGTCAGGCTGTGGACGTGCAGCGGCGACTCGATAAAGACCTCGTGTCCACCGGTCAACGCGAACGCCTCAAAGGCGTGGCTGTGGATCGATGCTTCTTCGGAGACCTTGCCGTTGAGCGATTCGACGGCGGGGTATTTGTTGGGGACTACCCGCACCGACCAGCTCTCGGGATCCTCTTCGTCGTCGAGAATTGTCAACGTGGGATCGGGAGTCAATTGTTCGTTCCCCGCACAGAACGGACACGCGATGACTGTGCTTCCAGATAACTGGGCCTCGACCAATTCATCGGGTCGATGATCGCGGTTGGGAGCAACAATCACCCAAGCGTCAGTTAATGGATCGCGTCGAACTTCGCTCATCAGTGCGCACCTGCATGGCGGAGTCCATTCCATACACGAACATACCAAGGCAACAGGAAAGGGAAGCCAGTGAACACTTCCCATACCTTGGTTCAAGGATCCATAGCTTACAGCATTTCACCCTCCACGAGAACCTTTTCCGGCAGATCAATTTGGTGGGAAACACCGGAATCTGTTCGCTCGTTCGGATCGGGAAAGACTTTCTTCGCAGTCGACGCCGTCTGATTTTGACGCCGCGCGATCGGAGGCCCCAATTCGAATGGATCGCAAAGCGGCGTTGGCTCGCCGCCCCAATCGATTATGCATGAGAAACGATGCCTTTGTGGACATGCCCTTCGTTCTGATCGATCCGTTCGGGACGTCCCTTATGCATGTAAACCACCTTGGTATGGTCCAGTCCCATCAGCCCCAGGGTCGTCGCGTGGATGTCGTGGACATGCAATTTGTCTTCAATAGCAAATAATCCTAATTCATCGGTTGCGCCGATTGTTTGCCCGCCCCGGACGCCGCCGCCAGCCATCCACATCGTGAAACCTGTCGGATTGTGATCGCGTCCGTCTCCCTTTTCGCTCATTGGAGTGCGACCAAATTCGCCGCCCCAAATGACGAGCGTCTCATCCAGCAGGCCGCGCTGTTTGAGGTCTTTGATCAGCCCGACGATCGGTTGGTCAACCGCGGTGCACAAACGGGAATGATTCGCCTCCATCTTGGAGTGGCTGTCCCACTTGCTGCCTGCACCATGATACAACTGGATGAACCGGACTCCACGTTCGGACAATCGGCGAGCCATCAAACATTGGCGTCCGAAAACCTCGGTTTCCTTACGGTCCATGCCGTACATTTCGAGCGTTTCTTTCGATTCGGAGTTCAAGTCGATCGCTTCGGGGGCCGACGATTGCATCCGATAGGCTAATTCATAGCTGCGAATTCTCGCTTCGAGATCGGTGTTCGATTGCCGCGACGCATGGTGCTGCTGATTTAATTCATTCAAAAACGCCAGTTTCTTCAGTTGCCGCGTTTCCGACATCCCCGCCGGACGATTCAAGTTGGCGATCGGTTGCTTGCCCGATTCAAACAGCACCCCTTGATGCGAAGCAGGCATGAAGCCCGCGCCCCAAGCTCGGACACCGTTGACGACCATCGCCGAAGTGTCTTTGATCACCACAAACCCAGGCAGGTTTTCGTTTTCGGTTCCGAGACCGTACGAAACCCACGCGCCCAGCGAAGGGCGGCCGCCAAAGACCGAACCGGTGTTCATTTGAGACACACCACCGGCGTGATTGATGCCGTCGGAAACACACGAACGGATCACGCAAAGATCATCGGCGATCTGGCTGTGTTGCGGCAACCAATCGGAGATCCACAATCCGCTTTCGCCGTGTTGGGCCCATTTGCGTTTGGATTCCAGTAGCGGTGAGTTGACCTCACCCATGGCCGTGACAGGACGTTCAAAGCTATCGGGAAGAGTTTTCCCGGCCAGTTCGTTTAGCAACGGCTTGGGGTCAAATAGATCGAGATGGCTCGGACCACCTTCCATGAACAACCAGATCACGCTTTTCGCGCGGCCCAGGTAATGGGGGATTTTCGCGGCCGCCGCCGAGACGCTTCGCTGGGGAAGCAGCGCCTGTCCGCTGAGCGCCGAAAATGCCAACGCCCCGAACCCCGAACCCGCCGATTGCAGGAAAGCGCGGCGCGAATTGGGCTGAATGATATTGTTGCAGCTCATCGAAGGTAACAGCTCCTGAACTCTAAAGGTCGACCATCATCGTTGCTGGTGAACGTTTGATAATAACACCCGAACGCCGTATCAACGATGTTTTATCGTCCCCAGCCACCGGTAGGGTTAAATTGTTGCACGACCTGCGTCGCACATCAACAGTTAATCGTGGCCGATTCGATGTCGGAATAGCAGTTGGAGCGTCAAGATGGCCGTTCGCATGACCTTCATTTTGCTGACGCCCCCCTTTTGATCGTATCGCAGAATCAGCGGCACTTCCGAAAAAACACGATTCAACGAACGGAGCTTCAACAGGACGTCGGCCATGCAGGAAAATCCGGTTTCGCTGACTAAATCGTCGCCAAAGCGAGCGAAACCCGCTTGGATTGCCTCGGCACGGTAGGCTCGAAATCCCGAGGTGTAATCTCGGACCCCTTGGGTTGGAAACGTCAGAGAAAACAATAACCGGGCGCCAACACTCAAGAATTTGCGATTCCAAGGTACGCCCACAACTTGGGCGCCGTCGCGAAATCGCGAAGCGATCACGATATCGCTTCCCTCTTTGATCCGGCGGACCATCGAATCGATTAAACCCGCGGGATGCGTATTGTCAGCATCCATCGTCAGAATCACATCGCGGGCGGACGCTAGCTCAGCCGCTTCCCGCAAACCATCCCGCAACGTGGGCCCTAAACCTTGATTTTGGGAATGCTTCAACAAATGAACCGGCATTTGAAATCCGAACTGCCCTGCCAGTTCGGCCGTTGCATCTTGGCTGCCATCGTCGACAACGATCACTTCGTACGGCCAACCGCTGTCCGCAAAGGCTTCGCCCAAGTTGTTCAACAACGATCCCAACGCTTCCTCTTCGTTATACGCTGGTAGCACCACGAACACCTTCGATTTTGGATACGAAGGCGCTGTCAGTGAACTTCGCTGGGGTACTTCCTCGTCCAAGGGGATCGAATCGTGATCGGATTGAAGGTTCATGGCGAGGGATGCCTTGTGTTGCAAAAAGGAGGCGTGAGCTATCAAAGGCACGCACTTCAGTCTCCCGTGCTATACCTTGGTTCTCATTGTAATGGGAACTTAGCGATCGTCAGCTGGAAAATTGCGTTTTGAACCGACGGAAACGTTGCCTGCGAATGGTTCTTCTGGTTACAGGATCCATTGGTTTGGGGTGGATTTTAGGATCTACTGCGTTGCCGAAAACGATCGGCTCGTGCTTCTCGCGATCCCAAGTCGCAGGCGTAAGGGAATTCCCTGCATGCGATTCGTAGAAATGCTCCCACGCCATTAGGTGGTTTGCGGAGTGCATTAGGTCGCGGTTTACGGTATTGTAGTCTCCTTAGGCGGTGTTGAGGCTTATTCGCCTGCTTTATAGGTGGGTGCGTGGGGGATGGCATCGCCAAACGCGCGGTTAGCTGCGAAAAAGTTGGCGGTGTTGCGGTCGAATGGGGGCGGATACCGACGGCATCTCGGTGCTCCCGAACGGAAACTCTGGCGCGAATAGATTGCAAGGTCATTGAAGTGAAGGCAGGTGAAGAAAAGATATTGCTCGTCGCGCAGCATCACGGTGCCAAGGGGGAAATTGTCTATCGCGCGATCGTCATCCCTCGTCAAGACGATGCGAAAAGCGATATCTGTGATGTGTTGGTGTTAGGCCAGCCGCAATGGCGTGATCCGGCAACCGTGATTTTGACGCTGCTGGAACACGATTTGGACGCTTATTCGGCGATCATCCTCGACCCGCAGTTACCCGCTGGAATTGCGGATGAACTGCTTGCCCAATTGGGCCCTGCGACAACTTGCATTGTCGCGACGAGCGATACCGATATGAAAAGCACGCTTGAATCGCTGTATCGGGAGGCGAAGGCCAGCGGACTTGAATCCGATGAAAATGCTCCCATGCATCCGCTGATGCAATCGGCCACCGACGCGACGCAGTGCGTCGCTCAGCGGGAACGGTTGGCATCGATCGGTTTGGCCGTTGCATCGGTGGCACACGAGACCCGCAATGCACTGCAGCGAATTCAGGTCCATCTTGATTTACTGCGGCTCAACGAAGGGAATGCGGCTCAGCGAACGAACGATCTGCAGTCGATCGAAGAGGCGAACCGGTGCCTGTGGACTTTGTTCGGTGAATTGCAAGACTTCAGTGCTCCGCTGCGGCTCCATTGCGTGTCGACTTCCTTGCGACAGATTATTCAACATGCCTGGGACAGTCTTCGGTCACTTCCAGCGTGGTCGCAGACCGAGTTGCTATTGGAGGTTCCCGACCGGGTATTGTTCATCGATCCGGTTCGGATCGAACAGGTCTTTCGAAACCTGATGGAAAACGCGATCGACGCGGGTCAAGAAAACGCCTCACTCCATATCACCGCGACCGATATCCAATTCGATGATCGGGATGCGATCCAGGTCACGGTTCGAGATTGCGGTTCGGGGCTTCGACCGGAGGATCGCGAAAAGGTGTTCGAAGCCTTTTACACGACCAAAAGCAGAGGGACGGGGCTGGGGCTTCCGATCTGCCGGCGGATTGTGGAGGCCCACGGTGGTCGGATATTCATCGACCCCAGCGTTTCCGACGGTACCGCTTTTCAGATCGTGCTTCCGATCGCCGATACCGCGGACGAATAGCCGGCAATGCGATTTGGAATCCGTTGACACCATTGCCAACGACCACGCGTCATGGATTGGAGTCTGACTTGATCGTTGAAGTCTCGATGACAAGGCAGGGCGTGCCGCGCGACTATTCTGCGTTCGCTTCGAGAGTGGCGTTCAATAGATCAAAGCTGACGCTGGTTGCCCCTGCGTCGCGGGCATCGCGGATCAGAAGCTTGATCGATTCCAGCAGCACGTCTTCACTTTGAATTGCGTCAGCCGGAGGCTGTGTTTCGATCGCGTGGGGCGTGGCTTCCAGGCGATCGAAGCGGGCGACTTGATTGCGTCCGTTGCGTTTTGCGAAGTAGAGGGCTTGGTCGGCTTGTTCGAGCAACTGATCGGCCGATTCCGCTCCCAGATCACCGCTCGAGCAACCCAGGCTGGCGGTGACGCGGAGTTGTGGAAATTGCAACGCTTCGATTGCCGTCCGGAATCGTTCTCCCGCACGGGCCACCCCGTCGATATCGATGTGCGGTAGCAGAATGCAAAACTCCTCGCCACCATATCGGCAAACAAAATCGGTGTCGCGAGCCGTCGCCAACAACGCTGCGGAAACACCTTTCAGGACCTCGTCGCCAACGGCGTGCCCAAACGAATCGTTGATCCCTTTAAAGTGATCGACATCGACCATCAAGCAACTGACGGGGTGCTTGTACCGGAAAGCCGATTTCCAGGTCTGTTCGAGATGTTCAAAGAACGACCGTCGATTGAGGCACGAGGTCATCGGATCGCGGGTGGCAAGAAATCGCAGTTGTTCGTTTTGCTCCTCTAGAACCGAGACATCATCCAAACTCAATAGCATCCCTTTGCAGTCCCCCTGCTTGTTGAGGATGCGACTGGCGTTGGGCTTTAGCGTTCGCTTGGAGCTCGGCGATTGTTGAAGCTTGATATTCTCAAAGTCCACTGGATTGTCGCCATGCATCTCGCTCAACAATTGGCTGAGCGGACGATTGTCCTGCGTTTCCCAGGGAAGCGAATCGATGTTTTTTCCCTGGCAGACATCGACACTGCAACCAAGCATGTCGGCAAAGGGCTGGTTGGCGAGATTGATGCGAAATTTTTCGTCCAGCACGACAACGCCTTCGGCCATCGTGTTGAGCGCCGCACGCACGCGTTCCGGAATCGCTTGGTCGGGATCAAGTTGGTTGAAGCAGCGGCGCAGCAAGATCGAGAATCCAAGCATGCAGGCCAGCGAGGTTAGCACGATGAGCTTCACCGAAGGTAATGCCAGGAAGCCGAGCAGTCCCGCGGCGATTGGCGATTGAAAACAGACCTCGATTTGTCCCCAAGCTTTATCGCCCTGTAATACCGGCACCTGAATGCAGGTGCTTGACGACAGATCGCTAGTGCGTTGGCTCCAGTGGTCCGAGTGCTTACCCGTTTCAAAATCAAGCGTCCCGTCCATCCGCCGGCAGGCTGCTGACAAGACCTCTGGATTGCGTGCTTTTAACGAACGAAGCGCCACTTCGACCGCCATCCAATCGTTTCGTGAGGCAAATTGCGAACAGCTGACCGCCACCGCTTCGCACAGCCGTGTGCGGGACTGAATCTGCTGTGCCGCGCCGTCGTTCAATAGACCCGTCATTCGCAACGCCAGCAAAACGGTCGCGGTCCACATCGACATCGCCAATGCTATTCGGGTCGTGGTGCCAAATCGTTTCATGTCACAAGGAACTTTATTAAGTGTTGGGAGGATAATCCCGGGAGAGATCGAATGCGTTTTATGCGGGCTCGGTCGGTTTTTGTCCGCTGGCAATATCCAGCAGTGATTCATGGTCGCAACTGGAAGCGGTCGACAACCGATCCCAGTTTTCCGAAAGCACAGGCAACGGATCGAACGAAACCCAAATCGGCATCGACGACATTAGCTTGGTCAACAGCACGCTGCCGCGCAGTAACCAGGCGACCTGAGCGAGCGAAAAACCGGTCGCCAGCACGACCGCGGATCCCGCGACCAATTCGATCGCTTCGGCGTCTTGCGCTACTTCTTGCTCGACTTCGTCGATCTTTGCAAACAGCTGCGCACTGTCGAATGCCGTCGGCATCGCGAGGATCGGACTTGTAAATGGCATGGGGACTGCTGCGGCAGGAGGAGCTTCCGGAGCGGCTGCTGCGCCGGTGTCCGCCGCAGCCGCGTCGACGTGGGCAATGGCCGGTCCGCTGCTGCGATACAACGACCGCGCAGCGGCAACTGGGTTGTTGAAAGTGTGTTGCGCAAACGGTTGAGGCTGGATCGGGTGGAAGGTTTGCAGCGGTGCCAAGTTGGGGACTGGCAGTGGATCGGCGATTCCATTTTCGGTTGACGCCGCAGGCGCGTTCCGTGGTGCGGCCGCCGCCCCTGCCGCAGCGGGATCTTCTGGATTTCCCTTGTCGGCCGGCCCTGCTTTGCTTTCGGCAGTGCGCGGCTTCGCATCATTGGACGCTGCTTTATTCTGAGCGACGCGCGCCGGTTCGTTCATATCGCGGACCGATTTCTCCATACCTTGCATCACGCCTTGCATCGCCATTCCTTGGGTCATTCCCATTTCGGCAAAGATCGTATTCATCGCTTCTCGAGCACTTGCCATGCTGGGGACGGTGTTTGCCATTTCAGCGTGTGGCAGCGCAGCAACCGTTTGTCGATTTCCTCCCGCATAAGGGTTCGATTGCGCGATCATTGTCCACGACTCCTGCTCCCAATCGTTGGTGCCAGGTTCGGGCGACTCTTCACTCGCGTCCGCAAGCGGGTTCCATTGCTCGATCTCGACATAGGAGTCTTCAAAGGCGAGGAACTCGATGTCGATCAGCAACCGCTCCAGGCCGCTCGGCTTGTGAACTAAGCGAGCCGGCGCGTTGGATCCGTCGTCGAAGAGAGCGAAGTCCTGCTGTACCCCAGCGACGAGAAAGGTGTCGTTACCGCTGCGGCCATCGACCACGTAGGCGGCGTGTGATTCTTCAATGACATCGTCGAACAAGGTTCCGGTGGTGATTGCCCACGACGCGATAGGGGGCTGTGAAGGGTCGGTCCCCAATAAGTCCGCGTTCAGGGTGACGACGGGAAGCGGTTCGAAGGAAAGCAAACGGAGCGCGGCAAGGTCGTTCAGGGAAACGCTCCACGACGTAGAAGACATCCGCACGCCATGGCTGAGCGACGCCGCGGGGGGCACGCCGGTGATCATCAACGACGCCGCATCTTCCAACGGCACCCACGGGGCGAATTCGACATCGATACCCACCGATTCCATTCGCACGGTTCGTGACAGCGCCGCCGGCGAAGTTTGATCGATCCCCGTGCCGATCCAGTATCCCGCGATTCCGCCATCGGCCAAGCCAACAATTGCACCGACCGGTGGATCCCGCAGCGGCGTTTCGTTCAGCACGATCGGTTCACCCACCGGCTCACTGGCGTCGTTGAATTGCTGGACCACCATCGTCGCAGGGTGCTCCCAATCGCCGCTGAAATACCCGACGGCAAAACCACCTCCGTCGATTCCGATAAGTGAAACCGACGTTTCATCGACGAGGGTGCTGGTGTTGATCGCATACTCCGAGATCAAGTCGCCGCTTGCATCGATCACTATCACTGCGGGATACGTTTCGGATTCCGAAGACCGTTCTCCCAACAACACCCAGCGTCCCGCATCCAGAGCGACGATCTCTAGCGTTGGTGCAAAGGTGGCGTCGGAAATGTCTAAGGGGGCGCTCGCCCATGTTCCGTCGACCTGTAAGATCCCCAAGAACTGTTGTTCGATCGAAGCGGCCGGATCGGCCGTGGATTGGATCCAAGAGATCGCAAAGTCGTTGGTGACGTGGGGCAGCAATCGCACGTCCTCAATGTGTCCCAAAGGCGTTGTCGAGGCGATCGAGAAAGATTCTCCAACGATGTTCCCATTGGAATCGAAACGTTGAAACTGGATGTTCGTGCTGGCATTTTCCCACCAAACAAGCATCCACCCCCCAGCCTCCAACCCGATCAAGTCCACGGTGTAGTCGATCGGTGTCGTGGTTGTGTTAATGTCGATTGACGCTCCCGTGGCCGCCCCGTCTTGGTCAATCCGCTGCAGATGAATCCCTGTCGAATCGGTCCAAGCGACGACCGCACGAGTGCCATCGAAGGCGGCCAGCGACAGCTGGACGGGGCTGTCTGGAGCGTGCAATTCGTTAGGATCCAACGCCGCGACAAGCGTTGGCGGTCCGTTGGGGGAGCCATCGGGTCGCGTGCGGCGAACCAAGATCCCGTCTTGCCCTTCCAGGTTTCCGGCGAAGACGAACATGTGGCTGCCATCGGCGAGCGCAGCCGCCTCGGCCTTGGAGTCGTCCCCTGGGCTCATCCCGGTGATGGTGGTTTCGGAGGCGTCCAGCCGTTCGATGGGGATGTCGAGCGTCAGCTTCATGCCAACCCAAGGGGCGGCAAAGTCAGCCTCCTCAAGAACATTCACCTCCGCGGCGGAGACCGGCACGTGAACCTCGGCAGCTTCCTCCTCCCACAGGTCCGACAGCGGCGCGGCAGCGTCGAAGGGAAAGCGATGCTCCAAACGCTCCAGTGCCAACATCACACCTCGGCGAGGCGGGCGAAATCGCGGCGGGAGGTTTCTGAAAGTCATCGGTTCCGATGTGAATAAGGCATCGATCAGACGAGCGTGCAAAGCTTTGGCCGCGGCAAACGAGCTTGAAGCGGCGAGAGTTCGACATCAGAACCATAGCTTTGCCCACACCGATGCCATGTCGCCGCGCGAAGGCTTTGAGCGACATCGCGCTCCGATTGCTGGGGCAGCTGGACAATTGGATGGGTCGTGGGGGTTTTTCGGATCCATCGGGCACACCTGGTTTAGCTCCGCCACACGACGCAAAAGCGCACGAAAAAAGCCCGCCGCTCGAATATCGAACGGACGGGCTTGTTTGGATTGTCTGCAGTTGCCGAGCGATTAACGCTTCGAGAACTGAACGCCACGGCGAGCACCGCGAAGACCTGGCTTTTTACGTTCCTTCATACGCGAATCTCGCGTCAGGAAGTCGCCATCGCGAAGCGTGTGGAAATGCTCTTCATTGAAGCTGACCAAGGCACGAGCCAAGCCCATGCGAACCGCGCCGGCTTGTCCTGTGGTGCCGCCGCCATGAACGCGAACCAGCACGTCGACAGCTTCACGAACCGAGCAGCTTTCCAGGGTCTGGACGATTGCTTCGCGGTCTTGGTCGTTCACGAAATAGGCTTCGAGCGGTTTGCGATTGATCGTCACCTTGCCGCTGCCAGCACGCACACGTACGCGGGCGATCGAGGACTTGCGGCGACCTGTTCCAAGTGCATCGCCGTTGATCTTGTCTTTCTTTACTGCAACCATAACTCAGTATTTCGTGGGATGATGCGTTGCCGCGTGGGCGGCGTCCGTGGGGGAATAAAAAAACTTCAGCGGAAGAATTCCAGCTTAGGTGGAGCTCGCGATGATCTTGCCAGCACCAACCAATGGTTGCGGCTGCTGTGCCTGATGCGGATGCTCGGCACCGGCGTAGATCTTCAGTTTATTGAGCATATGACGCGCGATTTTGTTCTTCGGCAGCATGCGACGGACCGCGTGGTACAGCAGATCTTCAGGCTTTCGATCTTGGCGGCCTTGATAGCTTTCCAAACGCAGACCTGGATGGCCGGTGTACCAAGTGTAATGGCGTTGTTCCATTTTCTTGCCGGACATCTTGATCCCTTCAACATTGGTCACGATCACAAAATCGCCGACGTCAATGTGAGGTGTGTATTCGGGGCGATGCTTGCCCATCAAGACAACGGCGATGTCGCTGGCCAACCGGCCTAGCGTTTGATCGGTTGCGTCGACGATGTACCACGATTTTTCGACTTCGCCGGGCTTTGCATTGTAAGTACGCTGACTGGGCACTTTTCTAATCCTTTCGATCCGCGACGACTCCGAATTGAGTCACCTGATAGAAACGTAACTTGTTATCTGGACAGCACTTAATGGAAGCATTGGAAGGGCCTGCCAAGCGCTGAACTCGGGGCATATCTTCGCGGTGCTGGATTTCGCGAGCTGTAATAGTGACGGAGTTTACTTCTATCGGACTTTTTTAACAAGCGGCTTTCTTAATGTTTCCCGTTTGTTTCAGTTCCTTTTGGCCCCCAGTTGTGACCGCAACAACCTGCATTTGCTACCTGCCCCCTTGCACCAGCGGTTCTTGCTCAACGAATGCTTGGTTTTCCTTGATCTCCACCTCGCAACTGTTGCGATCGGTAACGTTGGCCTACAATCCAACCGCGACGCAAACCCGTGGTTTTCCACCGATGGGAGCTCCTTTTTCTGCCAATCCAGGCACGCATGCATGGTTCGGGGATGCTTCAACCTCGGCCCCACCTGCGATCGATGAGGAGGCACCCTCGCCGACATGTCGTCGCTTCCCAATCAACGGGGCGAGGCGACATTGAACCCTTGCAAAAGAACCGATATCCGACGGAGCTAGCAATCGCATCGGAGCAACCCCAACATTTCGAGTCATCATCGAGGGCAGGGCAAGGAGTCATGGAAGCGAGCGAGCAAGGTGGGATTTCCGAAGCGTTGGAGCTGCACGAGCTGCACGTGCGAGTCGGATCGCGAACGCTGCTTGAACCGACATCCATCACGCTTCCGGCGGGAAAGATTACGGTCATCGTCGGTGGAAGCGGCGCGGGGAAGTCGGTCGTGCTGCGGATCCTGGCCGGGCTGACTCCGCGACACGACGACGCCATCGAGTGGTCCGGTTCGATCACCGGCAGCGAAGGTCGGCCGCTGCGGCGGGTCGGGATCGTCTTCCAACAGTTCGCATTGTTTGATGAGCTCTCGCCGCTGTGGAACGTTCAATTTGCGATCGATCACCGTCGCGATCGCTCGCAGCCGCCCGAGCAATCGGCGCGGCAATGGCTCGACGAATTGCGAGTTCCCACGCGGACGCCGGTTGCCGCACTCAGTGGCGGGCAGAAGCAACGGCTGGCGATCGCGCGTACATTGGCAGCCGATCCGGACGTGGTCCTGTATGACGAACCGACCTCGGGGCTCGACGCGGCGAGTGGTCGGCAAGTCGCCGCCCTGATCCAACGCACGCAACAAACGCATGGGCGGACCAGCATTGTCGTGACGCACGATTACGAAACGTTGCTGCCGATCGCCGATCATGTGCTTCTGCTGGATTCGGAGCGTCGGCAACTGGTGGCCGAAGAGCCTGGCGACTGGAAATCGATTCCCGATCGGATGCAACCGGTCGCGACCGAACCACGGGCCATCACGACCGAGCCAACGTTGGCGCAAACCCTGTCAGCACGCGGGCGTCTCGCGGCGGTTGATTTTATGGATGCCACCGGCGCGGCGATCATCACGGCGATACGTCTGCCATGGGACGCGATCCCGCGCATGCCGCGGATCCGTTGGGGCCTACGTTTCTTGACGCACTACTTGAATCTAGTCGCCGGTCCGTCGGCCTGGATCTATCTGATCATGGCGGGGTTGATCGTGGGTTTCGCTGGCACCCATTTTACCTTTCGTTATTTGCCTTTTTCGGTTTACACCAAACCGCTGCTGATCGAAGACCTTTTGGCGGCAATCGGGTTTGCGTTGTATCGCATTCTGGTTCCCGTGATGGCTACGATTTTGATCGCTGCCCGATGCGGCGCGGCGGTCGCGGCGGATGTGGGAGTGAAACGTTATGGTTCCCAGGTCGACGCATTGCAGACGCTGGGCGTTCGCCCCACGGCGTACCTTTTGGTGCCGATCCTGGCTGCCTTCGTGATCGGTACGCCGCTGTTGGAATGGGTTGGATTCCAAACCGCTCAGTGGATTAGCATGCTGACCTTCGCGATCAACCATCCTCAGATCAACGCTTCGTTTTGGCAGGTCCATTTTTACGCGCAACTGCAGAACGAAGATGCATGGTTCGCCGCAGGGGTATCTTGGGTGCTGCTGAAGAATGTCGCTTGTGGGATCGGAATTGCGGCGATCGCGTATTACCGTGGGATACGTCCCAAGCGAAGCGCAGGGGATGTCAGCGAATCGATCACCGCGACTGTCTTGTGGACTACATTGTTCGTATTATTAGTCCATTTCGTCGTGGCGTTTCTTGAATTCTGAACACGTCCGGCGCGAATACGTCCCCCCAATACCCGAGAGAGTAAGCATGGATAAAAAAGCGAAGAAGCGGCTGGATGTGATCAATAAGAAGTTGTCGCAATTGCGGCAAAGCTTGGCAGGCGTTCGCCAACAAGCCGATGAACCCGACGAGATCACCAACTTGGAAAGCGAAATCGCGAAGCTCGAAGCCGAAGCGACGGAACTGCGCAAAAGCTAGCGGCAGACGCGCTGACAAAACGCAATTCCAATCGGCCGCCCCTTACTGATTAATCGGGTTAGCGCTGTTACACTGGATGTTCGTGACTCGATTTGGATTTTGGGCATCAACGTTTTTGAGGCGAGTTTCAATGTGGCATACATCCACTGGCGACCGGACGCTGTCCGGTGCCGAAGCAACATTGATCGTGCAAACTTGCGTGACGATGATCGATGCGTTGGAATGGGAAGTTCGCAACGATAACGACGCGGTGGTTTGCGAATCGGGCGTCGAGTTGTACGACGATCAATTGGTCTGCCAACGGATCGCGCTGCTTAACGAAGTCTGCCACGGACTGCTGAGCCCCAATCAGGCGATGCCCGAATTGACCGCTGAGTTAGAAGCGACCGTGATGGCGATCTTTGAAACCGTCAAGTCGCATATCGAATTGGAAATCGATGCAGGCCATTGTTTTGGCGATTCGTGTTGCGACATCCGATCGATGGTCTTGGCCGCCTACGGCGACAACGCACCGGGCAGCGATTCAGAATCCTCAAGTATCGACGAAGACCTCGATGATATCCCCGATCCTTGGTGCGATGAGATCGATCAGTGGGATCTCGTCGTTGAACTGTTGGCCGATCGAATTCTGTGGGATCGCGACTTCGAAATGGCCAGCATGATCGTCGACGAAGAACCCGAGATGGCGGAAGCTTACAAGCAGGTCTTGGGAATCGACAACGATTACTTTTCGATGGCACCGCCCGAAGTCAACGAGAGCGATGCGCCATCGTGTCTGTACAATCTTCGCGCGTTTCTCAACCAATCGGCTTTGCCGCGGCGACCGCGCTGAACTCCGTCTGATTCGCGTTGCAAGCCTCGGTCCGTCATTCGCTCGTGCGGCATCGTCGATCGATTGCGCAAAATCCTTCCTTCTCTCGAACCTCCTTAATCGCAGATGAATGCTGATCTTTCGCAGTACCCCGAACTGGACGTGATCGCTGTCGGGGCACACCCCGATGATGTGGAAATCGCTTGTGGCGGGACGTTGGCGCGGTTGGTCGATCAAGGTTACCGCGTGGGGATCATCGATCTGACCGATGGGGAGCCGACGCCCAATTCCGCAGGGCCCGAGGTGCGATTGAAAGAAGCTCAGGCAGCTGCGGCAGCACTGGGCGTTCAGGTGCGAACCATTCTGGACCTGCCCAATCGTCGGCTGTTCGATTGTTTTGAAACTCGCGTGGCGTTGGCGACTGAGTTCCGAAAGCATCGTCCTAAACTGGTGATTGGTTTTGGCGATAAGACCCCCATGGCATCCCCCGACCATTGGCAAGCGATGCAGATCACCGATGCGGCCATCTTTTACAGCCGCTTGACTAAATGGGATAGCCATTTTGGTGGACTTCCCGTCCACACGATCGCCCGCCAACTCTATTTTCGGTTGGCAGTGGAGCCCGACCACCTCAGCGGTTGCTTGTCGCATTTGACGGTGGATATCAGTAGTACCTTGCAGCGGAAGATCGATGCGGTTGCTTGCTACGAAACGCAATTTGGCCACAAGCCGCAAATCATGCAGCGCGTCGCCGCGGCGGCGCAAATCACCGGCTTTGCCGCCGGGGTGGCAGCTGGGGAGGTCTTTGCGTCCCCCAAGTCGATCGCCGTCGACGACCTATTAAAGACAGCTGTCTTGTAGCCGAATTGCGGTTCTGGACGCGGAACGACATCCGAAACGGTGGCGATGCCGCCGGAGCGTTCTGATTTTAAGCGATACGTCGATTGCCGGCGTGAGGACGGAGGCATCTCTTGGAGTTGGCGTTGCTTAAACCTGCGACTCTCGACGATTTTCAATCTTTGGGCTATCGGGGGCCATTCTGCCTCGCATAATGAGAACATGAAATCTTTGCCAATTATCAACGGTTCTCCGATCCGTTCCGACCTGCTTTCCGGTCTCCCGTCATGTGGTTCGACCGTTGCCGAGCGACCGTTGCCGATGACGGCCCAAGAAGCCCGCGATCGTGGGTGGGACGAGATCGATATCGTGTTTGTGACCGGCGATGCCTACGTCGACCATCCCAGCTTTGCGATGGCGATTCTAGGGCGCGTGCTGGAAGCGGCAGGATTCCGCGTCGGCATCGTTAGCCAACCCGATTGGCAGAATTGTGAAGACTGGCGACGCTTCGGTCGTCCCCGCCTGTTCTACGCGATCAGCGCGGGGAACATGGACAGCATGATCAATCACTACACCGCCGGTCGGAAAGTTCGCAACGACGATGCGTACAGCCCCGGCGGACGGATCGGCACGCGTCCGGATCGGGCCACGCTGTCTTATTGTCATCGCGCTCGGGAGGCTTACAAAGGCGTGCCGGTGATCGCTGGCGGCGTCGAAGCTTCGCTGCGCCGCTTGGCCCATTACGACTACTGGGGCGACAACGTCCGTAAATCGATCCTGTTGGATTCCAAGGCGGATCTCGTCGCGTTTGGTATGGGCGAAGATGCGATCGTGGAGATTGCCCGCCGGTTGGATAAGGGGGATTCGGTGAAGGATCTGCGCGACATGCGTGGGATCGCCTATGTGACGGGAGCTTCCGAAACGCCTCCCGAAGACGCGCTCACCCTGCCGAGTTTTGAGGACGTGTCGTCGGACAAGACCTTGTTTGCCGAAGCGACGCGAATTATTCACAACGAAACCAATCCGCTAAATGCGCGGCGATTGATTCAGTATCACGGTAATCAAGCCGTGGTCGTGAACCCACCACCGCTGGCGATCACGCAAGATTCGATGGATCGGATCTACGGTCTGCCCTATACGCGGAAACCGCACCCGTCGTATCGCCAGCCGATCCCCGCGTTTGAAATGATCAAGAACTCGATCACGATCATGCGTGGTTGTTTCGGTGGATGCACGTTCTGTTCAATCACCGCCCATCAGGGGCGCGTGATTCAGTCCCGTAGCCAACAATCGATCCTGGGCGAACTGAATGAACTAGGGGCCGATCCGAAGTTCAAGGGAATCGTCAGCGATATCGGTGGTCCGACCGCCAACATGTATCAAATGCAATGTTCGCGTCCGGAAGTCGAATCGGTCTGTCGCCGCCAATCGTGCGTGCACCCCAAGGTCTGTAAATTGCTAGGGACCGACCACGGGCCATTGATCCAATTGATGCGCGACTCGCGGAAAGTACCCGGCGTGAAGAAGGTGCTGGTCGCAAGCGGGATTCGCATGGACCTGGCGCGGCTCAGCCCAACCTACATTAAGGAACTAGCCGAGCATCACGTTGGTGGGTTGTTGAAAGTCGCTCCCGAGCATTCCGATCCAAACGTGTTGAACTACATGCGAAAGCCGTCGGGGGACGATTTTGAAGCGTTCACCGAACAGTTCAACAAGTCCAGCAAGAAGGCGGGCAAGAAGCAATACCTTGTTCCGTATTACATCGCCAGTCATCCGGGCAGCGACATCAACGCGATGATCGATTTAGCGTTGTTCTTGAAACGCAATGGATACCGTCCCGACCAGGTACAGGATTTCATTCCGGCCCCGCTGGATGTCGCCACAACGATGTATTACACCGGGTTGGATCCATTCACCAAAAAGCCGGTCTTCACCGCGCGGAAGCTCCGCGATCGCAAGATGCAACGGGCGCTGATGCAGTTCTTCAAGCCCGCGAACTATTTTGAGGTCCGGCGTGCGTTGCAGGAATCTGGACGGCAGGATCTGATCGGCGAAGGCTGCGATTGCCTGATCCCCAGCAAGCCGCCCCACGAAGCGATCGTGCAACGTCGCAAAGGGGCCAATGCCGCGGTGAAGGGGGAATATGTGCATACGATCCCCAGTCCTAACAAATCGAAGAAGCGTAATAAGAAGCAGAGCCGCAATACGACCAGCAAGGGCTATCGTCCCGAACGCAAAGAAACGAAGCGTTCTCAGTAGTCGCTTGGCTACCGAGGGCATCGGGGACGTGTGTGAGTTGCATCCGCTGGGCGAGCCTGGATTTGCCGTGAAGATTCGTCCCGAGGTGTTGCCGCGGCCGTGTCGAGCGAAGATAATTGTCGGGTTCAGCGGGTTTGTGTCGGTCCAGGCGTTTGGGCGAAAAGGGGCTGGTCACGGAACAGCTTCGGGCGAAGGCTTGGGGGATTCGGTTTGACTGCAACGTCGGGAGAAAGGCTGCACCGCGTCAAAGTGCGCTTCACGCGCAGCGGTTATCACTTTGGCTTCGTGGCGTTGTTTACGATCGTCGGGGCGGTCGTTCGGGATCTGAATCTGCTTGCGATTTTGGCAGGGCTGTTGATTGGGACGCTGATCATTCAATGGCGTTTTTCACGCGGAACGCTTTACGGATTGACGGTGGCGCGGCAATTGCCGATCGAAATTTTTGCGGGCGATCTGTTTCCCGTCCGCTATCGGATCCACAATCTTCGGCAATGGTTACCCGCTTGGTACCTGCAGCTTGATGATCGAATCGTCTGTGAATCGAATCGGCGCGAAACCGCCAACGGCCATGCGGGCTTGGCGTACATCGGCGGCCAAGACGAACAACTGGCAACCTTTCAGTGCCGGATCGGTCAACGCGGCCGTTATCAATTGGGGCCGCTGAAGATCAGCACCGAGTTTCCGTTTGGCTTGACGCGGGGTTCGCGTTTGATCGACCGCCGCGAAGAATTTATCGTCTACCCACGATTGGGTCGATTGCGGAAAGGGTGGCGCGCTTGGATGCTTTCAGATCAGCCGGGGCTTGTCGTTTCCCGACGCCGCGCGGGCATCAATGAAGGAGATTTCTATGGCTTGCGAGGCTGGCAAAATGGCGACAGCCGACGGTGGATCCACTGGCGGACCACGGCCCGCATCGGCGAATTGGCAGTCCGCCAATTCGAACAACAACAGCGACAACAGATCGGCCTGTTGGTCGATTTGTATCAGGACACGCCTTCGGAGGAGAGTTTGGAACGGTTGATCGGATTCGCTGCGACGCTGATGAACGAAGTCCTCCGCAATCCAGAAACGCAGGTTGCGTTCGCGATCTCCGATGGCTTGGTGATCTCCAATCGAAACAGCCGAGGACTGGAATTTCGCCGACGCGTGATGAACAGTTTGGCGATGGCGGCTCGCCGCCCGCAACCAATGCTGCACGACAAGCTGCGTGAATTGGTGGGCGTTTCGGATACCAATTGGCCGCTGATTATCGCGAGCACGCGTCCGCTGAACCATCCATCACTCGCTGCCGAAGACGCTGCCGAGTCCGTAGCCGGGCGATTGGATCTGCGTTGGTTTAATTTAGCCGATACGTCGTCGGAGCAGATCTTTATGGAGACGCCCTATGAAGACTGAAACGCTGCTGAAGATCCATTTCGTCGCCCTGACCATTTTGGGAGGTTGTCTGCTGGGCGGGGTCTCGGGAACCGAAAGCTTGGCGACCATCGCGTTGGCGGCTGGGCTCTTCTCGTTGGTGTTTGTCGATTGGTTGGCGCTCGTCTACCTGCCTCCTTCGATTGCCTATCTCTTGATGGGCATCGCCAGTGTCTATTGCGTTGGAGGATTCTGGAGCGGCGTGGACGAGCGGCAAATTTCTGCGGTCGCGCGGCTGTTGGTGCTGGTTCAAGCGGTGCTGCACTTGCAGAAAAAGAGCCGCCGCGTTTTTGAACAGCTGAGCGTCTTCGCGCTGCTGGAACTGATCGTGGCCGCCGTCCTGAACGACGCGCTCTATTTTGGGATGCTTTTGATTCCCTTTTCGATCGTTGGGCTCAGCGCGATGGTCCAGCTGCAAGCTTACATTTCACAGTCCTTGACCAGCACTCCCAGTCGCGGCGGGCGGATCGATCCCGATCCCGAACCGGGCGCGGTCGACGCGCAGGAGGTCTCCGTGTCACCGATCGGCCTATTCGTTTTAGGGCCCGCGGTGTTGGCGTTTGCGGCGTCGTTCTTTTACGCGCTACCACGTTCCAGCGGTAGCGGCCTGCAGACTTCGTCGTTTGGCCCGGGGACGACAGGCTACAGCGACACCGTCCGGTTTGAGCAGATGGGAAAGCTGCTGCAGAACCCGCAAAAAGTGATGCGGCTTGAGTTGCGAAATAAGGAAACCGAGCATCCCTACACGATGCGGCAACCCATTTACCTGCGCGGGCAAGTGCTCGATGGGTACACCTGGAATTCGATCGACAATGTGGGGGCGTGGGGAACGGTGCGGCGCCGCGACTACGTTGGCAATCAACATCTACCTCGCGAGTACATTGAAGAGGACGCCGCCCGCCGGTCGAAATATGACCGGGTCGAAGCAACACTTCGGATCGAACCCTCCAGCGTGACAACGATCTTCGCGATCCCACCCTATTACGAATCGGAATCGCACGATTCGATTCGCCATTGGCCGCGTCATTGGTTGATCAAACGTAGTGGCAGTGAAGAGCGACACAGTCGGTTGGAATATTCGTTCCTGACCCATGCGTTTCACCGTGGGCTGCAATCGCCCTGGCTGCGGTATGTCGATCTGACCAGCGAACGCCATTACCCCAACACGATCGGTGCGTGGGAGCGGCAGATGCTGCTGGAAATCGATCGCGAGCGTCTCCCCAATTTGGTGGAGACTGCCGACCGAGTCGCTTCGGACGTGCGAACCAATTCAAGCAAGACGATCGATATTGCGTTGGGACTCGAAACGTTTTTGGGTCAAAATCCTGACTTCAAGTATTCGCTAGACCTTCGCGACCAGCGGCCCGCCAACGTCGATCCCATGGATTATTTTGTGTCGACTCAAAAGAGTGGGCATTGCCAATTCTACGCGGGTGCACTGGCGTTGATGCTTCGCAGCCAAGGCATTCCGGCGCGCTTGATCGTTGGCTACAAAACCGATGAATACAACAACTATGGCGAGTACTACATCGTTCGCCAATTGCACGCACACGCTTGGGTGGAGGCTTATTTCGAAAGGCATCAATTGCCCGCCGAGGTCGATCTCTACGGGCAGGCTCCGGGAGGAGGCGTTTGGATGCGTCTGGACGCAACACCCGCGGTCGCCGACGAACTGGCAACCGGCGGGGTGTCGCACATGATGGATTTCGCGCAAATCCTATGGGACGATTACGTGCTGGATATGAGCAATCGTCGGCAGCAGGGGACTCTGCAAGACCTGGGCCAAGGCGTTGGAGAGATCTCCGCGTACACGGTGTATCTGGAGAAGATCGACCAATGGATCCAGCGGCTCAAAGCAGGGGAACTAGGGGAGGGTTCGATCGCGATCCATGAGTTTTTCTCATGGCGGGTGACCGTGGTCAGTGTGTTCGTCTGCCTCGGAGCGGTCTTGGTGTGGCGGAATACCTACCGCGCGTCGCAGTTGTTCGCGTATCGCAGGGCGACCGGCGATACTGCAGCCGCATCCGGAGTCGCCTTCTTTGACCGAATGTGTTTACTGCTGTCGCGGATTGGCCTGTATCGCAAGCGATTCCAGACACCGCGTGAATTTGCCCGCGTTGCCCAAACCCAGCTAAGTTGCGATGATCATCAGGCTGCGGATCTCCATTGCGTCGTGACCCGGCTGTACGAACAGCGTTTCGGGTCTTCGCAATGCCTCGATGCCGACCAGCAGCAAGAACTCGATCAGGCGTTGCATCGAATTGAATCGATGCTTCAGCAAACGCCTCGATAACGCATCCCCCATACCAACCGACGGATCATGGTAATTACGATTGACGGCCCTGCGGGAGCGGGTAAGAGCAGCGTTGCCCGAAAATTAGCGCAACGGCTCGGCTTCCACTTCCTCGATACCGGCGCGATGTATCGCACCGTTACCCACGTCGCGATGCAGCAGGGGCTCGATCTGCAAGACGTCACTGCAGTTGAAAGTCTCGCCGCCGCTTTGGAGATTCGGCTGGAACACGATCGGGTCTGGGCCAACGGCTGCGACGTCAGTATTTCCATTCGCACGCCCGAGGTCACACGCAACATTCGCCACGTTGCCGACATCGCCTCGGTCCGTCAAATCCTGAACCGTAAGCAGCGCACGCTGGTTGTTCGCAACGATTACGTGACCGAAGGACGCGACCAGGGGACCGAAGTGTTTCCCGACGCCATCTGCAAGATCTTCTTGACGGCATCTCCAGAGGAACGGGCGCGGCGACGCCAACGCCAGTTGCTGGCCAACGGACAAGCGATCGCCATCGAGCAATTGTTGGAAGAGCAAAACCTTCGCGACGATCAGGATCAGAATCGTGACGTCGGCCGGCTGTTTGCCGCGGAAGACGCGATCACCGTCAGCACCGATGGAATGGACGAATCGCAAGTCGTAGCACACTTAGAATCGTTGGTGCGGACCAAGCTTCCCAGTGACGGGTAGTCCAACGCCTTGTTGCATCGACGCATCCTTGGTGGGGCGAAATCAGGCGTCGGCGTCGCCGGTCGGCATCTCGCGGGTGGGCTCGTTGGCCAGGGCCGCTTCGATCTCCGCCAGGACCTCTCGGTCGGATTCGTCAATGCGACGCTCACGCAGTACCGCCTTCGCGGCCACGGTCGCGATCTGTCCCAGTGCCCACGCCGAGGCTCCTCGGACCAAATGCTCTGGATCCACAAGTCCTTGCGCCAAGGCATTGATCGCCGCGGGAGTTCTCGCATTGCCCAGCACGATCGCAGCGTTTCGAAGCAGGCCGCGTCGACGCGTTCGCCACAGCGGCGTCTTGCGATAGCGGGCTCGGAAGGCATCCTCGGTCAAGGAAAACAACGAGATCAATTCGGCGGGGTTCTGCGTCGCCAGCGGCTGAAAGCCCACTTCTTCGGCATCGCTGCCCCGACGGTTCCAGGGGCAAACGTCTTGGCAGACATCGCATCCAAAGACCCAATTCCCAATCGGCTGGCGAAGTTCCCTCGGGATCGGCGATCGATGTTCGATCGTCAAATAACTGATGCATCGCGTCGCATCGAGAACGCCCGGTTCGGGGAAGGCGGCCGTTGGGCACGCATCTATGCAAGCCCGGCACTTGCCGCAATGATCGCTTTCGTGCGGACGGTCGTAAGCCAATGGAAAGTCGACCAGCAACGCCGCCAGGAAAAAATAGCTCCCCTGCCACTTATTGATCAGCAGCGTGTTCTTGCCGGTCCAGCCGATGCCGGCGAGTTGCGCAAACTCACGCTCCAGCAAGGGGGCCGTATCGACGACACCCCGCACCGCGGCGTCGGGACGCTGGGCAAGCACCCAACGTTTGAGTGTCTTGAGCTTCTGATGCACCAGATCGTGGTAATCGATCGATCCCCACGCGTACCGCGCGAAACGGCCCTCCGTTGGCTGCGTCTCTGCCGGCGCGGCGGTCCGGTAGGGGAGCCCCAGCACCAATAAGCTCTGCACGCCCGGCATCACATGCTTCGGATCTCGATACGCGTCGCGCCGCGCGTCCAGATAGTCCATCTCGCCCGCTTTGCCCGAATCGATCCAATCCAGCAGTTGATGGTAGCCGCCAGGTTCCACCGCCGGGCAAGCGCCCGACAGATGAAAGCCCAGCCGCGTCGCTTCCGACTTGAGCCGATCGGTGAAGTCAGCCTTGGCTTCGGACATCAGAGGATGCGTTTCAACGCGACGTCGCCCGCGTGGCGACTTCGATCTCGTGTTTCATGTCGGCAACCGCTTTTTGGATTCCGACCATCACCGCCCGAGCGATGATCGAATGCCCAATGTTCAGTTCATGGACATTGGCGATCGCGGCTACGGGGTGAACGTTCTTGTAGGTTAGGCCATGCCCGGCGTGCAGCCGCATCCCGGCATCGACCACCGCTTTCCCGCAGAGCTTCAGACGTTCCAGTTCGCGCTCCGCCGCCTCTCCCTTTGCCAAGGCATAGGGACCGGTATGCAGTTCCACCGCGCCGACGCCTAATGCCGCAGCGCTTTCGATCTGCCGCAGGTCGGGATCCAGGAACAGACTGACGGGGATGCCTGCGTCGTGCAGTTGCTTGATTGCGGCAACGGCCCTCGCCGAATCTCCTGCGACGTTCAGGCCCCCTTCGGTCGTCACTTCTTCACGGCTCTCGGGGACTAACAGTGCCCAATCGGGTTTCACATCACAGGCGATATCGACGATCTCCGGAACGCAACCGAACTCCATGTTCACATGAACCGAGATCGTCTCTTTCAGGATTCGCACGTCGCGATCCTGGATGTGCCGGCGGTCTTCGCGCAGATGAAACGTGATCCCATCGGCCCCGCCAAGTTCCGCCAGGTAGGCAGCCGCCACGGGATCGGGCTCATAGGTTCTCCGTGCTTGTCGCACGGTCGCCACGTGATCGATGTTTACGCCTAATTCTACCACGACCGTCTCATCTCCCAATCTGTGCTTGCAACCAACGCATTTCTTCCGCAATGCCATCGGCCAAATTATCTACCTTCAGCGCGCTGGGGAGAACGCCCCATGCGTAGGTTTCCGCTTCCAAGTGTCCAGAAAAATCGAGCCCCTGAGTTGTTGAAAGCGCCACGATGCAATCGACCACCGCCTGTCGCGTGGCGTGCAATTGCCCGAACCGATCCAAATAGATTGGCACATGGAAATGAATCCGCCAGCTGTGATCATCCGCTGGCTCGCCCGAGCCGAGCAGTTCGGGGAGATCCTCCACCAAACGCTTGTCTCCCGTTTTCGAAACAACCATCGTTTGATGCAGGTAGCGGTCTTCAGCAAAGCCTGTCAATTGTTCGATTGCGGCGTGCCTCGCGTCGTCATCCATCGCATGCCAGGGAACTTCGATCGCACTGGAAACCTGCACCTTGCCGATTCCAATCCCCGCGTCGGCGTACCGTTGCAAGACGACCGATTGCTCCTCGCACATCACTGCCGCGTGACAAATGTCATGGCAGACGGTCAGGTACCGTCGCAGGTTCGTGCTAGGCAAATACTGATCGAAAAACTGAATCATGTCGTCGGTCGTATCGATCACGCAGCCCGGTTCGGGTTCGATAGCGATCACGATCCGGCGTCCCGACGCTTGCTCGATCGCTTCGAGTCTTGCGGCAACCTGCTTCAAATTCGCTGCCGCTTGCTGCATTTGTTGAGTGCTAGGGTGCGGTTCTCCCCAGCCCAACGGCAACGTGCTGATCGAACCGTTCACGCCTGCGGGGAGGATCTGATGCAAGATCTCCACCAATTGAAGCGTGTAGTCACGGCGTGCGTCTTCCCACCAGGTGGGAAGGTAGACACGGTGTTTGACGACCGCTTGATGGAAATTGCCGTAGGGGAAGCCGTTGATTGTGAACGGGACCAGGTGGCGATCGGCCAGCCATGCCGCGAACGCTGCCGAAGCGTTGGGGGCCGCCAGTTCGGCCGCCGCTTCGGCCGGGATCCACAGTCCAACACCCATCGATGGCGATGCCAGTCGATCGCGGACCGCGACTGCGATTTGGTCGAGATTGGTGCGGATCTGAGCGATATCGGTACCGGCATGCACGTTGGTGCAATACCCTGTCATCCACTGGTTAGTCACGCCGCGACTCCATTTCCATTCGAATCATCAATCGCCATGCGTCGGTCTCCTCCGGGTCGAGGCATTCAAACCCAGAAGACGTTGCGCGGCGGTATTCTACCTACCGATTAGGATGTCGTTTCGAATGGATCGTGGCAAGCGGATGTCGCGTTCGCAACGAAGCCGATGAGGCGCTGTTGGTCGGGCTACGGACAGCGCATAAAAAAATCGTTCGACCAAAACAAGTTTGATCGAACGACTGTTGTACATCTAATGCGGGGTGAGATTATTCGCTAGCGCGAACGTTCTCAGCACGCGGTCCCTTGGGGCCGCTACCTTCAGTGTATTCAACATTTTGACCTTCACGCAGGCTTTCAAAACTGCCTTCGACTACTGCCGAGTGGTGGAAGAAGATATCTCCACGCTCGCCATCGATGAAGCCAAAACCCTTGTCCGTAATTTTCTTAATCGTTCCTTGCGACACTTCGCAATTCTCCCAGGTAGCACGAAAACGTAGATAGACGCAACCGGCACGCCGTGCAACACGTGCAGGCCAAGTTACAATTCGTCCCGAAAGACGAACAAAAAAGGGAGCTTGCTGAACTAAAAGAGAATGATTCAGCTGACGAAGAATGGGTGGATTATCCACGATCACTCAATCGAAGGGCCAAGTCAAAACGTGTGGGCCGCAGCAAGAAAGTAAAGGGACAAAGCCAGCGTCGTTTCAAGCAAATCGGCGAACATCTAGTTTGCGTTCGCTACCAATTTCATCGGTCAGCTTAACAGCACCTGCGTGATAAAGTCAATCGCAATGTCCCTAATTCATCGATTCGGTTCATTCTTCACCGCACCAAGCCGATCTCACCGCGCAATCTGGGGCCGCCCTGATGAGGCCCCGAACCGATTCAAAAATACGAGACAGCCAACGCTCGAGCACGTAGACTAGCGAATCCGCTGACGCCGCGGTGCCCTTTCCATCCATCCCACAGGCGACCAACCATGCTCCCCCGCAACCTTCGATTGGGTCTTCGATTGTTTTTCGCGTTGCTGCTCCTTTGCGTCGCCCAGCCGGTGTTCGCCATCAAACCGCCGCAGGTGCTCGATCCCGACTGGCAGATCGAGTTGGTTTTGTCGGAGCCCGAAATCGTCACTCCAACAGGTTGTTGTATCGACCATGATGGCAATCTGATGGTGGTCGAATGTCACACCCATTTTCCACCCGAAGGATACGCCGGTCCCAAAACCGATCGGATCTACCGAATCGAAGACAGCGACGGTGATGGGATCCCCGATCGCAAGCGTCTGTTTTACGAACAGGGGCAAGCGACGATGGCGATCGCGCCGCTGGAAGATGGTTGGTTCGCTGTCGCCACGCGCAGCGAATTGGTGCGGATTCGGGACAGCGATGGCGATCACGTGGCCGATCAACGCGAGGTTTTGTTGTCTCTGAAAACAACCGCCACCTACCCGCACAACGGACTCTCGGGGTTGACGATGGACGCGGCGGGTTGGCTGTACGTCGGCCAAGGCGAGAACCTTGGCGAACCTTACGAATTGATCGCCGTCGACGGTTCGAAGCAAGTTGGCGATGGCGAAGGGGGCAACATCTTTCGCTGCACCTTCGATGGACATGATCTGCAACGCGTCGCGACCGGATTCTGGAATCCGTTTGGGATCACGATCGATCCCTCCGGGCGTTTGTGGACTGTCGGGAACGATCCCGACGCGATGCCGCCTTGTCGGCTGATCCATGTCGTCCGCGGCGCGGACTACGGATTCCAATTCCGATTTGGGCGGGCCGGCACCCATCCGCTGCAAGCCTGGAATGGTGAATTGCCAGGCACCCTTCCGATGGCCGCGGGCACGGGCGAGGCCCCCTGCGACCTGATTGCTCACGGCGATCGGCTGTGGGTGACCAGTTGGGGCGACAATCGCATCGAACGTTATCGACCGCAATCGCGGGGAGCGTCTTGGTCTAGCGAGGCCGAAGTGTTTGTCCAAGGGGATGCCAGCTTCCGTCCCGTCGCGATGGCTGCCGCCGCCGACGGATCGGTTTTTGTGACCGATTGGGCGGATCGCAGCTATCCCGTGCACGGCAAAGGGAGAGTATGGCGTCTGAGCCGGAAGGCCAGTGCATCCGCGCCAACCGAATCGTTTCCCGTTTTGACGGCTGCCGAAATCGAAACCAATCGAATTCAAAATGCCGCCGAGACGACACTGGATGAAAGGCTGAAAGCTTTAGAGAGCGACGACGTGTTCCTTCGTCAGGCGGCCCTTGTTGGCTTGGTAGAATCCAATCAGCTTGCGGCGATCGATCAGGGGGCATTGAGGTCGCCGCGTCAGCGTGAAGCGTTGTTGACCGGTTGGCGTTGGCAAGAATTGACAGCCCCCGGTAGCATCTCCCCCCAACAACGCGATGCGTTGATCGCGTGGGGATTGACCGACATCGATCCCGACGTCGCGTTCACGGCGCTGCGTTGGGCAACGGAGCAGCGATGCAAGGATCATTTACCTGCGATTCGCAAACTGTTGGAGCGAGATTCGCTGTCGCCTCGGTTGTTCTCCGCAGTCGTTGCTTCAATCGCCTACCTCGAAAATGGCTCGGCCGCTCGTGGCGTCCGCGACCCCGCACGGGAGAAACTGCTCTTGGAGTTCGCTGCCAATCCCACCACTGCGTTGGGGCTGCGTGCGATGGCAATCGAAATGCTCCCCAGTGAATCGAAGCTTCCAACGGCCGAACAATTAGCAAAATGGATCGTCCAGGCAAACGATCGATCTCTGGGAGTCCAGGGCGTCCGGATGTTGGTCGCCCGTGGCGGCGATGACGACTTCGCCCAGTTGGCAATCCTGGCCAGCACGGAATCGGTCGACCTGCAAACCCGCGCCGATGCGATCGCCGGCTTGGCCCGTAATGCCGGACCGCATGGTATGGTGCTGAATCAAATGGCACTGCCGCGCCAGCCCGACGTGATCCGCCGCGAAGCGGAACGCGTACTGAAGCAAACTCGCCAAGATCACTCGGCAGCGCTGCCCCACCGCGAGGATCTTGATCGCTGGAACGATCTGGTTGGCAGCGGAGGGGATCCTGAATCGGGGCGGCGGGTTTTCTTTCGCACAACCTGTGTTAATTGTCATTCGCATCGGGGCCGCGGCGCTTCGACGGGGCCCGATCTCACAAGTTTGTCCGGCCACATGACGCGGCGTCGCGTGCTCGAATCGATCCTGCATCCGAGCAAAGAAGTCGGCCCTCTGTATGTTCCGTGGCGGGTCGTGACAATCGACGGCCAGGTGCTGACGGGGCTCAAGCTGGATAAAGCAGGGGTTGGCAACAGCCTTCGTTTACAGGGGGCCGATGGTCTGATCTTCGAAGTTCCGTTGGCTGATATCGAGAGCCAATTGCCGGTCGCGCAATCGATCATGCCGACGGGGTTGGAAGGAACGATGAGTATCGAAGAGCTGCGCGACCTGATCGCTTTTCTGGTGCATCCCACACCGTGATCTCACCGGTTGGGAATCGTCGAAGTGAAAAATCAGCTCGGCTGTGCCGACGCTGTCGACGCGCGAACGGTCGTGACGAGATCACGATAACGTTGGTAGAGCTTGCTCAAGTGAACCCCTAAGTAAAGGTTCGCAAGGAACGAGATCATCAGAAAGAACTGAAAGACACTCATGCTTTGCAGTCGGTCTTTGGTCACGCGGCTTTCGGCGATCAACGTGTTGTTGTCGTACAGCAACGCGTCTTTCGCTTTGGCAAGCGTGTCGTTCTCGCGTTCGAGTTCCAGCGTTTTCGTCGACAGCCGTTCGCGTTCTGCCAATAGCAGCGCGGAGGTCTTGTCGTCCGATTCAGTTTTCCCCAATTGGTCGCGAATCGATCCGTTGAACAGCCCGCCGTTGGCCGCGATCAGCAACCGTGGATCGGTCTGTTGGCCGTATGCCCCTTGCGCATACGCGGCCGAACCAAGCCCCAATTGTGACTGCGGGTATCCGAGCCCCGAGTTGTAGTTTGGATTCGGATATCCCAAGCCAGGATTGGCACTCTGGGCGTTGAGGTTGTTTGGGTTTCCATTGTTAACAAACCCCGTGCCGTCGCCGGAGTAGTTTCCATTGGGATATTGCCCTTGGTTTCCGTTGGTGCCGGTGCCGTAACCGTTCCGCAGAGGACCCAGGTTCTGATTGTTGGCGTACCCGTTTTGTGGTGCTTGTTGCGAATTGTACCCGGGTTGGTTGCTGTTCACCGTTTGCAGGTTCGTGTCGTTGGGCTGTGGTTGCTGTTGGGTGTACTGATTGTTGCCGTATTGGTTGGCATACCCTGGCGCGCTGTATCCGTTGGTCTCATTGGTTGTGGTGTTGGGATTCGGATTGGCAAACGTCGATAATGGTGAACCATTGCGATTGTCGGTGGCGTAGGCGGGATTGGCGTTGGGGTTGTTGCGGTCGTATGTGTTGTTGTTCGCAGGGGCGCCTTGCGCCGCGTTGTTGGTATTGGTGTTGTAGAGATTGGGCTGCTGGTTGGTTGCCGTGGTCATCTCTTCGCGCGTCGGTCCGTAGGGAGCTGTCGACGGCGCAGTGGCACGGGGCTGATTCGCATTGGATTGCCAAGAACTGTCGCGGTAGGTCGAACTACCCGTAGCGGCGGCCTGAGACGCACGTGGGTCGTTATAGCTGCGGAGGTCATTGGTTGGCGCGGCAGCGGCGTTTTGTTGCGAGGGGTCGTTGGTGCCGCTGCGGAAATTTTGCAGGGCGGGATTGGCGTTGTTCGTCGTGCCTGTGTTTCGGTTGGTCGTGTCCGCGGTGAAGGCGCTGGTGCTGGGCATCGCATTGCCCACGTTGCGGACCGAGTTGGGAGCCGCTTGGTTGGTTGTGGTTCGGGGTTGTTGGGCGGTTTGCGGCGCGGTGCCCATTTGGCCCGGCAGCGTGAATCCACCGTTAGGGACTCCATTTTGACCGCGCACGACAGTGCTCGGATCGCTCGCTTCCCAGACCTGGGTTTCGGTAACTTGTTGGATCGCACCAAGAACCGGCCCCAATTCATCGGGAGCGCTATTGGGGGCCAAGTCGCCAAAATCTTGCGGCAACGGACCATCGCCTACGCGAACGACGACGCGAGACACAAGCCCGCGAACGCGCGGGTCGATCCGACTGGTAAAACCACCGGATTGTTCAAGCTGTCCCGGAGGGATCTGAATGATGTATTCGATCCCACCTTTATCATCGGGCTGCCAGCCATAATCGACTGTGATCGCAGCCAACGCGAGAAGTAGAGGGGCTCCGCCCATCGCACCAATCCTTGTAAACATCAACCTAAAATAAGGACGCATTCCACGCGTGCATGAAATGCATTTTCCGCAATCTTATGAAATCTACAGGAATGCGTAAAGATGGAAAGGTTTGCTGCCGGGAGCCTCCGAAAACGTAGCGGTTGTTTTATTGAAAGCTAGCAAAATAAACGGTTCGTTATCAGCCTAAGGACAATGGTTCTGGGGGCCTTCGGTAATCTGCGGTACATCGAGATGATGCGATTTGAAACGAAAAAGATATACGAAAAATGGGGAAGACCGTCGGAGAAAATGTTGACTATCCGCGGGCGTTGGCAAGATGCAAGTCCGTTCTCGGGATTCGCAATGCTCCCAAGCACCGACATCGCGTTGGTGGCTATATTCGGCCTCTCTGGACCTGCTGAATCGCCATCACAATCGATAATACCGGCACATTCCTAGCGTTGCATGCATAGGTTTGGTTGGTCTGTGGGGCCTCGTTGAAAAACCGTCATCTTGTTTTCGTATGCCCTCCAATTTGGACTATGCTGGTGCGAAACCCGCCGCACCCATCGCGGCCTCTCGCCCCCTGGGCTGTCACTTCCCTCGATCACTGAACGCACGTTCTCTCCCCGATTCGACCAATGGACGACGTCTCCTTGCTTGATCTACCGTTCCGATTTGCATTTGACGGACCGCTTGGTCGCGTTTTGCACCGGCACGCTTTGAACGACATCGCGGCGGCGCGTTTGAGTTGGAAGTTCAAAGCCTATTATCGCATCCGACCCTGGATCCCGATCGCACTGCGACAGCGTCTGCAAAGGGGCCGTAACCGATCGCTCGATACGCCGGCCGATTGGTACCTGCCAACACCGTTCCTCCGCGACTGGCAACAAGCTTGTCAGGCCAACGTCGAATCCACAAAAACACTGCACCCTTGGCCCGATGGTTTTCGAGTCGCCATGGTGCTGACCCACGATGTGGAAACGCGTGTGGGAGCTCGGCTCGCCCCTGCCCTTGCGAGTCTTGAAGAGGAATATGGGTTTCGATCGGCTTGGAATTTTGTCCCCTACAAATACAAGATCGATGCGGGATTATTGGATGACTTGCGTTCCCGCGGTCACGAGATCGGAGTGCATGGCTATAACCACGATGGTCGTCTGTTTGAATCGCGACGGACCTTCGATTGGCGCAAGCTTCGGATCAACGAAGCGATCGAAGATTTTGGATCCAAAGGCTTTCGCGCCCCGATGGTCCATCGCAATCTTCAGTGGCTGCAGGGGCTCAACGTCGATTACGACGCCAGTTGCTTTGATGTCGACCCCTTCCAAGCGATGCCCGGTGGGATCGGTTCACCATGGCCATTTATCGCTGGCAAGTTTGTCGAACTTCCATACACGCTACCGCAAGATCACACGCTGCTGGTCGCGTTAGGGGAAACGACGCCTCGCGTCTGGATCGACAAGCTGGAATATTTGCGGCGGATCGCCGGCATGGCGATGTTGATTACGCACCCCGATTATCTCGACACGGCCAGTCGATTAGACGTCTACCGGCAATTCTTGGAATACCTCCGCGAACAAACCGATCTCTGGCATGCACTGCCGCACGAAGTCGCAACTTGGTGGCGGCAACGCGATCAGTCGACGATCTCTCCCACCGACGATTCGATCGATGGACCTGCGGCGTCTCGTGGCCGAGTGGTCTCGATGGAGCAATTGTTTGCGGCGAGCGATTGCCCGACGCCATGAGGGTGCCGGCGGCGCTCCGCCGCGGGAAGTTCATTGCATTGCGATAGAAAGGCTTGCCCCGTGGCTTCGGAAGCAGAGGCGTTTTAAGAACGCGGCCTTGCCTGAATTACGTCTAATTGCGGTTCGACGCGCCACCGTGGACAGCGGTCAGTTGGAAGCGTTCGACCGAGACCTGCGTTCCTTCGGGCAGCGCCGTGCGACCGCCCGATTCAAGGATCAGAAGTCGATAGAACGACGCCGTGGGCAGCCAACGCAGCAGCGCGTTGCTGGTTGCCAGGCCGATGAACAACGGCCGGCTGGTGCCTGCTGGTCGGCTGATTCGATTCATTTCTACAACGTCAACATCGTAAGGGACATCGGCGGCCAATTGGTTGACGATTCGACGATGGCTACGTAGCAGATGGTAAGTCGTCCAGCCGCCTGCGGCGGGGGAGAACGCTTCGATGCGGATCGGCCGCCGCGCGATATCGACCAGCTCGCTGGATAGCGCCACAAACAGCTGTGGATCCAAAACAACGCGTCCCCCTGGCACCAGGATCGGCGTCTGGGCGGAATGATCAGCCGCGTTGACGATCGATTGGGCGAGGCTTCGCAGCGACGCGGTCGTGGCGGTGGGCGACGCGACGGCGTGGGGTGGATCAATCCATACCGTGGCCGCCGATGGTTCGGGTTCTTCCGCGGCGGACAATGCTTTCAGGCGAGCGGAGACCCGCATCGATGCAGGAATCTGTGGGCTGGTCGGCAAGCTGGTCATACGACGACTTATCCCTTGCGGATGCGGCTGAACAAAGTGGTCAGATCGTTAAGCGTCTTGGTCGCTGCGGGAACCGCAGCTCGCGGTACGATCCCGTCCGCCTCTTGGACTTCATCTTCGATGATCAATAGATCGCGGTCGTCCGCAACTTCGATGTCGCGGGCGGCCATCGGTTTTGCATTGGTGTGCGCCGCGTGCCCTCGTGTCTTCAGGCCTTGGAAATGTCCGGAAACAATTCCCGGCGTGGTGTCGATGGCCGCATGGTTGATCGAGATCACTTCGGTACGCAGCAAGTCTTCCGTTTCGGCCAGCGGGGGATCGTTACCCTCCACGACATTGCCCATCCACAGCACAGGGCTCGGCTGGGTTTCGGGGGCTGGAGCGCCGGCGGTGATACGGACCGGTTGCGAAGCGGCATCGCTGGGACGATGGATTTCGAGCGCGATTTCGTCTTCGAAGTCACCAAAGGGATCGACGGGTTTGGGCGAACCGTTGGTCGCAACCGGGCTCGAGGAAACTTGGTCTTCGATCGTCACATCCGTCGGTGCATCCAAGCCGACGTTCCAAAGATCGTCGGAGATCGTGCCATACGCCGCTTCACTGGTAACCGGTTCGTCGCTGACGTTGTTCAATTCGAGATCGGTCGAAACCTGTTCGGCAATATGCAAATCGCCCGTCACCGTGGTTTCCTCTCGGAAACAGACTGTTTCCGCATCCAGGTCGTTTTCGCACGGCAATTCGTCGGTCGCGTTGTCTTGGTCGGAGATGGCAGGCAACAGATTCAGCGGTTGAGATTCCGATGAAATCTTGTCGGCCGAACAGCTCGCCTTTCCACATCCTCCGGAGGCACATGTCGAATGCGTCGACAGACGCACAACCGGGAAATTGCGGAAACGTTGCGAGCTGTCCTCGTCAACCAGCGGCTGTTCGCTGGCGGAGGTCGTCTGAGAACCGCAGACTTCCTTGGCCTCGTCCGATGTGACCTCGGGCTCGACGATCGTTTCATCCTTTACGTCGGCTTGATCGCTAGCCGCTTCTTCGTATTGTCCGAGCACGAACGTCGGTTCCCGGTCGGAGTCGCTCGATTCGTGTCCTTCGGCGATCACCGATTCCACGCCGAAGGCTTGAGCAAAGGCATCCGCCAGCGAGATCTCCGCGGGGCTGCCGGCGTCGAAGGCGAAGTGGTCGCGTTCGTGTTCGGCGACCAATTGAACACAGGCCTCCAGCATCTCAAAGCTTTCACTGACCACTTGATCGTGATCGATCGGTTCGAGGTAGGCCGAGTCGCTTTCCAGATCCGCCGAAGCAATCCGATCCACCTCGGATTCCGCTAGCTCTGGTTTGTCTTCCGCGGTTTCCTCTTCAAAGGTTTCGTCGAAATTCTCGTCGAAATCGGACAGTTCCCCAAATTCGATCGACGCAGCATCGTCGCCGTCGCTCAATGGTCCAAAGTCGACAGTCGATGCCTTGGATGGATTTTTAGGATTGGTGCGTGTCGGCATGGGGAGCTGTTGGAGGTCGGCCCAGGCGTCTTGGACGATCTCGGCGGTGATGATCTCGACATCTTGCTGTTCGGCAAAGTACAGCACATGGTTCATCAGTTGGTTGATCAGACGAGGGATCCCGTCGCTGGCGCTGTGGACACTGGAGATCGCATCGTCGCGAATCAAATCGGTCGGTTCGGCACCGACGCGTTTCAGTTGTTGTCGGATATAGTCGGCGGTTTCACCTACGGACAACGCGTGCAGATAACACCGCGCCGCGATCCGTTGTGAAAAGGATGCGAGCCGTGGATCGGAAAGATTTTCGTCCAAGCGAAGCCCTCCCGCCAAAAGCGTCCGTACGCGCGGCTTGCCGTCGCGGACGATGCTGCTGATCATGCGAATCTCTTCCAATAATTCGGCCGAAAGCGATTGCGCTTCGTCGACGATCAGCAACGTTCCGTGGTCGCCCGAGTTCTCGCGGGGCCGCAAGAAATCAATCAGCGCCAGTCGCAGTTCCCCTTCCTCTTGATCGCGGTAGGGAAGGTTCAATTGGAACATGATCGCTTGCAACAGTTCGCGACTGGTATCGATCTGCCCTTCGGAGAGCAAGGCGACTTTGTAGAGGCTGCGGTAATCGTTGGCAATCAGATTGCACAACAACGATTTTCCCAACCCCGGACCACCGATCACGATCGAGGGCCCTTCGGCTCGTTCGATCGAACGTTTGATCCGGCGACGTGTCTCTTCGACCGAACCGATCCCACAGTACGATTCCGCTTGCGGTGTCGCTGGAAATGGAGAAGCAGCGAAATAGTACTTTGAATCAATGGGAAGATCGTTCTTATCAGCCATGGTCGTCTACTGGTTGGATTGCGGAGATAAAATCCGAACATACGGTCTAATCGGTTTGTTCGGCAAATCTTGCCAGCCGACTGAAGGGAATCGTGTCGATTCCTCAATGGCTATTTGGGGGGGTGAGGGTTTTCCCCAGCAACATCCGAAACGGCTGTCGATCACGCAAGGGCCGAGCAGGCGGTGCATGCATGGAGGACGCGGGCGATCCGCATCGCAAGATCAACCCGGCGAAGAATCTGTCCGGTCGTGGCGGCTAGACCATTTCGGCGAGTTCCGCCAACGGCCACTTCGTCACACGTTGAATCCCCATCTCCTTGCGGGCCGACGCGACCAACATCAGCACTACGACAACGATCCAGGCGATGCATGCGGTTCGCATCCCATGGGCTAGACGCTGCAGAGGAGTGCGGCGGACATGGAACCACGATGCGGGGAGATGCAACGTTTCGTCCCCACCGACTTCTTCGCGACGTTGCTTCCGATACGCCATGGCATCGAGCGAAGCCATGGTGAATCCGCCAAGCAGGCCGCAGCAGACGGCAATCAGCAGTCCACGTGGTGTCGGAAGACCGGGGAGCGTGGCCACGGGAGTTGCCACGACGGAGGGCTTGTCCAACGAAAGCAGTTGGTCGTAGGCTTCCGATGCGCGATCGTGTTGCCGCGTCCAGAATTGATGTCCGCTCAGCAGATCGTTTGCTTCGGCGGCACGCTCCAACGCGACGGCTTCGGAAATGGGGGTGTCCGTATCGGAACCGGTCGTCGCATCGTCTTCGCCTTCGACCGGCTGACGATAACTGGTCAGTGTCATCTCCGCGTCGGAAACGGTCGCCGCCGTTTCGTTCGTTTCATCAACGGCTTCGACAGCGTTGCTGAATTGGCGATCGATGTCTTGATCGGCGTAGTGCTGCGTCATCATCAGGCGCCAACGCAGCCGAGCGGTCAGCAATTTAGGAAGTCGCGATGGCGATTGGAGCGGGGTCGACGCGACCCCCGCCGCGATCACGACTTGAGGCGAATCGTTTGTGTCGCCATTTGCTATCGACCAAACCGTTCGTGGCTCCTCGGTGGGCACGAACAGAATTGCGAGCAAAAAGGCAGCGATCGACGCAAACAGGGCGTGACGAATTCGCCGCAGAATTGTCATCAGGTCGACTCCCGTTGGTCCGTCGCAGGCTCGCAAAATTTACCGGTTGTGCCTTTTATATCGGCAGCGAACCGCGATCGGCTTGACACCAGACGGTCGTCCCGCGGTGATTGTCGCAACAAATTTCTTGGGCCACCCAAACGGATCGCCGCGCCGCGGATCGTTTCGGTGTGACGGTGGGTCGCGACAGATACGAAAAAAGCATCGTGCCGGCGATTGGATCACCGACGCGATGCTAGCGAAGTTGCAAAGCTCTTTGGAGCTGCGGTATCTCGTGAACGCCCTATTTCAGCAGCGATTCGATCTGTTGGGTCAGTTCGGCATCATCGGGTTCGGTCTGCGGGCTATAGCGACCGACGACATGCCCATGGCCATCGACCAGGAACTTTTCAAAGTTCCACGAGACCTTGCCCGCTCCCTTGGGCTTGGTGTCGACCGCGGTCAAATGCTTGTACAGCGGGCAAGCCTCCTCGCCGTTGACTTCGACTTTGGCAAACATCGGGAAACTGACGTCGTAGTTCGATTTGCAAAACGCTTGGATTTCGGCCGACGTGCCCGGTTCCTGTTTGCCAAATTGGTTGCAGGGGAAACCCAGGACGACCAAGCCCTTGTCTTTGTACTTTTCGTACAACGCTTCCAAACCTTCGTACTGTGGGGTCAGGCCACACGCGCTGGCAACGTTGACGACCAGGATGACCTTCCCCTTGTATTGGGCCAGGTCGACCGATTTGCCGTCGATCGATTCCATCTTGAAATCGGTCAAATGGTCGTGGGCGTTGGCAGAGTTCATAGCGAAGCCTAATAAAAAGCTGACACAAAGGAGCGAAAGCGAAATTTTCGACACGGATTTTCTCCAGAGCGGGGAGCGGGTGGGAAACGGCCAACCTCCGCCACAGACAGCGGAAATTCATTGGCAAATGCGTTGCTGTAAGCATAATAGCAGGCTTCGAACGCCGATGCGCAAAGCGAATTATTCTTCGAGCTGAGACAGCGGACGATTTTAGGTAAATATATCGACTGGGGAATGCAAGCAGCCAACTTGACGTGGCGGCTGGACAATGGCAGCATTTGCACCACAACCCTCGCTTTCTTCAAAAACATTCCTCCTTTCCACGGAATTCAACACATGTCGAACGATTCGGACACAGTGGCGGCGGCCCCCAACGCAAAACGACTCTTGTGGGCGGGCTTCATGGCGATTCTTGCTGCCGGGGTGGGCTTTTCGGTCCGCGGCGGCATCCTGGTCCAGTGGGCCGAAGACTTTGGTTTCACCATGACCGAACTGGGAACGATCACCGGCGGTGGTCTGACCGGTTTCGGTGTTGTGATCATCGTGACCAGTCTCTTCGCCGACGCCATCGGCTATGGAAAGCTGATGACGGGGGCGTTTGTTCTGCACTTCATCTCGGCGGTGATCACATTGGCCGCCCCCGCAGCGTTTGAAGCCGGTGGCAAAGACGCGGCGTTTCAGTGTCTGTTTTGGGGCATGTTCATCTTTGCGGTAGGCAACGGCGTTTGCGAAGCGGTTGTCAATCCATTGACCGCCACGCTGTTCCCCAAATCAAAAACACACTACTTGAATATCTTGCACGCCGGCTGGCCTGCCGGACTCGTGATCGGCGGTTTGGCGTCGGCCTTCATGGCAGCCAAAGTTGATACCGACGGCACGATCCTGAAAGCGGCGGTCGATTGGAAGATTCAAATGTCGCTCTTCTTGGTTCCCGTAATCCTCTACGGCGGAATGCTGTTGGGCCAACGCTTTCCAAAATCGGAAGCGGCCGCAGCGGGCGTATCCACCGGCCAGATGCTGGCTTCGGTTGTCACCCCGTTGTTCTTTTTCCTGTTGGTGCTGCACGCCCTGGTCGGGTACGTGGAACTGGGAACCGACTCTTGGATCTCGAAGATCACCGGTTCGATTATGAACGATCCGCAAAAAGGCTTAATGCTGTTCGTTTACACATCCAGCCTGATGTTCGCGCTGCGATTTGTTGCCGGTCCGATCGTGCATCGGATCTCGCCGCTGGGGCTGCTGTTTGTCAGTAGCATCTTAGGCGCCTTGGGCCTGACTCTGTTGGGCACCGCGACCTCGCTGTTGATGTGTGTCGTGGCCGCAACGGTTTACGCCTGCGGCAAGACCTTCCTGTGGCCGACGATGTTGGCCGTGGGATCGGAACGCTTTCCCAAGGGAGGTGCGGTTGCGATCGGGTTGATGGGGGGCGTAGGCATGTTGTCAGCAGGTCTGATCGGTGGTCCCGCGATCGGTTACAAGCAGGACTATTACGCATCGCAAGATCTTCGCGACAACGCCGAACCCACCTACGAACGTTATGCCGTTGAAAAGCCCGAAGGCTTCCTGTTCCTGCCAAAAATCAACGGACTCGATGGTGCGAAAGTTGGTGTCTTGGGAGATCAAGGCAAAGAACTGGCTGCCGTGGGCGAAGCGTTAGCCGCCGATGGTCAGACCGATGAGAACTACAACAAGCTCGCGGCTTGGTGGGAATCGGCCAAACCGTTTGCAAGCGAAGACAAAGCGCCCGTCAGCGCTGCGACGCTCGCCGGTGGACGGATGGCGCTGCAATTGACCGCAGCGGTACCGACGGTCATGGCGATTTTGTATCTGTTGTTGATCCTGGGCTTCAAGGCGGTCGGTGGATACAAAGCGATCCATATCGACGATTCGGAACTGTTGACCGGTGGCGTCGAAGGGCCAATGGAAGCTTAGACGCCCAGCGTCGATGGAAAGTCTGATCGATGGGGCCGCCGTGCAAAACGGCGGCCCTTTTGTATGAAGGGACCGTGTGGCAACCGCTACGTCGCCCCACGCTGACTCCCGCGTCGCAGCTGATGCAGTGTGTCGGGATCGAAGCCCTCGGGCAACATTCCCAGATGGCAGACCGGTTCGCCGGGGCTGCCCGCGGGAAGCGTCGTCATCCCGATCACGACGGCGTCGAAGGGGGCTTCCAGGATGCAGCGTTCGCGGCCCAGCAGATTGGTGTTCGTCGCCACCGGTTGGCCTTTGACGATGACCTCTCCCGGCTGGACATGGAACTGCAAAAAGCCACCCTTCTCGGCTCGCACCCATTTCGAAGTCTCGACGATCACTTGGTAGGGTGCCTGTTCGGGCGGACCGCCCAACATTTCCAGATCGCGCAAAACGTTGCGAACACCACGCGCCGCGTTGGCGACGACATCGGGTTCGACCTTCCAGATCTCCCCCCCTTCCATAATGATCGTCGGACAACCGACCTGGCACGCTTCGCGGCGCAAGGCGCCGCCGGGGCCCTGGCCATTGAGCACGATCTCCGAACCAAACGCGGTGGCGATCCGCCGCACGGCCGGATTGGATAGATCGCCGCGAACGTTGGGATAATTAGTGCGGCGGATCGCGGCGGTGTGCAGGTCGATGCCAAAGTCGGCGCGGCCAACGATCTGATCGAACAGCGTCCGCGCCATTCGGCTGGCCATGTTGCCGCTAGCCGATCCGGGAAACGAGCGGTTCAGATCGCGGCGATCGGGGGTGTAGCGGGTGTGCCGGTCGAAAGCCAGCAGGTTCAGCACCGGCACCAGGATCAACGACCCGCGTGTCAGTTCCAATTCCTCTTGGATCAGTTCACGGATCGCACCGGTGCCGTTGAGTTCATCGCCATGGATCGCGGCGGTGACAAAAACCACAGGCCCTTCGGTTTTGGCGCGGCGAACATGGATCGGCACCTGGATCATGCTACTGCTGTAGCTTTCGCTGATCGTCAGATGCACATCGGCATCTTCCCCCAGCCCGATGACCTGATCACCCCAACGCCCGATGTCCAGCTTTGGTAAATCGTTACTCAAGTTCGTTTCCTACTTCTTCCCCATCGCCCGTTTCGCGGCAAAAAAATCGGTCAACGCTCCCGAACAACGCGAGCTAAGCACGCCGGAGGTGACCGCACATTGGTGATTCAATCGATCGTCGGAAAGCAATTCATACAGGCTGCGGACCGCGCCCGCCTTGGGATCGTCGGCCCCGTAGACCACCCGTGGCACGCGGGCTTGCAAGATCGCACCGGCACACATTGGACACGGTTCCAGCGTCACATACAGCGTGCAACCCTCCAGCCGCCAATCGCCGATCGCTTCGGCGGCCTGTGTGATCGCGATCATCTCCGCATGCGCCGTCGGATCGTGCAGTTGTTGGCGTTGATTGTGCGCGGCGGCGATCACCTGCCGCTTTTCGTTCAGGATCACCGCGCCGACCGGTACTTCGTCGGCGGTTGCGGCGGCATAAGCAAGCTCCAGGGCTCGCCCCATCCAATGCTCATCAAATTCGGGGTCGTTCATTCCTACTTGCTCTTCGATTCGGTCGGCTGTGGTTTGTGGGAGGGTTTTACCTCGCCGGACTTCAGCCGTCGATATTGAATCTTTCGGTAGGCGACTTTGCATTGATACGTCGCAATCCCCAGCGGCGTCGAAGGATCCATCTCGCCCCGGATCCCAAACTCAACACCCTGCCGCGGCTGATCGACCCATTGCTTGTCGTCGACCCAAGCGGTAATCCGATCGGCGGCGACACGCACGCGGACACGGTACCAACGATTGTTATCAAAATCCCCTTCGCGCGTCGTGGGGTTGTTCGAAGCGTCGGCGCCGTTGATGTTCGAGAGTCCGATCACGGCTCCCGACCAACCGCCCAGGATCAAGCTGCAGTGCGATTCGGCGACGGGAAAAGTCAGACCGACAAAAAAGTCAAAGCCTTCCAAACGCGAAGCTTCAAACTGGATCTCGTAGCCATCCTTGGGAAACTCTTTGACCAAACGGATCCCAGTCAGCGGGTCGCCCATCTCGAGCACCGCCTGGTTTTCGGAGAACTCGACCTCGCCATCGCCTCCAAAATTGCAGGGCTCCCAAACCGTATCGCGCTGCAATTTCAGATCGATCCAACCGCTGCTGGCCGATTCGTCGGCAACCGCCAGCGCGGCCGATAGGCTGAAGATACAAGCGAACAGAGCGAGTCGTGGCAGCGAAGCGACCGAGCGGAGAGGGGAATATCGCATCGAAGGAAGTCCGTGAGGTGTTTCAAGGGGCAATCGAAAATGGGGACCTACAATATAGCTTCCGCAGGATCGGCGGGGCCAGTTGCCGGTTCGCAGCGGCACGATTGCGTGATCGTATGGACTTCGCCCGGTTGGATCGTGCGGACGTCGTCGGCCGCGTTGGTCGTCTCGACACAGACCATCGTCCGGTAGCCGTCGTTGGGAAAATCAGCCATCGCCGCCGATTTATCGATCCACGGATTCCAAACCACCGTCGACAGGCTGCCCGATTTTTGGATCTCGATCCGTCGCTCGGCTCCGTCGTGGATCGTGACCGCGTCGGGCGTTTCCAGGTAGATTCGGTCGACCTCGCGATCGATCGACAGTTCCCCCGCCTGCGGTTTGACCTGCAGCGCATCGAGCTTGTCGATGTAGCGTCGGCCGTCGAGTCCCGCGACTCGCACCGCATCGATATCTTGTACGTGGAAATAGGTGTGCAGCGCCGCCTCGGCATCCAGCGGTTCCTCGCCGGTGTTCAGACAGCTCAATTGCATCGTCAGATCGCGACCGACGATCACGCGCATCGTCAGTTCAAATGGATGCGGCCACAACTGCCGCGTCGCCTCGCTGTCGGTCAAACGCAACGCGATCTCCAAGCTGGGATCGGCGTGTGTCTTCGTCTCGATAACCTCCCACTGCGACGTGCGGGCAAAGCCGTGCTGAGGCAATTCGGGTTGTGGTTGTCCAAACCATGGCCAGCAGATCGGCACGCCGCCGCGGATCGGACGATCGGTCCGAAAGTTGGATTCGTCGCTCATCCACAACATCTCGCCCCAGCCATGCCGGTGGAACGAAGTGACATGTGCGCCGTGCAGATAGATCTCGGCGGTTGCGTCTTCGGCCAACAGGATCGCTTTGGGGAGATCGCCGTTGCCCAAGGTGAAGGCGATTTTTTTATCGATACCAAATTGCAGATTTAAGTCGTCAATCATCGGTCTTGCAATCGAAAGGAAGTCACGAGGCGGCGGGTGCCAAAACATCGGGTCGCGCCGGAGGGCGGACCCACAACGCCAACAGCACCAGCGGAATGAGAATACATAAAAAGGCGATGATCGCGGGCTCGAAGTGCCCCGAGTGATCCTTGGCCCAGCCCAACAGAAACGGTCCGGCGCCGCTGCCGGCGACCGACGCGCTCCAAGACGTCCCGCGAATCTTTCCCAGATGAGCACGCCCGTAATAACGTACCCAGACCGTCGCGTTGACCGCTACGGTGATTCCCTGCCCGGCACCAAACAACAGCCCAAAGAGATGCAACTGAGGCGATGTTTGGGCGAAGAACAATGTCAACGTCCCCAAGCTCAACAGTCCCACTCCGGCGAACAACAAATGGTGTAACGCAAACCGATCAGCCAAGAAACCGCCGCTGAATTGCATCGCCAACATGCTCAACGCAAACGTTTTGAAGACCGCGGCGGTGGCGTCTTTATCGATCCCGCGAGCTTCGCCAATAGCAAACAGATAAAAGACGAGGCCGGTGCCGATCATCGCCCAAGCGGACATGATCGTCATCAGGATCCAAAACGTTGGCTGCCGCATCGCATCGCGCAGCGACAGCGAACGCTCTTCGATCGCGACGGTCCGCTGGGATCCGGTCGCCCGAGAGCCCTCGGCGTGAGGGAGCGGTTCGTCGGGGCGGTTGCCATCCAAATGTTGGCCGACGTCCTCGGGGCGGTTGCGATAGACAATCGCCAGCAGCGGCAACATGATCCCCGCCACGACCAGCCCCAAGCCGCGATAGGTCTCTCGCCAACCGTAGCTCTCGATGCTGGCCAACAACCAGCCGGGGATGACGGCGAAGGCGCCTGCCATGCCGATACTCATGATCGCCGAAACGCGGCCCAGCTTGGTGCGAAACCACATCGACGTGGTGTTGCTGCTGAGCAAGGACAAGGAACCTTGGCCCAGAAACCGGAGCGCCAAGAAGGCGAGCAGCAAGGTCGCAAAGGAATTGACAAACGAAGCGAAGAAACAAGCCCCGGCCAAAAGCAAGACGATTCCGGTGATCGTCGCCCGGTTGCCGATCCGGTCGGCGATCGGGCCGACCAACATCAACGGAAACGCGGCGACCAAGGTGCCGATCATATAGGCGGAGGTGAGCGAGATTTCGCTCAATTGCAACGAGTCGCGGATCGCCGGAATAAATGCAGAAATTGCGAAGGTTTGCCCCGGCGCGGTACATATCTGAGCCAACGAGGCGACCGGAACCATCAGGTAGCCGTAGAAGAATCCTTGTGGGACCCGTAACGCTGGCGTGTGAATGGACGTTGTCAAAGCGAGCAACTCGTTTGGTTGAATGTCGCAAACCCCTTCCGCAATGACCGGCGAAGCACGGCCCAACAAGCTAAGGTCGGAATCCGACACCACTTCGCAATCCAAAGGCACTGCGGACGCCGCTGGTTTCTGACAGCAAATCCGCGCGGCCTCGACACGCCCGGCGCGGTCATGGCTGCGGCTGCTCGGTTAAGCTCTCCTTAACCTGTTTCCACTTGGCGACCTGCTCCGCATTATTGGTTTGCGTATAAGAATCGAGCAAGCGGTCGACCGTTTCGATTTGCACTTGGTTCAACAGAATGCCGGCCCTAGGCAATTCGCTAGCAGCCAAGCCCTCGTAGGCCTGCTGCAGCGCTGCTTGCGCTTCGGCATGCTGTCCGTCGGCAGCCTGCAATCCACCGATCACGCTCAGACTGCGATAACGCAACCAGTTCTCCGGCGCGACGACCTCCAACATCTCCAGTCCCTCGCGAGCGTGCCTCCCCGCGGCGAGAAATTGGCCGTCGTGGGCTTCGGCATCAGCCAACATCACCAACACGCCGGCGAATCCTTCTCGCGTCGTATCGTTGGGCGTCGTCGCCAAGCTCTTCCGCATCACGTCGACCGAAAGCGAATACAGCTCCGTCGCCATCGCGTACTCCTTTAACTGATACTTCAAATTCGCTAGCTCCATCCGCGGCATCAAAGTATCGACATGTCGAAGCCCTTTGCCCTCGACGATCCGGTTCAAAATATCCTCGTAGAGCGCAGCGGCCTCGGCCCGTTTGCCGCGTCCCATTTCAATTTTGGCCGCGTTGTTCAGCGACAACATCGTGTGCGGATGCGCTCGCCCCAACGACTTGCTGCGCCCCGGGACAACCTTGGCGTAAATCTCGATCGCGTCGTCGAATTGCCCTGCCAAGCTGCAGGTGTAGGCGACCTGATGCATCGCCAACAGCGTCCGCTCGTGTTCTTCCCCCAGCGACGTCCGGCGTCCGTCGGCAACCTTCCGGTAAAAGGTGATCGCATCATCCAATCGGTTCATCTTCCGATAGGTCTCGGCGATCGCATAGTTCGCATCGATCGCGACCACATCGCCGACGTCCAGCGATTCGATCCGCCGCTGCATGTCGGCGATCGATTCCTCGGCTCCCTGTTCCAGTTCGGCAGTCGCTTGGACCTGAGCCATGTTCCCCAGCGACATCAGCGTGTGACCGTGAGCTGCGCCCAGCACCTCGGATCGTCCGTCGACGACGCGACGATACATCGCGATCGATTCCTCGGGCTGCGCGGCGGCGTCCATGCAATAGGCCAATTGGTGCATCAACAGCAGCGTGTCATCGTCCGCCTCGCCGTAGGTCTCGATCATCCCCTCGACGCCGGCCTGGAAATGGGGCACGGCGGCGGCGTAGTCCTTTGTTTTCATCAACGCGTGGGCGAGCCCTGTGTGCAATTCCATTCGGTTGACGATCGGTTCGCCGCGAGCTTCCGCCGCCTTGACCAATAGCTTCATCGATTCGATCGTCCCCTTATGATCGGCGAGCGCAAACTGCTCCATCGATAAGTTGTACAGCGACTGCAACGTATGATCGCTCTCCAAACCATAGACCTCGGTTCGGCGGCGAACGACTTCGGAATACAGCTTCGCCGACTCCTTGTGCTGCCCGAACTCGCTGTATTCAAAAGCCAAATCATGCAGTGTCAACAAACGATCGACGTGATTAGCACCCAACACTTCCGATTGTCGGACGACCAAGCGTTCATAGACGTCGATCGCTTGCTGGCTGCGTTTTAGCATGCTCATCAAACCACCCAGATAATAAGCCACCCCAAAATCGGAACGTTCCATCGGTTCGCGGCCTGCCAACCACTGCGTCACTTGTTGGATCGAAACATCGGCTCGATCGATTTCTCCCCGTTCGATCCAATTCTCCGCTAGCCGTAGCCTCAATTGATTTGCGATCACCGAATCGGCACCAAAATCGTCGTCCAGCTGCTGCAACAGTTCGTCCAATTCCTTGGTCCGGTCGCTGTAGACCAAGACATCGATCAGGTTCTCCGTTGGGTAGACGATGACACCTGTCTTCCCAAGCCCAAGTTTGGTGTATCCTGCGCGAACCGCCGTCAATAGTTCGCGCGCCTCGTCGTACCTTTCCGCGGCCCCATAGATCGCTGCCAGCAACGTCTTTGAGTCGAGCACCACTTTCGCTTCCGCTTGCATCGGAGTCTTCGCAAGCGCGATCACTTCCTCCAACAATGGCTTCGCCGAATCGTGATCGCCGAGTTCCCAATGGACTTCCGCCAGCAGAAGGCGAGTCTGCAAAGCCGATGGACTCACCGGCCCCAGGCTCTCGTTAGCCGCTTGCAGCACCGTTTCAAAGACCGGTAGCGACTCCTCATATCGCCCCAACGCATTGAGCGCCGTCCCCACATTGAACTGCGACATGATCGATTCTCGGTGAGCTGGCCCCAGCTTCTCAATCGACGTGCGCGCAAGGTCACGCAGCGTTGCCAGCCCCTGCACCGGATCTCCATGATCCGAATCGATCAACGCCAAATCGTTTCGCACGATGGCAACATAGGGATGCGATTCGCCCTGCGTTTCCACTAACTCTTCCATAAAAGTCGTGTAGACGTTGGAGGCTTCATCGTGGCGGCCGAGCGAATACAACTGCTGGGCCCGCGATAGCAGCGCGTCGTAGGTTGTGAAGTGCAGCGGCCCCAAGGCGGCAGCCGCCCGAGTGTGCACGTCGCTCGATAGCTGCAATGCATCGGCGAAGCGTCCCGCATCCGAAAGTAGACCGACTTTTGTGATCAAACAGTTCAGCGTCTCGGCGGCATCGGGGCCGATTGATTTCGTGTACCCCGCGATCGACTGTTCGTTCAATTGATGGGCTTTGTCAAACTCCCCCAACAAACTGTACAACCCCGCCAAGCTGTCCTGCGTCTCGAAAACATCGGGATGCTCTTCCCCTAATTCGCTCAGCTGCGTTTGTAGAGTCGATGTCAGCAGGGTGTGAGCCTTGGCATATTTCCCGCTCGATCCAGCCACTCCCCCCAACGCCGCTTGGGTCTCTAGCGTCTCGACATCTCGGGGCCCCAAGAATTCTTTCCGCAGACGCAATGCTTCCGTCAACGCCACCTCGCTTTCGCTCCACTGAGCAAGATAGCCCGACGCGATGCCAATCGTGTGCAACAGTTTGGCTTTGACCAGCGGTTGGTCGGCGAACCGATCCTGCATGCTCTGGAGTGCTTGTTCGAAGAGCGTGCGGACTTGCAGTTGCGGATCGGGATTCTTGGCTGGCGATGCTTGTGCCAACAAGTCGTCGTTTAAAAACTCGGTGACCGCCGTCGCGATCGCTGCCTTTTCAGTCGCCTCCGCTTCGGCGATCCGCAGCTCTTCGTTCGATTTCTGGAGCTCCTGGCCGCGTTGATCGAGCTGCTGGTTCTTGGTGCTCAGCGAATCAGCCAGCTCGGCCAGTTGGATGTTCTTCTTGCCGAGCACTACCGAAAACGAACTCAATCCCAACACGGAAACCAGTACGATCGCGGCGCTGGCGGCAGCAAGCGTCTGGTGGCGTTTGACCCAGCGGCGCAGTCGTTGCAGGCCCGATTCGCGGTACGCGGTGACCGGTTCATCGGCCATCCAACGCTCCAGTTCATCGGCCAGTTCCAGCGGATTGGCGTAACGATCTTCGGGATCCTTGGCCATCGCGCGAACGCAGATCGCCGCCAGCGGTTTGGGAATCGCAGGATCGATCTGACGCGGCGCGGTGAATTCACCGTTGCGAACCTTTTCTAACAACTGAGTGATCGTTAGCGGATTGCCGTCGGCGTCGCGCGATTGAAACGGTGGCTTGCCGACCAACAAGCAGTACAGCGAAGCCCCCAACGAGTAGACGTCGCTTGCGGGACCGATCGCGTCGATCTGCCCACTGGCCTGTTCGGGACTCATGTAGCCCGGCGTTCCGATCACGCTGCCAAAGCGTGTTGGCGCCGAATCGCTTCCCGATGCGGGAGCCAGATGCGGTTCATCGACCGCCTCGGCTTCGACATCGTCTAATCCAGCGACTTTCGCCAAGCCCCAATCGACGACCAACGTTTCACCATACTTTCCCAGCATGATGTTGTCGGGTTTGATGTCGCGGTGCAACACGCCGCGAGAATGGGCGTACGCGATCGCTTGGCAGACATCCAAAACGCGACTCAACAGCTTCCGCAGTTCCAACGTCCGCTCGGGATCGCGCCACGCGGGCGCTCCCGTTTTGGAGAACCGCTGATGAAACGATGCGATCGCCGCTTCCATGCTCTGCCCACGGATAAACCGCATCGCATAATAGGGTTGCCCATCCTCGTACACACCCAGACCATAAACCGGGACGACGCCCGGATGTTCCAGCCCGCCGGTGATCTCGGCTTCGAGAATGAATCGCTGCCGAGCTCCCTGGTCGCCGGAGAACCTCGCCTGAATTTGTTTTAAGGCAACCTGTCGATTCAGCTCTTCGTCGCGGGCGACATAGACCTGGCCAAGTCCTCCCTTGGCATGATCACGCAGCTTTTGATATCGCGTTCGGTGACTCGCCGCCGCCGAGTCGTCGGGGGCCGGATCTGGCACCGTGTCAAGAAAATTTGTTGCCCACGGGTCGATCGACTCGGTCGCGATATCGGAGATCGAGTTCAGTGAATCGGTGACGTCGGCATCTTCGATCGGTCGCAGCGACTGGCAGAGTGTCGACAGCGAGGGTTCCGATGGCGGGCAGATCGTTCCCAATGCATCTTCTACCGAACCGTGGTGCCGCTGGATCTGTTTGTCGACAAGCGAGGTCAGCAGTTGCTTGGTCTGCTCGTCGATGCGATTCTCGGCAAGCAGCAAATCTTCTAACGAACGCGACTTGTCTTCCGTCCAGCGGACGATCGCGGCGGCGACGTCACCGACATCGATCAGCCGTAATTGCACCGCCATGGCACCAACCAACAAGTTTCTATGGCTTGCCGCGGACATCGTTTACTACCCTTGAAATGCTGAATCGTCGCTAAATCGTTTGGCTAGGTTCCCGCTTTCGCTTTGGGATTGGCTGGCTTCGATTTGCCAGCTGCCTTCGGGGATCCTTTTGCGTTGGAATTCGCGCCAGGCTTTCCTTTCGCTTTCCATTGGCGTTTCACTTCGGGTTGCTTGGCCAGTAGTTCCAGCATCCGAGCAACCACCTCAGGATTCTCCGACGCTACGTTTTTTGTTTCCAATGGATCGGTCTGGTAGTCGTATAACTCCAGCTCCGCCGTTGCATCTTTTCCGCCCGGCGCTTTCCACTGGACCAACCGATAACGCGAATCGCGGATCGCCCGCCCCAAGCGACTGCCGCGGGGATAGACATGGGTGACGTGATCGCGCGTGGCGTCGGTCGGTTCGTTGATTAGGCTGGCAAAGCTGATTCCATCGATCCCTTGCGGTTCAGGCAGGCCTGCCAGTTGAGCGACGGTGGGGTAGATGTCGACCGTTTCAACGAGCGCGTTGCTGACGAGTCCCGGTTGCGATTTCGGTGCGGCAACGATCAATGGGATCCGCGCCGCCTGTTCGTAATTGGAGTGCTTACACCACATTCCGTGATCGCCCAGATGCCAGCCGTGGTCCCCCCACAGCACGACGATCGTGTTGTCGAGCAGTCCGAGTTGTTGGGCTTTGTCGATCACGCGACCGATCTGCGCATCGGCGTAACTGGTGGCGGCGTAGTAGCCGTGGATCAGGTGCCGCGTCGTCTGCGGATCGATCACCTTTTTGTCATGCATGTCGCTGTAGCTTCGCAGTTCGCCTCCTTTGCTTGGAGCGTAACTTGGTGCTCCCTTGGGGGGCGACACGACCTCGGGCATCGGCAACGCATCGGGTTGGTAGAGGTCCCAGTATTTTTGCGGAGCGACGAACGGAAGGTGGGGCTTAATAAATCCGACGGCGAGGAAAAACGGTTGGTCTTGCCGCTTGCTGGCCGCTGTTAAACGAGCGATTGTTTCGCGGGCGATCTTGCCATCGGCGTAGGTCTCATCGGAGACATCGGCCGCTTCGGTGGCCGGCCCGCGGTTTCTGCCCTTCGAATCGGGGCGGTGGTTCTGCAAGCTCTCCGGTTGGACGTATTGAGCCGCCTTGGGACGCCAAGACGCGACACTCCAGGAAGCCTTGTCGTCGAGGTTGCCGTGGCCGGTGTGGTAGATCTTGCCGAGTCCCTCCGCTCGATAGCCGTGCTGTTTGAAGAACTGGCTGAACGTGATGGCGTCGGGCGCTGCGTGGCGGAAGTGGGTTCCCAGATCGTAGACGCCAATCGTCTGCGGTCGCAGTCCTGTCATCAACGAATTGCGGCTGGGCGAACAGACAGCTTGGTTGCAGTAGGCCGCGTCAAAACGAACGCCTCGCGATGCCAGGGCGTCGATGTTGGGAGTGACCGCGACGGGGTCGCCGTAGCATCCAATGGTCGGTTTCAAATCGTCGACACAGATCAACAACACGTTGGGCCGGTCACCACCAACAGCGATCGCTGCTGACATCAAACAGGTCGCGAGAGTTAATGCGAATGGAAATTGAATGCGAGCCATAAAAGGGCAACTCCGTCGGGGATGAGGACTGATGCCAGCGGGACCAACAGCGGGCGAACGCCGCGTCGTCCGAGACTTGCGCCCCATGATAGTTGTTCTGGCGGTGCGCTTCCAAGTTGGCCAGGGGAATTCTCCGGCGGTCATCCTCAGGGTCCAAATGCAGGGTACAAAACGCCACCACCACGGCGGCTGCCGAGTTCTTCGTGGACTTTTGCCCGGTTTTGCTGTACATTAGTTAACAATGTCGCATGGGCTCTTTGCTTTGGAGTTCCTTTCTTCTTACGTTGCTTTTCCGCCGACGCACTGTTTCGAGCGTCGCAGAAGGAACTAAACGGAAGCCGGGTGTTTTTCGGTATTCCTCCCATGCGTTTTCGACAACACCGGCCGCTGCCTTTGTGGGTACGAGCTGGATTTGTCCATTAAGTGCTTTAGTTAGGTTGCGAGTTGCGCGAGCAAGGAAAGGCTTGTGGATGTCCGACCGGGGTGCGTGCATGCCTGGAGGAAGGCCGCGATGAGCGAGAAGAAGCCGACGCCTTGGAGAGTTCAAGAATCGGGGAAGGTCTGTCCGATCTGTGGCAAACGGACCTATTCCAATGGAGGAATTCATCCGCAGTGCGCGGTCTTGCAGGCAGATTCGGCACGCACCGAGAAGCTTCGAGCCGAACGGAAACGCAAAGCGAACGAAGCCAGTAGCAGTCCCAAAGCGAAACCCCAAGCGACAACGTGGACCCAGAAAAAGTGTCCCAAATGTGGGAAGGAATCCCACGTCCGGCGAAAGGCCTGCGATTGCGGACACGAATTCGGTTGACCGACACAGAATCCTTCCTCAGCAATTTGAACCGCCACCGAGTTGCGAAACTCCGCTAGTATCAGCTTTGCACTGACGAGGTTCCCGCGTTTAAAAGAACAGCGGAACTGGTGCCAATCTGCGCAGTACCATTCGCCGGATCCGCCATCGATCGAGCGTTCGGAGGATCCCATAAAAAGCATTCAACGCAGTTCAGCGTTCCGAACGAAACGCGTCGCGGATTGACACTCATTCCTTGCGGGGCAAGTGTCACGCCTGACTGGTCGTCCGTGGGTTGAAACCTTCGGGGCCCCCTTTCGCGAGACGCAGCGCTGATTCGTGTTCCGCCTTGGGAAACGAATGGTCTTCGCTCGTCGACGCTCTGGTTCGCATGGAACCTATCAATCGTATCCACCAGACCTGTTGGTCTTTGGCGAAATCGTCGCGGAATCGAAGGCGACCAAAGCGATGCGACCTGCGCACCATGGGCCAATGTGCAACGACATGCGGATCTCAACCAAACAAATTGGTTCTCAGATCAACTGAGCAAATTGGAGTGGAAACGATTTGTTCGCTTGGATCTGCATGCCGCAACCGTTTATTGCGTTCGGATCCGTTCCCGGTAAACAATCTTCCGGCGCTACGACGATCGGCGGCGTGGCAAGCGGGAGACCTTCGCAATCGGAGGTGGAGACGGCACGTCGGAGATCCATTGCATCACCTTGTGTTCGAACGCATCGATTGGAACCGAGGCCCCTTCCCAGCGGTGCGTTTTGTTTTCGAAGGCGGTCCGCACTTGGTGAATGTTCTGTTTCCAGCGATCCAGGAGTTGGTCGGACTGCTGGCGATCAAGCGGATGTTTCGTCAAGTGAATGCGTCCGGTCGAAGCCAATTGTTCGAGACGGACGATCTGTCCGCCTGCGACGGCGTATCGGATCCCATCACAATAAGCCCGACGCAATTGAAACTGAGGATCGAATTGAAACACGGGGTCGGCGGCAAAGAACCAACTGGCCGATCCATCGTCGCGGAACCCCACAACCACCTCCCAATCGTCCGGCAAACGCAACGCGCCGCGCACGGGCAGCCCTGATGCTTCAGCTAGCAAATCTTCGCGGTCTTGAGGTTCCCGAGCCATCAGCGTCTCCCGGATTGAATGGAGCGAGCGAACGCGGGATCCCCGCACAGGGTGCATGATAGGACATCGCGGGGCGAGCGAGGATTGGGCCCTTGGAAATTCCGATTCGCGGCACCCTGTTTCCAGTCAGGCAAAACAGGGCGACTTTGACGATTGTTCCGATTTTGCGGATTTGATCAAGTTTCCCGATTAGGGGTGACGATAACGAAGGTTGAGTCAAGAGACGTTGGCATTCGCGACACAACGGAAGCGTGTCTCCCAAATGCTAATACGAGATAGCCTTCACACCCAAATAGGAATCGAAAACAATGCGATTCTTGATCGCTAGCATGATGCTAGCTTCACTGATTGTCATGTCCACCGGCTGCATTTGTGGCCCTGGAGGATATGGAGCGTACGGCCCAGGATATGTCGGCGGTTGCGGCGAAATCGCAGGTTGCGATAGCTGTGGCAGCGGCGGCTGTGAGCCGACTTGCGGATTCAATGGCGGTTACGAACCTGCCTGCGGATTTGACGGCGGATGCGGTGACCCCGGTTGTGGTTGCGGCGGTCCGGTATGCGATCCGTGCTGCATCAACCCTTGTGCGGTTGTCTGCGGTCTGTTCCGCTCGATCGGTTCGTGCATCTTCGGCTGCGGCGGTTGCAATTCCGGCTGTGGCACCTTGTATGTCGACGAATGGGCCAGCTGTCCACCGGCTTGCTGTGATCCTTGCAATAGCTGCGGCGACTATGTCGGTGGCGGTGGATGCGGTTGCGGTGGCGGATGCGACGGCGGAAGCTGTGGGCCTGTCGGTCCCGCCTGTGGACGCGGATTGGCCTCGATCTGGGGCTTCCGATACATGGGCACCAGTTGTGGCGGAGGCGGCTGCGGATGCTCGGCCGGTTCGTGCGGCAGTTACGGTTCCAGTGGCGGTTGTGGATGCCAAGGCCATAGCGTCGAAGTCGGCTATTCGCACGGTGGTTACTCCAACGGCGAAATCATTCACGAACAGGGACCGAGTTTGCATCCGCAAATTCTGCCTCAGCAAAATGTTCCCCACGCCGTCGAACCTCCTGCAGAGACGCTGCCCAAGCCGAAGCCTTCACAGGCGAATGCTCGCAGAACCCCAGCACATTTGGTGCGTGGGTCGCAGGCAACCCGCGTGAGCCAAGTCCGGCGTTAGTCCGGATCGAACGTCGGTGGCACGGCGACTTGCGGTTTGGCAAGTCGATCCGCCGCCGAGAACAAACTTTGTGTGAAGGCAAAGATCGCCCGGTCGCTGGCCATCGGTAACGATTGCCGCGACCGGGTTTTTATTTTGATTTTAAGGGACGGTGACGCGATGGTATTGCACCCCGCCATTCAGCCGACATTGTGCGTGATCGGTTACCCGGTCGCCGGGAATGCGATGCAATTCGCTTTCGAGAGGTCGCTTCAGGAAGCGGGCCTGGATTGGAAATTCGTATCCTTTAACGTTCAACCCGATTCCTTTGATGAAGCGGTCCGTGGCGTCAAGGCGTTGGGGCTCGCTGGGGTCGCGATTGCGTCTCCGTTCGAAACACAAGCATCCGGCCACGCCGAACAGTTCACCACTGGCAGTGCTGCCGATCTGTGGATCGACTTTTTACAACCGCTGCGGGGAACCTGGGTTGGCAGCAATCAACTCGGCCGCGCCGTCTATCAGTTGACATGCGAGGCGGTCCCCGATCTCAACCAAGTTTGGATTTTGGGAACCGGACCTCAAGCGCGTGGTATCGCCGCCTATTTCACCGCGCATTCGCAACCGTGCACGTTGGTCTCCTCCGCGGTATTGCAGCCGACCGTTGCAGCGGGGGCGCCGGCCAGCGACGCTGAAGAAAGCGTTGCGGAAGCCGAATCCGAGCCCCTGGTAACCAGCGCCGTTTTGATCCGCGCCGATTCCGACGACGGAACTCCTTGTCCGATCGAGCAACTGGAAATTGAAGCTTGTCATAACGTGGGCTGCTGTGTCGAACTGTCTCTCGACCCCGCAACGCGTCTGCCGAGCGTCGGTCAAGCCGCCAGCGTTTCGGCGGTCGATGTTTTGGTCCAGCGATTTGCCAACGGATTCCAAGACTGGACCGGGCTTCCCTCGCACCCTTCGACGTTGCGGGAAGCTGTCGAAGAGTATTTTGAACTGTAGCCACATCGACGGCAAAACCACCGACACGCGTCGGCCTTCTCGTCGCACAGGCGGCCTCGACGGCGGCATTGATCTGGACTTATGGATCGGTCCAACTTTACGATCGTCGCACCAACGTATCGTATTGATTTCAACCGCACTCGGCAGCCCTCGTAGCGCCACCATTCAGCTCAGCATGGCAATTGGTTCATGAAAATCGCACTTGCATTTTCGGGGGGAGGTGTCCGGGCGACGGTGTTTCACTTGGGGGTGTTGGCTCGTCTTGCGCGGCAGGATTTATTGGGGAACGTGAAAATCGTGTCCTCCGTTTCCGGGGGCAGTTTGGCCGCAGGGCTGGTCTTCGCCACCGCGGGCAATTGTTGGCCAAGCAGCGAACAATACCTGCACGACGTGGTGCCACGCTGTCTGTCACTTTTGACAATGCGAAATCTGCAGCGGACGTTTGTGGCGCAGTCGTTGATGTTTCCGTGGCGTTTGGCGTCGGGCCGCGCTTCGGTTCTGGGGGACGTGCTTGAAAGCACTTGGGGGCTGAAAGGGTCTCTGGCCGATTTACCGATCGCACCCCGATGGATCATCAACGCGACCTGTTATCAAACCGGAAAAAACTGGCGTTTCCAGCGCGATTTGATGGGCGATTACCGGACGAAGTATGTCGTCGATCCCGAGTTCCGCTTGTCACACGCACTGGCAGCTTCGGCCGCGGTACCAGGGTTGGTCGGCCCTTTGTTGATTCGATCCAAAAAATACGCGTGGTCAGAGTTCCGCGACGACGACTGGCAAGGGATCCCACCCAAGTACAAGCATCTGCATCTTTGGGATGGCGGCGTCTACGACAACTTGGGCGTCGAGCCACTGTTTAAACCCGGCGAAGGGCTTCGTGAGGGGACCGACTACTTGATCGTCTGCGACGCTTCGCGACCGTTATCTTGCGACGCCCGCCAGTCGAGGTGGCGGCCCGGTTTTCTGAAGGCCTCGCTGCGATTGGTCGATGTTGCGACCGACCAAGTGCGCAGCCTGCGGGCAAGGATGTTGATGGAGCACTTCAAACAACATCCCGGATCGGGAGCCTATTTGCGACTGGGACTTGCCACCAAAAATGTGTTTGCCCGCAGCCCCGTCCAAGGCAAGCCGGCGTTGACCGATGACGAAGTGCGGCGGGTCGGGCAAATCGAGACCACCCTGCGGCAACTCACGCACGGCGAGTTCAGTTTGCTGTTCCGCCATGGCTTCGAAGTCGCCGATGCCATGTTGTCGACCTACGGAAAAGAATCGCTCCGCAATGTCCCACGCAATCGGGTGCTCTTCAACGCCGCCTAAGCTTCCAGAATCGAGCAGCTGGCAAGGACATGCATTCCGCAGGGCGGATGCATTACGAGGCAAATCCGCCGCTGGTGTACCAGAACGCGAACAGCATCACGATCCAAACCAGATCTAAGAAGTGCCAGTAGAGGGCGGTGAACGAGATCCCCCAGTGCCGCTCGTGATCATACAGCCCGCGCGACAATCGGATGGTCACGATCACCAGTGCCGCGACTCCGCCGATCACATGCAGCGCGTGCAGCAGCGCCAGCACCAACATCATGCCGGCCAGGCCCGCTTCGAGCCCCGCGGTGGCATACCCGCCTGCGACATGCCACATCGCCAGACCCTGAATCGCTAAGAAAGCAACTGATCCGGCGAGCGCCGCAATCAACAGAAGCAGTGCTTGACGGCAGTGCTCGCGTCGCACGCTGGCGACGGCCCAGTGCAGCAAGCCACTGACGAAGACTAAGCACAACGTGCTCCAGGCAAACGACAGCGGCAGCTTCTCGGCCTGGATGAACGCCGTCTCACGCCAGCTGGCGTACAAGACAAACGTCACGATTCCGGCAATAAAAAAGACCAGCAGGGATGCCAGAAACAGCAGGCCGCCCTGCTGGGCACGTTTGTCTGCGGGCAACGCCGTCGAAGCAGCCATGGGAATCGGAGCTCTAGGAAGGTTTCCGAAAACCACGTTGGCGACTCGCCGCGCACCGGCGAGTCGAAGCAGTTGTGGGAACCCGAGTTGAAAGTATCGCTGGCCGCAGATTAAACCTTGTCGGCAACCGAAGCAACAACCTTGTCGATCAAGCCGTATTCGACCCCTTCATCGGCCGACATAAATCGGTCGCGGTCGGTGTCCTTTTCGATCTCTTCCATCGATTTGCCGCAGTGGTGGATCAAGATCTCGTTCAGCTTCCGCTTGATGCGGCGGAACTCTTCAGCGTGAATTCGGATCTCTTCGGCGGTTCCCTGCATTCCGGCCAACGGTTGGTGGATCATGATCCGTGCGTTGGGCAGCGCGAATCGTTTTCCCTTGGCACCGGCGGTCAACAACACTGCACCCATCGAAGCCGCTTGGCCGATGCAGTAGGTTGCCACGTCGCAGGAGACGAATTGCATCGTGTCGTAAATCGCCAGGCCAGCGCTAACGCTGCCGCCGGGCGAATTGATGTACAGATGGATGTCCGCCTTGGGATCGTCCGACTGCAGGAACAGCATCTGCGCGACCAACGAATTGGCAATCTCGTCGTTCACTTGTGAGCCGAGGAAAATGATCCTGTCTTTCAGCAAGCGACTGTAGATATCGTAGACTCGCTCTTCGCGACCGCTCTTCTCGACGACGTAAGGGATCAGTGGCATCGTGGGCAACCTGTGGAATCGGGGATGAATGCGTGGTGAATGAAATCTGACTCGGCTGACTCGTGACGGCTAGCCCTTGGCAACTTCGTCTTCGGCACCCATCGGCGGCTTGGTCAAAATGTCGTCGACGATTCCGTATTCCTTGGCGGCTTGAGCGGTCAAGAAGAAATCGCGGTCGGTATCGTGAGCGATCTTTTCCACGGTCTGCCCGGTGTGTTCAGCCAGGATGCCGTTGAGCACATCGCGATAACGCAAGATCTCGTTGGCATGGATTTCGATGTCGCTGATCTGACCACCCACGCCACCGGCGGGTTGGTGCATCATCACGCGCGAATGAGGCAAAGCGTAACGCTTCCCCTTGGTTCCACCGACCAACAAGACAGCCCCGCCGCTGGCTGCTTGGCCAACGCAGTAGGTTGCAATCGGGCATGACAGCATCTGCATCGTGTCGTAGATCGCGAGCGTTGCGATCACGTCGCCGCCTGGCGAATTGATGTAGAAGTGAACATCTTTGCGGCGGTTTTCGCTTTGCAGATAAAGCAGTTTCATGACCACTTCATTTGCGTTGCCGGTATGAATTTCGCCTTGCAAAAAGACGATACGGTTTTCCAGTAACAAATCCCCAAGCGTCAGCTGACGTTGGCGTTGCACGCTTTGGTAGGAATGGGAATTCCAGATCTCTTGATTCATGGGGCGCCTTCGCAAGTGGGACAGTAATTCGTCTGCTTTATGATTGCTAATTCACAGTCGGTGGCAAGGTGGGGTATCGGCACCGACACCACAAACGCATTAGATTCTTTGCTGTTTCGAAATGCCTGCATTTACCGACCACGCGACTCTGCCGTTACTCGCCGGTTGGCACAGCAACAAAAAAGATCCTTGTCTCAGCGGGGCTGAAACAAGGATCTTGCGAATTCTGGTCGTGGGCAGACGCCCCCAACGATCGAATTATTCGTTCGACGATTCAGGACGTTGTCGGCCGCCGCGCCGTTGCCCCCCGCCTTCACCGCCACGTCCTCCACGGTCGCCGCGACCGCCCGCTTCACCGCCACGTCCTCCGAATGCGCGTTCGGGAAGGTCGAACTTGACGCCTTTGAGCTTTTCGAATTCGGCTTGCTGTTCGCTGGACAATACCGCCAACAGATCGGTTTCGACGCTCTTTCGCACCTCTTCAAATTGAGCTCGCATCGCTTCGCGATCGGGACGCTCTCCGGCTTGGTCGTCGCCACCGCGACCGCGACCGGCAAACATCTCCTGCATCTTTTCACGCATCTTCGCTTGCGAAGCGGTTTGAGCTTCGGTCAGCTTGCTTTTCTGAGCGTCGGTGATCTTCAATTCGGTCGTGACGTAATCGGTGAACAGCGCGTTGACCCCTGTCATTTGAATGGCGATTTCACGCAGACGATCCAGTTGCGGCGGCAGCAAGATCTGTTCCACCATCGCGTTGGATTCTTCCATCTGGGCTTCGCGTTCCTTTTGCATTTTGGCCATGAATTCGCCCCGCTCCTCTTCGGACATGTTGCGGAAATCGGGACGCTCGCCACCGCGCCGACCGTTCTCACGATCGTTCATCTTTTTCAACGCTTCGACTTGCTCGGCCTCCAAACCGATCTCTTCGCGAACTTCTTCGGAACGCAAAGCGGCCGCGACCGGCAAGTACTTGCTATTGCCGATTCCTCCGCCACCGGGGCCGCCACCACGTCCGCCCCGTCCACCACCGGGTTGTGCCAAAACAGGGGTCGCGACAAGCGCGATGGCTGCGCATAGAAACAGCGAATTTCGAGAGGGAACGAACATGGGCTAGAACTCCAATCACACGAAGGGTCACGCTGGACGCCAAGCGGCTCAGCTGAAAAGTTTGTTTTTACGAAGGCTTTTAACCACGCCCGTCGTGCCGGGTTTCGCACGATTCCCACAGTTTTGAAAAATCTGGCTTTCGTCCCAACGGCGTCCCAGACGCCAGTTTTCATTTGCGTTGGGCGGCGAACCAACTCAAAATGGGCGATTCCTTTCCACCAACTCGTTCGATTTCCGCGAATCCGCTCCTGGGGAGTCCTGCTGTGACTACGATCTATCGCGCCCTGGCTACGCTTCTTCTCGTGCCACTGGCTGCCTGTACCGCCCAGGCGCAATCACAGGCCCTTGCGCAGGGCGAACGGGTTATCTCGGTCGGCCCCGTGATCCCTCCCAAGCCTGTCAAAGCCGATGCCACCAAACGCCTGCCGTCGCCCCCGTGCACGGTCGATTGCGAGAAAGCCGCCGCCCGAGCTGCGGATGCTGGCGAAACCTCGACGACATTGGGCCAATCGGTGCTGGAAATCAAGGCGCCGCGAAACAGCGACGGTACCGTGACACCCGATTCGGACGCCCCCAAGCTGCCCGCGCCGCGTGATCGCGAGGCGGCGCTGCGGGAAGAGTACGCAAAATTCCAGCAAGATCTGAACGAAGCGAACCAAAAGATCGATCGTCTTTCGAAACAATTGCAATTGTCGGAACAGCGTGCCGCGAAAAACTCCGCGAGCGCTCCCCTCGTGCAACAGCTCGAAGCAAAGCTCGCGGAGATGCGGAAAACGCACGCGGAAGAAATCGCAGCGGCCGACACGCGACTGAAGGTTCTGGTCGACGAGATCTCGGTCGGCCTGGGCTCGACGCGGAAAGAGATGGATGCTCGCGAGTTGGCGATGAAAAAGAAGATCGCAGCGGCAGCGGAAGATCATGAGGCGGCAAAAAAGGCGTTTGCTGTACAGATGAACGAGATCAAGGCCGCATTGGTCAGTAAGTCCGATGAATTGGCCAAACATGCCGAACGGGCCAAAGTTCACTTGAAACAAGCCCAAGCGACGCAAACGCAGGCCGCGAAGGCGCAACAGGAATTCAGTCAACGATTGCAAGCGATGGCGAAGCAGGTCGAGGCAGCGGAACAGCAAGCCCAGATGCGCGAACTGCGGTCGAAGGAACTGGAAACGCAGCGGGATATGCTGCGCGAACAGCTCGATCAGGTCATGGAAAAAGCAGGCGACATGCAGAAGAGGCAAAAGGCGTTGGAACATGAACTGGCGGAAACGAAAGACGAATTGAAGTCGGCGCGTGCAACGCAAAAGAAACGCAAACCCAAGAAGAAGCGTGACGAGAAATAAAATCGCTTTTGTTAGATAAGTCTCCGCCGCTGAAACATCCTCTTTTCCAGCGGCTTGGCGGTTCCCTCTTCACTCGACGAAGCCTCCCTCCAACCGCAGCCGAAAATCCCACGGACCGAATCTTATGAAATCTCTGACCTCCGAAAGGCAATTCGCGAGTGTCTTCACGATCGTTTTGTTGTGTCTGACCTGGACGGCACCTGCCTTCTCCCAATTTGCCCCTGCCACACAAGCCAATCGCGGTCAACCGGCTGCGGTTTCGAAACCGCAAGGCGATCCCAAGGCGGGGCCGGAACCATCGAAGGACTCCAAGCCGGGAGACAAAGAAAAGGACAACGACAAAAAGTCCGAAGGGGACGACAAGAAGGGAGACGAGGCAAACCCGCCCGAGGTGGTGATGCGACCGGGTGAACCGCCGGAGCCGCCCGATGCGAAGGAATTCGAACTGCGTCCCGATCCCGACGGGCGGATCCGTTTCCGGTTCCGGAACCAGCCTTGGCCCGACTTCTTGCAATGGCTCAGCGATGTCGGCGGCTACAGCCTCGATTGGCAACAGATGCCCGGCGGGTATCTGAACTTGATTACCTACCGCAGCTATACGATCACCGAGGCGCGCGATCTGGTCAATCGGTTGCTGCTGGATCGCGGTTATACGATGCTGCTGCGCGGGCAGGTGCTGTCGATCGTGAAGATCGACAAACTCGACCCCAGCATGTTGCCGCGGGTCGAAGACGAAGCGGAATTGATGGACCTGTCACCCTACGATTTCGCCAAGATCACGTTCCCGCTACCGACCAAACTGAAAGCCGAAGCGCTAGCGGCGGATGTCAAATCGCTGCTGAGTCCCAACGGCAAGGTGCAACCGCTGGTGTCGTCGAACCGACTGTTGGTGATCGATGCGGTCGCCAACCTCCGCGACGTCAGTCGATTGATCAACGCCGAACACGCCGCCGCCGATTCGCATCAGGTGCCACGCGAATTTCATATCCGATACGTCCGCGCCGATTATGTCGCCGATCAAGTCATGATCCTGCTGGGCTTGGACCCCTCGTCGCGACGCAGCCCCAACGAATTGCAAGTCGAACAGCAGCGGTTGCAGTTGTTTATGCAGATGCAGCAAAAGGGGAAAGACGTGACAAAGTTCCTGCGAGGCGACAGCGCCCCGGAGGTGTTTGTGACGGTGAACAAACGGGTCAACAGCGTTCTCGTCAACGCTCCTCCCGACGTGCTGGTGAAAATCGAACGTACGATCGAGCAACTGGATGTTCCCAGTGGATCGGCTGGTGGCAGCCTGGTCACTGGCGAACCGGGGGAAACCGATGGCCTTGTCGAGATGCGGCGGTACGCCTTGGTCAGCCTCAAGCCTGAATCGGTCGTGACCGCACTCAAAGAGATCGGCGACCTCGACCCGCGAACCATGCTGCAGATGGACGCCGATGCGAAGGTGATCTTCGCCAGCGCAACGGTTCGAGATCACGAAAAGATCAGCGCGATCATCGACAAACTGGATGGTTCGGGACGCGAGATCGAAGTCATTTGGTTGAAGCGACTGCCCGCCGATCAAGCGGCCGTCACGATCCATAATCTGTTGATCGGTAAGAAAGAGGAAGACGACTCCAATCGCAACAACTATTACTACCGGCGCTACGGTGGTGGTGGGGACGATGACGATAAGCCCGATTCGGATTTCCGTGTTGAAGCCGATATCGAAAACAATCGCCTGCTGCTGTTCGCGAACAAAGCCGAACTCGAAGCCGTCAATAACTTGTTGGTCAAGCTGGGCGAGTTGCCCGGCGACAGCGGCAATCCCAATACGATTCGGGTGCAGGATTCTCGGGGAGCGAAATCGACAGCCGATTTGATTCGCCAGCTGCAGCAATTGTGGCCTGCCACCGCTAATCCGATCCGCGTCGAAGGAGATTTGCCCGCCGTGGAAGAGGAGTCCGAATCGTCGCCATCCGACGAAGATCAGCCTACGGATTCCGCGGAACAAGACGACGCCAGGACGACCGCGGTGCCAAAGCGACCGCGAGTGCAGACCGCTGTTTTCATGCGGCCGCAAGTTTCGCAAGGATCGACGGGAAACGCGGCGCAATCGCCCGCTGGTAACGAGAAAACGGCCGCTGACGATGCGAAGAATACGGGGAACGAAACGTTGCCGCCGATCACGATCTCGATCGCCAACGATGGCCGCTTGATCTTGAGCTCGCAAGACACCCAGGCGCTCGACGCGTTGGAAGAGTTGATGCAGCGACTCGCCCCGCCTCCCAAGAAACACCGTGTTTTCTATCTGCAATACGCCTTGGCGTCGCTCGTTAAATTGAACTTGGACGAGTACTTCGAGGACGAAAAATCGAGCGACAGCAGCGACAATTGGATGCGTGCCTGGATGGGCATGGACTTCAAGGATGAGTCGAAGAACAACGGTCTGGCCAGTCGTCGTCCCGTGCGGTTTATCTACGACATCGACACCAATTCGATCCTCGTCCGCGATGCCACGCCGCAGCAGATGGAGACGATTGCGGAGTTGATCGAGATCTACGACCGCGCCCCGTCGGAAGAATCGATCAGCGCCCGTCGCCTAAAAGTTTTTAAGCTCGAATACTCCGACGCCAACGTCGTCGCGGCGACGGTCAAAGATGTCTTCCGCGACCTGTTGTCCTCCAAAGACAAAGAGTTTTCCGGGGGCGCCGACAAGGAGAAACAGAGTTCGGGTTCGTCGCGGACCTTCCGAATCTTTGGCGGCGGCGATGACGACAAGGACAGTAAACCGACGAAGGTCAAAGCGTCGTTCGAAGGGGCGCTGTCGGTTGGTGTCGATGCGCTTTCCAACACGATCATCGTCTCGGCGCAAGAGGAATGGTTGCCTGCGATCGAAGAGATCATCCAATACATGGACCAAAACGCGAAACCCGACACAACCGTGGTTGTTCAATCGTTAAGCGTTCCGATGGATGCCAAGTCGATGCAGATGATAACCGACCTGCTGCGTCCCTGGCCTGGAAACAAGAAACCCGAAGCAAATGCGCCAGGCAAACAGGCCAAGGAGAAGCCGAACAAGAAGCAACCGCAGCCTCAGCAAAACGCCACGCAACAATCCAACGACGATTCTTAGTTGTTGGGGAATTCGGTATCGCCGTGGCGTGCCCGGCGCCTAAAGCCTCGTGGCGTAAGCCCCAGGCGAGCGTCGCCGCGATGCCGTTACTCAAACGCCAACGCCTGCCATCCGGTGGGGGAGCACGAGATCGGCGAATCGGCGACTTCGTTCGGCTGTAAGGTTTTTAGCCGCACAAACCAGACATCTCCGGGAGCCACCGGCAGGCTGCTGAGATCTTTTCGCCGGATCGCCAGTTCGGCATTCCATTGTCCGTCGTGATCGGTCGTTTTGACAAACCACATCGGTTGCCACTGCGCAAATCCGTTGCAGGTATCGCGACAGCGGCCGCTGCGATCAATCTCGAATTGGTAAGCGGTCAACAGATCGCGGTCGACATCGATCTGCAAACTCAACCGTTGCACGTCGTTGAGATCCGCATCACGCTGCCGCAGCGATGCCGGTTCGGTTCTTTCGCTGCCGGGGAAGCCGTCGGGAATCGCAATGTAAATGTAGTCGGCATCGTAGCCGACGCGCAGCTGCGTGGCGGGAACCGTGGGATCGACAGGTCCCCAAAACGGTTCGTCGAGCCGACCGTCGAGGACAGGGCGGTTGGTGCTGAAGGCCGCACGCACTCCAGTGGATTGCTTGTTCTCTTGCCGAGCGGCTAATTGTTCTCGAGCTAGCGACTGCCAAGGGCCCGCGCTTGCCGCGGTCGACAACCGTTCCAGGCCAGAGGTCAGCGCCGGACTTGCAGCTTCTCCCAGCACGCCCGCTTGCGATAACAGGCGGATCGGATGCTGACGCCAGATCAGGTCGGGAGTTTCGGTTTCGCGGATCTTCCTTCCGCTCTGCTCGTCGCTGCTGCTAGCCAACACGACCGGCGAGGACTGTTCGAAGGGAGATCCATAGGCCACTGGGGAAGAGCGTTGCCCGCGATTGGCGAAGCTTGCAGCTTGGCTGAGTCCCTGGGGCAACCGCGTCCATTCCTCGCTGGCATCGATCGCCGCCAACATCAGATCGGCCCAGTGACCGATGGGGCTCTCGGGAACCAACGCTGCTGTCTCGCGAAGCGCCTCGCGATAGAGCGACGGTTCGCCGTACCGATGGCATTGCAGGACCAGCCCACGCATGAATCGCGGCCGATCCGAAGGCCGGATTTGTTTCGTCAATTGTTTTAATCGCGAAGCAAATAGGCCTTTGGAATCGTCGGCGATCGAGCAGGCATCGATCAAATGTTGGATCCATTCGGCATGCCGTGTACGCGGTTGCAGCCCCGCCAATTGCGATCGGCTGCCATGCGGCGGCAGGCGACGCGAAAGCCCTCCGGCGCCGATTGGCAATCGATGCAGCAACGATTCGATCGACTGGACGCTCGCCTCGCGATCCAACAAGCGATCGGCGACCATCACATCGACGTCGGTTTTGCCTGGGGAAATGACCGACAGCACATCGGCCCACTCTTCGCCAACAACGGCTCCCGCCGCGGGCAGGATCGCCGACGGATGCACGACCACGTCGCCTCGTTCGCCACGATGGACGTGAAAGACGCGCTCGACGGTCGGCGTGGCCGTGGCAATTCGCAGCCACGCAGTCCGCTGTTCGGCGGTCAGGTCATCGCTCAACACGACCACTGCGGGCTGCGCTGTTTGCAGGCTTTGATCGATAGCGGTTGCATACGCTCGCGGGTCGGCATCTTCGCGGATCGCCAGCACCTCGCACCCGCCGACATCGCTGAACCCCTGCATTGCCAATTCGTCAGCCGAATGTTCCAACGGATCGTTCAACCGCTCGCCACCCCGATCGTGGATCACTCCCATCGAACGATAGCCTTGCTCCAACGAGTTGGAGACGATCATCGACCAAGCCAGTTCGCGGGCCTCGCGGCTGACAAACAACGCCGCCGCGCGACGCGCTCCGCCACGCTGCGTCTGCCAAGTCTGTCCTCCGTCGGCGGTGTGCAAGATCGTTCCCATCCCGCACGCGGCCCATCCCTTTTGATCGTCCAGGAAGTGCAGGTTGTGGATCGGCGCGGTGATCCCGCTGCCGACGGCAACGATTTCGTTTTGAGCTGTCTTGCGAAAGATCTTGTCGCCGGGAACGCCTGCCATCCAGACCTGGCTGCCGCCACTGGCCAGGCAACGCAAGTCGTAGCGGCTGATGTCGACCGTTGTCGCTTGTCGATTCAGTGGTCGCCAGCTGAGCCCCGCATCGCGGCTAAATGCGACAGCGCCGTCGCGACCTGCTAGCCACTGTTCGGTTGGCGTCGCCGTGATGCATTGCATTCGGCGATCGGAGAAAACCGGATCGGCTGGCGCTTCGGGGCGCTCGCTGCGAAATAAAATCCCCGATCGATCGAGCGTCAACATCGCGCCGCCAGCCATGCCGAGCGACCGGATCGCTTGAGATTCGGATCGCGGAATCGACTGCCACGAACGGCCTGCATCGTAGCTGATGAAGACCGATCCCAAGTGGACCGGCGACCAGTCGCCTGCGGCAATCGCCGTCCGTCGCGAGGTGAATTGCAGTTGCCGAATACGAGGCAGTTCGTTTTCCAGATGCTTCCACGTTTTGCCGCCGTCCTGGGTTTGCAACAACACGCCACGGCTGATCTGTGTATCGGCCTCGTACCAACCGCCCGCAGCCCAACCCTGTTGCGGATCGATAAATTGCACGCAGTCCAACCGGCATCCGACCCCACTGTCCTGCGCCAACCAATGAAGGCCTCCGTCGGGCGTATGCCAGATGACTCCACGGTCTCCCACAGCCCAGCCCTGATTGGCATCGACAAAACAGATGCTCCGCAAGGACGCATCGTCGCGCAAGCTCTCCCGTTTCTCAGTCGCTGGAGGCTCGGCCGCCTGCAGGTGTGGAGGCTGCCGTTGTGCAAAAACGGCCACCAGCAGTGCCAAAATTGGAACGACCGATCGCCGGAATCGCCTTGGCCGCTGGGCGTGCCAAGCGGCCAAGGCGCCCGGTTGCGCATGCTGTGGCGTGAGCGATAGATCCGAAATCACAGCGGTCTGTTGAATCGATGCGTTTGCAATCATGGAACGTGTTCGAATCGTTGACGAGTGGTTGGAGTGAACTTGATCGTGAGCCGGCGATGGCTCAGGTGTAGAGCGCTCGGATGCCAAATATCCCCAGGCAAACCGCTCCGATCCCCAGCACGAGGTTCGCGGTCACATAGGCGGTGGCGGGACCCAAGCCGTCCTTTTCGGCGAACACAACCGCTTCGTACCCGAAAGTGGAAAAAGTGGTCAGGCCACCCAAAAGCCCCACGCGAATCGCCAATTGCAGGCGATCGGGCATGCTGGTCCCCAGGATCGTCGCTTCGGCCAGGCCGCCGATCAACAGGCATCCAAGCACGTTAACGGCGATCGTTCCGGCGGCACCAAGTCCTAAGGCGGTTGTGGCGGCCAGTGTGACCAGGAATCGCAAGGAGGAACCGATGGCGCCGCCGGCGGCGACGGCAAGAACGTCAGCGAACATGGCGAACCCTTCGCGGCGAATGCTTGTCCGTTCCATCTTTCGGACCATTCGGAGTCACCGGCGCATAGGGAATCGCGTCGGCACGAGTCAAATGCCTGCTGAGATTGACCGGCATTAGCCCTCTCCAAATCAAGAATCATTGTGTAAACTGACCGAGCAGGCGTTATGCCCGCGCGTCGCATAGATTCGATGTTTTGATGACTTCGTGTAAATGCCAGTTCGTTCGAACAGACCACTACACCCCCAAATGAGCGAGACGTTTTAGATGAGTACAGCTAGCACCAAATCCGAATCACAGCTGATGACAGGTGCGGATATCCTAGTCAAATCGCTGGTGGATCATGGTGTCGACGTCCTGTTCGCCTATCCCGGCGGGTGCAGCATGCCGATGCATCAATCGCTGACGAAATTCGGGACCGAAGTTCGCACAATCCTGCCGCGCCACGAGCAGGGGGGCGGTTTTGCCGCTCAAGGTTACGCCCGCAGCACCGGCCGCGTCGGAGTTGTGATGGCGACCAGCGGCCCCGGAGCGACCAACTTGGTCACCGCGCTAGCCGATGCAAAACTCGACAGCATTCCGATGGTTGCAATTACCGGCCAGGTTCCGACCGGCGTGATCGGCACCGACGCTTTCCAAGAGACCCCGATCGTCGAAGTCTGCCGCGGGATCACCAAGCATCATTATTTGGTCACCGACCTGGAAGATCTGCCTCGCGTGATGAAAGAGGCGTTCCATATCGCGACGACCGGCCGTCCGGGCCCCGTTTTGGTCGATATGCCTAAAGATGTTCAGATGGCATCGATCAGCGTTCCCGACGAGGTGGAAATGAATCTGCCCGGCTATTTTGCCGAAGCGCCAAAGGTTGCTCCCGAAAAGGTTCGCCAAATCGCTGCGGCGATCAAAATGGCGAAGCGACCGATGATCTACGCCGGTGGCGGCATCATCGCTGCAGGTGCTAGCCCTCAGTTGCGCGAACTGGTTCGCAAAACCGGGATCCCAACCACGATGACCGTGATGGGACTCAGTTCGTTCCCGAACCAGGACGAACTGTCGATGGACATGTTGGGCATGCACGGATCGGCTTACGCCAACTATGCCGTTCGCGATTGCGATCTGTTGATCGCGTTGGGCGTTCGTTTCGACGATCGCGTGACCGGCAAACTGGCCGAATTCGCCAAGCACGCCAAGATCATTCACGTCGACATCGACGCTTCGGAATTGAACAAGAACAAACCGGTTCACATCCCCGTCAACGCGGACGTTGCCGATACGCTGAACGAACTGCTGAAGATCGTCGAAGCACCCACCGACATCAGCCAATGGGTCGCCGACTGTAAGGCCCTGAAAGCCAAGTATCCGTTCAAATACGACGAATCGTTTGACGGCATTCTGCAACAGCATGCCATCCGCACGCTGTCGAACCTGACCAAAGACCGCGACACCTATGTCTCGGTGGGCGTTGGGCAGCACCAGATGTGGGCGGCTCAGTTCTTCCAGTTCAACAAGCCGCGAACTTGGGCTTGCAGCAGCGGATTGGGAACGATGGGCTTTGGTCTGCCTGCGGCGATGGGAGTTCAAGCGGCAAACCCCGACGCGTTAGTGATCGACATCGATGGCGACGGCAGTTTCCAGATGAACATCCAGGAACTGGCGACCTGTTTCTGCGAAAAGCTGCCCGTGAAGGTCCTGTTGCTGAACAATCAGCACCTGGGAATGGTGGTTCAGTGGGAGGATCGCTTCAACGAACGCAACCGCGCCCACACCTACTTGGGCCCGATCGATCACGAAGAAGCTCGCGGTAAGAGCAACGTCGATCGCTTCGCCTACGCTCAGAAGCGTTATCCCGATTTCGTCGGGATCGCCAAGGGATACGGCTGCGGTGCGGCCACGGTCAGCAAGAAGTGCGACCTCGAAGGAGCCCTCTTGGAAATGATCAACTACGACGGTCCTTATCTGTTGGATGTCGAAGTTCCTTACCAAGAGCACGTGTTGCCGATGATCCCGACGCAGCACACCGTCGACGACATGATCCTGGAATAAGCCCAGGCGATTCAGTACCGCGGGCGTAGGCATCGCTGGCGGATCCAAACTTGGCTGTCGCCCCGATCGAATGATTGGGGGCGACAGCCTTTTTTCGCATCGATCTTGGATCGGCGGCCTGTTAGCTAGCACGTCACAGGCCGCGCGAGAATTCAAGTTTCTCTAAACTGCCACTTCCGTTACACTACCGGCCAACGGATCATCCAGCGGAAGTCACTATGAATGCAGCATTGAGTAAGAAGAAGCGATCGGCTCGCGACAGCGAGACCGCCGATGCGAAACCAAATCAATCGTTTCGCGAGACGGTGGAATCGATCGTCGTGGCGATCATCTTGGCGCTGCTGTTCCGCGCGTTTGTCGCCGAAGCCTTCGTGATTCCGACAGGTTCGATGGCCCCGACTTTGATGGGGACGCACAAGGATATCTATTGCCCGCACTGCGGCGAGAACTATCGCACCGGGGCGAGTCTCGAGCTGCCCGACCGCAACACCGGCATGGTCGTTGTTGGCACGATCTGTCCCAATTGCCGATCCGAAACGCCACTGGATCTAGAGGGGAACCCAAACGACGCGACCTTCTCGGGCGATCGAATTTTGGTCAGCAAGTTTTCGTATGCGTTTGGTAAACCGGAACGCTTCGACGTCGGTGTCTTCAAGAATCCTGGCAACGCCAAACAAAATTACATCAAACGGATCGTGGGGCTGCCCAACGAAACCGTCCGGATCACTAACGGGGATCTCTACATCCGCCCCGATGGATCCCAAGATTTCAAGATCGCTCGCAAGCAACAACTCTCCAAGCTGTTGTCGATGAGCCATCTGGTCCACGACTCGGCGCACCAGGCGAAAGAATTGTTGGACGCGCGATGGCCGCTGCGTTGGCAACCCTGGGACGAGGGAGCGGCTTCGCCACCGGAGGACTCTTGGAAGACGCGAGCCGACACCGGCGGGATGACAGCCAAGCTGGACGCCGGCCAATCTGAAACGCGCTGGCTGCGGTATTATCACGACTGGCCCGGCACCGATGCGTGGGACAAAGCTCGCAACGGGATCAAACTGGATAACGCCTCGCCCTACCGCGTGCTGCCGATCACCGACTTCTACGCCTACAACGGCTACCTGACCGTGCCGCGTTGGAAGGTCTACGACGAACAGGGTCAGTTCCTCAGTTCGTATCGTTCGGGGCAGAGTCTTTCGCAGTTTGGCGATGTCCAACAGGGAGCCTACAGTCGGATGGGCGCTCACTGGGTCGGCGATCTGTTGATGGAAATCGACATCGAAACCGAACCGGGCGAAGGTGCTCTCGATCTAATGTTGGTCCGCGCAGGCGTTGAGTATCGCTGCACGATCGACCTCACCTCCGGCGACGCGACGCTGAAAATCGTCGACGGCGACAAACAGCATCCCTTCGATCCGCCAGTCGGACAGGCCAGCGACGATCCAACGGCGATGCAGTCACCCGTCGGACAGACGACAGCGCGCGCGGGAGATCGGATCGATATCCGCTTCAGTAATTACGACGACGAACTGCGGTTGTGGATCGATGGCGACGAGGTCCTTTTCGATCGGCCAACGACCTACGACAGCCGCAGCTATCGAACGCGGGAAGAGGATCGCCCTTATTGGACCGCCGAAAATCCATTGGACGGTGCTCCGTTGGCGATCGGTGTTTCTGGCGTCGCCGCGACGCTGAACCATGTTCGCGTGTTGCGAGACAAGTACTACATCGCGTTGCCCAAGCAATCGCGTTACGGCAGTGCGTTTAATGATTACTCAAGCGATCACGGCGTCGCCAACGACCCGCGCAGCGTAGGCCGCATCTTGGGCAATCCCGAGGACTGGGGCACGACCAAGCTGTGGGCCGCTCGCCGTTCGCAAGAATACACGATGGACGAAGGGCAATATTTCCCCTTGGGCGACAACAGTCCTGAGAGTGCCGATGCCCGGGGCTGGACCGGCAAGCACTTTGTTCCTCGCGACCTGTTGGTTGGCAAAGCGGTCTTCGTCTTCTGGCCTCACCCCTGGAATACGCCGGTCCCCTTCACGCCTAACTTTCGCCGCATGAAATTGATCCATTGATCCCCGCGTCGTCGAACCCCGACGACGCGCTGCGACGTTGAACTCCGCAAACTCCATTGGCAAGGATGCCGAACATGTCACTAGCGATTCTCGAAGCGATCGATCTTCATAAAACGTATGGTCGCCGCAAAGTCGTCGACGGTGTGAACCTGCACGTCAACGAAGCGGAGATCGTTGGCCTGCTGGGCCCCAACGGTGCCGGTAAATCGACAAGTTTTAAGATGATCTGCGGGATGGTCGATCCCGATCGAGGTCGTGTCTGCCTGGGCGGCGAAGAGGTCACCGATTGGCCGATGTTTCGCCGCGCCCGCGACGGCGGGATGGGCTATCTGCCGCAGGACTCCAGCGTTTTCAAGAAGTTAACCGTCGAACAGAACATCCTGGCGCTGTTGGAACTGCTGGGACACAACCGCAAGCAACGGCAGGCCCGCTGCGAGGAACTGCTGACCGAATTCAGCATCACCCACATTCGCAAATCGCGTGGCGGTAAGCTCAGCGGTGGCGAACGCCGCCGCCTGGAGATCGCCCGCTGTCTCGTATCGAACCCGCGGATCATCCTACTGGACGAACCGTTTGCCGGTATCGATCCGATCACCGTGCAATCGATCCAAGGCGTGATCCACCAGTTGCGTGATTCGGGGATTGCCGTCTTGATCACCGACCACGCGGCCCGCGAGATCTTGAGTACCGTCGATCGATGTTACGTGATCGCCAAAGGTCAAGTGTTGGTCGATGGAACGCCCGACGTCGTCAAGCGTCACCCGCAGGTGCAAGCCGAATATCTGGGCGACTTGGACGCCGCCGAATCGCACGGGCAAAGCAGCCAAACCCTACGACACGATTCCCCCGCCCCAGCGGCCGCCGCTCCTGCTGCTAGCTCGGGACTGTTCAAATCCTCCGCCCCGCGCCGCCGCACCGACGTCTAATCGCGCGGCCTACGATCGCAGCAGCTATAGAATTCCACGGTTCAGCACTTCACCCTCCCGTAAACGCAGTTTGCGATGGGAGGGTCGAACCCGCGCAGCGAGGTTCGGGGAGGGCGGTCCGCGATTCAACCCGCGTCGCTCGACTCAGCATTCCCCTCCCCGGAAAACCTCGCTAGACGCTCGTTTCCCGACCCTCCCAGCTTCGCCAGGCGGGTAGATTCGAACGTCGCCAGCACCAGCAAGTCACCCTCCCGCAAACGCAGTTTGCGATGGGAGGGTCGAGCCAGCGCAGCGAGGTTCGGGGAGGGCCGTCCGCGCTTCAACCCACGTCGCTCGACTCAGCAATTCCCTCCCCGGAAAACCGCGCTAGACGCTCGTTTCCCGACCCTCCCCCGCTTCGCCGGGCGGGTAGATTCGAACGTCGCAAGCACCAGCACTTCACCCTCCCGCAAACGCAGTTTGCGATGGGAGGGTCGAACCAGCGCAGCGAAGTTCGGGGAGGGCGGTCCGCGCTTCAACCCGCGTCGCTCGACTCAGCATTCCCCTCCCCGGAAAACTCGCTAGACGCTCGTTTCCCGACCCTCCCAGCTTCGCCGGACGGGTAAATTCGAACGTCGCCAGCACGAGCACTTCACCCTCCCGCAAACGCAGTTTGCGATGGGAGGGTCGAACCAGCGCAGCGAAGTTCGGGGAGGGCCGTCCGCGCTTCAACCCACGTCGCTCGACTCAGCAATTCCCCTCCCCGGCAAACTCGCTAGACGCTCGTTCTCCGCCCTTCCCAGCTTCGCCGGGCGGGTAAATTCGAACGTCGCCAGCAACAGCACTTCACCCTCCCGCAAACGCAGTTTGCGATGGGAGGGTCGAACCAGCGCAGCGAAGTTCGGGGAGGGCCGTTCACAAGTCAACCCGCGTCGCTCGACTCAGCAATTCCCCTCCCCGGCAAAGTTGCTAGACGCTCGTTTTCCGACCCTCCCAGCTTCGCCGGGCGGGTGGATTGCATTGTTGTTAAAATGGCCTGCCTCAGCATGTTGCTTGAGAAGCCGTGCCTTCGGGCGACCGCTTAAAGCGTTTCAGCGATCACGCCGCGATCGGCTTCGTGGTCGTCGATTCCCAGCAGAGCTTTATCTTCGACGTTGGGGCCGGGCAGTTCGGGGATCGGTTCGTGCGAGAACCACTCGGTCATCGGGACCTTCCATTTGGGAAACTTACGTGTCCGATAGAGTGCTCCCATGTAGATGTCCGACGCGTCGGTCAGCCGTCCGTCTTCGGTCGCCAGATCGTACCGAACGCCGTAATGCATCCGCGCTCCGCCGACCTGTTCGCTGCTGGACCACCAGTGCGGTTTGTAGAAGCGTTGTTCGCAGACGTAGACGACGCCGCGCAGTTCTTTGCTGCAGCAGGAGATCTTGCCCAGCGAAAAACGTGCGTTCCAACGCTGCATCGGCTCGACTGTTTCCAGCATGACCGCATCTTCGACCGGACTGTCGCGTCCCAAAAAGATCTCGCTCTTGCGGGTCAAGAACATCGTCTCCATCACCCGTGGCAGATAGAGGAAATCAGGAGTGAACGGTGGCCGGTCGATGTCGAGGTTCAGAAAGACCTCGCGATCGGAAATGTCGTCCCCGACAACCAATGGCGTCCCTTCCGCGTCGACTAATTGGATATGAAAGGTTGCGGTACGGTAGTTCCCTTCGTTGAACAGCCGCGGGCTGCGCTCGTCGTTGCCGCGATAATATGATCCCGACAAACGGTTCTCGAGATCGGCAGGGCGTTCGGGGACCGGAGGTGTTCCGAAATCGTAGAAGGTCGCAAAGTGGATCTCTTCGGCGAGGGCGGTCGATGCGATGTGATCGCGCAGCGACCAGATCTCGTATCCCAAGTAGCCGCACAAGATCACCAACGGGATCACCGGGGAGACCTTGGCGGTCAACATCCGCTGCCGCAATGGCAAGCGTTCGGGTGGAAGGGACGCTGGTTGAGCAAATTGTTCAGCGACGTCGATCGCCGCTTCGGTTGGCGGATCGTCGCAGATTCGATTCGTAGACTGGTAGCCGTAGGCTCGCAAGCCGATCAGCAGAGTCAGCAGTAAACCGATCGCGACGTATCGCGTGTTGGTGTCGAAGAAATCACGCAGCCGATCGCCCCAGGCGAGGTTTTGTAATTGAGGCACTTCGCTGACGTACAGTTCCGCGTTTTGCTCGAACTCCTGTCGGCACTCATTGCAACAAAAGCGAACCGTTTTCCCTTGATAGGTCGTCACGTATTCGTCGGTTGCTTCGCGATCGCGCAGCACCGGACACATGACGTTGGTCGCCATCGCATGGCTGCAGACGACCGCCAACGAGATCGCGAACATCAGCGTTCGAATTGGGTTTTTCATGATCGGATCGTGCGGTAAAGAGGCTATCGAAGATCGCGAAAGAATCGGCAAGTTGCTGCACGACTCTACGACACCCTTTTTATCGATGATGCGAATTTGCAACGCATGCAGCTTGCCCGCATCGATTTCCCCAAGCGACGCGATGATGCAAACAGCACAATCGCTGCAACCGTTTAACTCACCTGCCCGTCGCGGGTCGCAGGACGGGGTTGCAATCGAATGTTGCCAGAAGACAACGTGCTGCGCTGTAGGTTTCCATGACAAAAACAAGCTTTGTGCCCCAACCCAATTGAGACCAACGATGAAACGGAAACTGCTTCGCGGACTGGCCTACGCCGTCGATACGGTCTTCCCGACGCGAATCCTGGCGACGCTCTGCTCCCTCGGATTTGGAATCGATCTCGCCCTGCAGATCACCAACTCGGGCGGCATCCTGGCTGAAGGCTCGCCGCTGGCGCAATTCACTATCGCAATGATGGCTTGGATGTGGATCACGCTCGCTTGGGCGATCTACGGACTCGCCCGAACCGCCGACTGGATTGAGGACCGTGGCGGTTCGCTTGCCGCGCGGCTGTTCCGTGTTGCCGTCGGCTGCACGCTGGCGATGATCGTTGCGATCAGCATCGGCAGCTGGGGGCTGAACGCTCAGATCGGTCGCTTCGCCACTTTGGATACGCTGCTGTTCCTCGTCGCCAACCCGCTCCTTTCGACTTGGGATCACATGGGCTCGGGTGAACGGCGATCGATCGTCTTGGCAAGCCTCGCTGCTCCGGCGGTGATCTGGGCTTTTTGCTGGTTGTTGCGGAACACGCCGCCGTTGTCTCGCGACCGCTCGCCGCGCGATCTTCGCGCCAGCTGGATTCTTGCCGGAATCGTGCTGATGGGGATTTGGATGCCAATCGCTGGCGATCTCAGCGCTCAACGATCGGCGTCGCGGATCGAATCGGTTCGCAGCCGCTTGCATCCGCTGGTCACGCTCGCCTCCTCCAGCTACGACATGTTGGCTCACGAACCGATCCAGGCGACGATCGATGCGAAATCGTTGGTCGCTCGCGACGCAACCTGGACCGTGCCGGAAAAGACAGCGCGGCCATCGGTCATCTTTGTCGCCATCGAATCGCTGCGATCGGACGTTGTCGGCTTGTGGCACCAGGGCAAACTGGTCGCTCCCAATCTGACTCGCCTGGCGACCGAAGGGCTCACTTGGAATCGAGCCTACGCGCAATCGACGCACAGCGATTATGCCGACGTCTGCATCGTTTCGTCCCTCTATCCGCTGCGGACTCAGCGGCATCATTATTATCGCAGCGACGATCCGTGGCCGAAGACGTTGGCTTTCGATCTGTTTAAGCAAGCGGGCTACGCGACAGCGATCATGTCCAGCCAAAACGAATCGTGGGGAGGGATGGATCAATTCCTGAACGTCCCTTCGTTAGATCTGTTCTTCGATTCGGCTCGCAGCAACCTGACGACCTACACATCGGCTCGCGATCCTGGGTTTGCGTTGGAACGAGCGGTGGGAGCGTTCCACGCCGGCAGTCTGTACGACAACCAAACGATGGACCGCACGCTGCAATGGATCGACCAGCAGCTTGCCAGTCAGACACCCTATTTCATCAGCATGAACCTGCAGAGTTCGCACTTTCCGTATGAGTTGCCGCCGGGGACGGAGGAGCCGTTTCAGCCGGCGCGGATGGATCGAGACGTGACGTTTATGTACCATCCGCCGGAGAAGACGCCGCTGGTTCGCAACGCCTACTACAATGCGATCCACAACTGCGACAAAGAGCTTGGCCGCTTGGTGGAACATCTCCGCGAGCAAGGCGTTTTGGACGATACGATCTTGGTTGTGTTGGGTGAAAACGGGGAAGCGTTCCACGAAAACGGATCGGTGGGGCACGCCCGCGAGCCGGTCGAACCGGCGCTGCACGTGGCGACGGTGATCCACGCTCCCAACCTCATCGCTCCGGCGACCGACGATTATCCGTTGGAACATATCGACGTCTTGCCAACCGTGATGGGGCTGCTCGATTGGCCGACGCATCCCAACTTGCAAGGTCGCGATCTGTTGTCGGATCAGCGAACTCCGTTGTCGCAGCGGCTGATCTTTCATCACGTCAACAGCGGTGCCGCGCTCGGCGATGCCGTGCAATGGGCCGGCCGATGGAAGCTGGTGATCGATCGCCAGCGTCATTCGGTTCAACTGTTCGATTTGGAAAATGACCCGCAGGAATCGACCGACGTGGCGAGCGAGCACCCCGTCATCGCGTCGGTCCTGCACGATGTCCTGACCCGTTGGTACGACCAACAATTGGCCTACTACCGCTTTCCAGCCTACTACCAAAAATTCTACCCGCCCCAACCGCCAACCCTCTCGGACCATCAGCTTCAGAAGTTGAATGATGCGGGGTGAGAGGGGGGCGCCCGTCAGGCCGAAGGCCGACACATTCTCTGCCGGAGGCCGGCATATTCCCTGCCGGTGGTGTAAACCACCGGTAGTAAGCATTGCGGAATCACGAGGCCGGAGGCCGGCACAAGTTCTTGCTGGCCCCAACCAAAACCAATGGCAGGTTGTAGTGTGTCGGCCTCCGGCCTTTGAAGCTTCTTGGGGCTTCTCAGTTCCGGTGGCTTACACCACCGGCAGTTGTTGTTCCGCCCTCCGGGCTCAGGAGTCCTGGAGGGAAAGCTAGTTAGCAGACACTGTGTGAAGACTGCTCGGATCAGGCCGGAGGCCGACACATCCTCTGCCGGTGGTGTAAGCCACCGGTAGTAAGCATTGCGGAATCACGAGGCCGGAGGCTGGCACAAGTTCTTGCTGTCCCCAACCAAAACCAATGGCAGGTTGTAGTGTGTCGGCCTCCGGCCTTTGAAGCTTCTTGGGGCTTCTCAGTTCCGGTGGCTTACACCACCGGCAGTTGTTGTTCCGCCCGTCGGGCTCAGGAGTCCTGAAGGGAAAGCTGGTGATCAGACACTGTGTGAACGCTGCGCGCAACAGGCCGCAGGCCGGTACATTCTCTGCCGGTGGTGTAAGCCACCGGTAGTAAGCATTGCGGAATCACGAGGCCGGAGGCCGGCACTAGGTCTTGTTGAACACAGCCAGAACCGTAGTCAGGTTTGTAGTGTGTCGGCCTCCGGCCTTGGAACTGTTTAGGCCTGCTAGATTCCGGTGGCTTACACCACCGGCAGTTGTTGTTCCGCCCTCCGGGCTCAGGAGTCCCGGTGTGAACCGAGCGAGGAGACTCTGGGCAAAGTCAGGGCGCAACAGGCCGCAGGCCGACACATTCCCTGCCGGTGGTGTAAGCCACCGGTAGTAAACATTGCGGAATCACGAGGCCGGAGGCCGGCACAAGTTCTTGCTGGACCCAACCAAAACCAATGGCAGGTTTGTAGTGTGTCGGCCTCCGGCCTTTGAAGCTTCTTGGGGCTTCTCAGTTCCGGTGGCTTACACCACCGGCAGTTCGTTTGCCGCCCTACGGGCTCAAGTACGCTACCGTTTGTCGGCCGGGAGTTCGATTTGCGACAGACCTTCGACGCCGCGGTCGGCTTGCCAGAGCCAGACGTTGCGATCGGCGAAATGTTTTAGTAGCGGCGCGTCGGCTTCTGGGCCCAGGCGATGGGCCCAGACGATGGGAGCGTTGTCGATGTCGGCGCGGTTGTAGACCCACTCGCGATGGACGTTGTGATCGGGTGAGTATTCAACCAAAACAAGATGTTTGCCCGGCTCTTGTTCCAGGAGTTCGACGATCTCGGATCGATTGGGCGATTCGATGCGCGTGGCGTTGCCGACTGCATACGCGATCAAGGCTAACAGGCTGTAGACAACGATTGTCGGCAGGACCATGCGGGCCAGCCGATTACTGTGTCCGGCGGCGTGCAGCCATCGCAGCGATTGGAACAACGCGACATAAAAAAGGCAGGCGACCGGAGCGACATAGTGCGGGAAGGTCCGTGAGTGGACGAATTGGAACTCGATCACCAACAGCCCCAGCACAACGGCGACGGCAAACACCATCCATCGGTCGCGGCGGATCAACGCTAACGCAGGCAACAGGCACAGACCGCCCATGAACGTGTAGAAGTGACTCAGATGCTGCAGCTTGCTGGTTACCAATGCCGTATACCCGGCGAACGTTTGCGCATCGAGTTGTCGCTGTCGGCACCAGTCGCGGTAGAAAGCTCCCATCGCGGGAAGGTTGTATTCCGGAACCGGCGGCAATGCGTTCCAGATCACCATCGAGGTGGCGGTGTATTGTTTGGAGTGAGCCGAGTAGGGCAACTGAGTCGCCCGGCCGGTGACCGCCGCGTTGTTGATCGCCAGGCTCGCGATCCCGATGCCGCCGATCAACAGGCTCGGCAGAGCCAACTGAACCAAGTTGTTGATACGATCCGAGGCGGGAGACTTCCAGATCCAGCGGAGCAACACAACCGCTGCGACGCCGCAGAGCAAGAAGCCTTCCAGCGGGCGGCTGTTCGCCAAAATGACCGCTCCGCAAGCAAACAGGCTGGCGTATTGCCAGACCGGGCGTGGCCAACGGTTGCGGTCGATGATCCGCCGCAGGGCGCCGATCAACAGCGAACCGCCGAGCAGTTGGACTCCGCCGCCCCAGTAGGTTTGTCCCCAAGCCATCAGCATCGGGACGTTAATCGCCAGCAACAGTCCGGCAATCAGAGCCCAGCGACGATGGAGCCAGCCGCGCAACGCCCAATAGGTGGCGGCGATTCCCAGAGCCAACGCCAGCCAGCTGCCGACGATCGGATGCCCGGTGGTCACCTGCCCTATCGCCAGGAAGATCCCGTTGCCTGGCGGATACTTGGACATGTAGCTGGGCTGCGAGAGGACGTGGTAGGTCTCGAAGTGTTTCCAATACGGATGCGTTGGATTGGTCAGCCGCCCCGAGGCGTAGGTGTCGGCGGCCAGCAGATAACTGAACTCGTCGTGAATTCGAGGCAACGGATACCGAATCAGCGTCAGGCCGAGATTCGTCAACAACGAGACCGACAGCACCAGCAGCAGGCTGATCCAGGGGCGTTTGGAGAGCGAATCGATCGCCGCGACAACACGCCCGCCGCCCGAATCGCGCGGGCCGCTGAACCAAAACGCCACCAATAGACTAACACTCATCAGCATCAGACTCAGCGAATCGGGCAGGCCTTGGTAGTTCGTCACGTTGTTTGGGCGTTGGTGAAACTGGCGTTTGGGTAACCGCAACCTTAGGCGGCGCGGGGGACACGTTCAGGGTATCGCCTCGGAAATCTAGCTCTAGCCGCTGCAACAGCAATCGCAATCGGACGACAGTGGCTAGCAAAGGGTCGCGGTCCAATCGGTTTTGACGAAGATCGGGGCTGTTCGATCGCTGCCCCTGCGGCGGCGACCTCGACACCGCCACGTCGGCTTTGGGCGGGACCGGTTGCCATTGGCGGGGAGGCGTCGAAACGGGGGCGAGCGAGAGTATGAAATGGCCGTTTGCCCCCCTGCAAGTCGACTTGATCGATGGTTATAGTGCTTCCATCTTGCCTATCGTTCGAGAATGCGTAGAGCATACTGTGAAATACCTGTTTATCATCACTCTCAGCATCGCCTTGTTCGCAACCTGGTTGTTGTGGTCGGGGCACTTTGACGATCCTTTCCTGATCGCTTTGGGAGTTGGATCGTGTCTGATTTCGGTGGCGATCTCGCGGCGGATGAAGATTGTCGACGAGGAAGGGGCGCCGGCTCACCTGGGCCTGCGACCGTTCACCTCCTACGCGCCGTGGCTGATCAAAGAGATCGTGCAATCGAACATGGAAGTCACAGGGATCATCATGTCCCCCCAAATGCAGCTGCAACGGAGCATGATCCGCGTTTCGGCGAACCAACAGACCGAACTGGGCCGCGTGATCCTCGCCAACTCGATCACCCTGACCCCCGGCACGGTGACCGTTCGCGTCGAAGGCAACTCGATCTTGGTCCACGCTTTGTCGTTTGAAGGGGCCGCCGAAGACCTCTCCGGCGAAATGGATCGCCGCGTTTGCGCATTGGAGAAGTAACGATCATGACAGGCATCTTCCTGATAACATCGATCGCGATCCTGATCACGATGGCGTTGGCTCTGATCCGAGCGATGCTCGGCCCAACCGTTTTCGACCGCGTGCTGGCGCTGAATATGGTCGGAACCAAAACCGTGCTGCTGATTGCGGTGGTGGATGTCGCCACCGAGCGAGGCGATTTTCTCGACCTGGCGCTCCTCTACAGCCTGATGAACTTCATCGGGATGGTCGCCCTGCTGCGATTCACCGAATACGGAAGCTTCAGCCGCGAGGGGACCGAGCTATGATAGCGCTCGATATCCTCAGCTGGATCCTGATGTTGACCGGTGCCTTTTTTTCGATCGTCGGTGGAATCGGGATCGTCCGCTTGCCCGAGTTCTTCTCGCGGCTGCATGGTGCTGGGATCACCGACACGATGGGTGCCGGAGCGATCTTGCTGGGGCTGGTCTTCCAAGTGGGGCTCAGTCTCGCCGCCGTGAAGTTGATGATGATCTTGTTTTTCTTATTGGTGACCAGCCCTAGTTCGTGCCACGCGTTGGCGCGTTCCGCTTTCACACATGGGTTGAAACCTGTGTTGGATTCCTCACCACGCGATGGAAGCTCGGGAACGGAAGCATGAATCTAATCGTCTTTACCATTCTCGCCATGCTCGCCGCGACCGCGGTCACTGTCGCGCGGATCCGCGATCTGTGGGCAGCGATCATGTTCACGGGGATCTACAGTTTTCTTAGCGCTAGCTGGATGCTGATCCTCGACGCGCCCGACGTCGCGTTCACCGAAGCGGCTGTTGGCGCGGGGATCTCCACCGTCTTGATGCTCAGCACGTTGGTCTTGATCGGGCCCAGTGACGCCGGCCGCCGCAAGCCCGCCTTGGTGCCGTTGACCGTTGTCGCGATCACCGGTTGCGCGTTGGTCTACGGCACGTTGGATATGCCTCACTTTGGCGACCCAAACGACCCGATCCACCTGCACCCACGTCCTTCGTTTGTCGAGAAATCGCAAGTCGACATGCACGGCTTACCGAACGTGATCACCGCCGTTTTGGCCAGCTATCGCGGTTACGATACGCTTGGTGAAACGACCGTTGTCTTGACGGCGGGGATCGCGGTACTGCTGATCTTACGAAAAGAGAAAGACGAACCCGAACGGGAGGCAGCCGCACAATGATTGCCTTTCCGATCATTCGAGTCGTCACCAAACTACTGATTCCCTACATCTTGCTGTTTGGTTTCTACGTTCAATTCCACGGCGACTTTGGCCCCGGCGGCGGCTTCCAAGCTGGTGTGATCCTGGCTGCTGCGCTGATCCTTTACGGATTGGTCTTCGGACTGCAAGCGGTGCAGCGCGTCGTTCCGGCTTGGGCGGTTGAAAAGATGATGGCCATGGGCGTCTTGATCTACGCGGGGACGGGGATCACCACCATCTTGTTGGGCGGAAAGTTCCTCGACTATGAAGTCCTCGACCACCACCTGTTGCCCGGCATCCTGCCGCATGGCCAACACTTGGGGATCTTTGTTGTGGAGCTTGGTGTAGGGATCACGGTGACCGCGGTGATGACGATGATCTTCTACACGTTTGCGGGAAGGAAACACGTTCTGTGAATATGGAACAAGTCGTCGGATTGTATAACTACTGGGTTGTCATCTTTTTGATGATGACCGGGTTCTATATGGTCATTGCCCGACGCAATTTGATGAAATCGATCATCGGCCTGAACATCTTCCAAACCTCGGTCTTCCTGTTGTACATCACGATGGGGAAGATCCACGGCGGTACCGCGCCGATCGTTCCTCCTCGGATCGTGCAGAATCACGCTCACGATGGGCATGCCGACGGGGAAGCCGCCGGACACGCTGCCACGCACGCGGCCGAGGTGGCTCACGCAGCGGGCAAGAGTGTGGAAGAGGTGGTCGAAGCGGGAGCGAGGATGTCGGGAGAAGTCGATGGGATCATCTACTCCAATCCCTTGCCGAGTGTTTTGATGCTGACGGCGATTGTGGTCGGTATCGCCACGACCGCACTGGCGCTGTCGTTGATCGTGCGTATCCGTGAAGACTACGGAACGATCGATGAGGAGAAGATTTTGGAAATGGATCGGCTGCCGTGATCGCTCAAAACCTGCCGGTCCTGCTGATCGTGGTACCGTTGATTGCAGCACCGCTGTGCGTGCTGATTGGAAATCGCAAGCTCGTTTATTTACTGGCTCTCGCCGTCGCTTGCGCCGTCTTTGCGATGTCGGTTGGTCTGATGGCCGAGGTCGTTCGATCGGGTCCGATTCACTACAACATCGGCAATTGGGCGCCTCCCTACGGCATCGAATACGTCGTCGATGGGCTCAGCGGATTTGTGCTGCTGTTTGTCTCTGCGATCGGTGCGGTCGTGCTGTTGTACGCGCCGCCAAGTGTGGAAGCCGAGATCCCGGCGTCGAAGCACTATCTGTTTTATGCAACCTATCTGTTGTGCCTGACCGGATTGTTGGGGATCTGCATCACCGGCGATCTTTTTAATGTTTTTGTCTTCTTAGAGATCTCGTCGCTGTCGTCGTACGCATTGATCAGTCTGGGGCGAACCCGCCGCGCGCCGTTGGCCGCGTTGCAATATCTGATCATGGGAACCGTGGGGGCCACGTTTATTCTGATCGGAATCGGGCTGATCTATCAGATGACGGGCACGTTGAATATGGCCGACATCGCCCAGCGGTTGCCGGTTGGTTTGCAAACCCGCACCGGGTTGGTGGCGTTCGCGTTTTTAACGATCGGGCTGTGCATCAAGATGGCGGTCTTTCCGCTGCACACCTGGCTGCCCGGAGCGTACACCTACGCCCCCTCGGTCGTCACCTGCTTTATCGCGGCGACGGCGACCAAAGTCTCGGTCTACACGTTCATTCGCATCGTCTTTGGAATCATCTCGCCGCAGTTTGCGTTTGTCGAATTGCCGTTGGCCAAGGGGCTGATGATGATGGCGATCGTCGGCATCTTCGCCGCCTCCCTCGCTGCGATCTATCAACAAGATGTCAAACGCATCCTCGCTTTCTCCAGTATCGCCCAAGTCGGATACATGTTGTTGGGGATCAGTATCAGCAACGAAGCAGGACTGTCCGCCGGGATCGTCCACATGTTTAACCATGCGATCATCAAAGGTGGTCTGTTTATGGTCGTCGGTTGCTTTACGCTGCGGTTGGGTTCGAGCCAATTGAGCGACTGGCGGGGCGCCGGGCGGACGATGCCTTGGACCGCATTCGCCTGGACCGTCGGCGGCCTCGGTTTGATCGGCGTCCCCGTGACCGCCGGCTTTGTCAGCAAGTGGATGTTGTTGACGGCGGTCATCGATTCGGGAGCTTGGCCGGTCGGCATCTTGATGCTGCTGAGTTCCCTGTTGGCGTTGCTTTATATCTGGCGAGTCGTCGAGACGTTGTACTTTAACGAACCGACGGAGATCGCGGGCCAAGCGACCGAACCGCCGCTGCGAATGTTGATTCCGACCTATCTAGTTGTCGGATCGACGTTGGTCTTTGGCGTTTGGACAGTCTATTCGGCCGGCTTGGCTCAATTTGCTGCGATCGGTTTGTTGGGAGGAACACCCTGATGACTCCTGAAAACCTTCTGATCCTGGCGATGGGATTGCCGTTGATCGGCGTCGGCCTGGTCTTCCTGGTTGGCAAGCTGCCGAACGTGCGCGAAGCTGCTTCGCTGACGATCGCGATCGCGCTGTTTGGCATCACCTGCCTGTTGGCATCACACGTTTTTGCCGGCGGACGTCCCGAGTGGCATATCGGTGAAATGATCCCTGGGTTCGAGATCGCTTTTGCGGTTGAACCGCTGGGGATGCTGTTCGCCTTGGTCGCGTCGGGGCTTTGGATTTTGACGACCGTTTATGCCGCGGGCTACATGCGCGGCAACCACGAATCGCATCAGACGCGGTTCTTCGCCTGCTTTGCCGCGGCGATCTTTGCAGCGTTGGCAGCCGCCTTTTCCGCGAACCTGTTCACGCTGTTCGTCGCTTACGAAATCATGACGATCTCCACCTATCCGTTGGTCACGCACCACGGCACCCGCGAGGCTCGTAACGGAGGCCGCGTCTACTTGGGGATCCTGCTTTCGACTTCGGTTGCGTTCTTCATGTTCGCGATCGCTTGGACGTCGAACATCGCCGGCACACTCGACTTTCGACTCGGCGGCATCCTGGCCGAGCCGTTGGCCGATGGGAAGATCACCGAAACACAACTAGGCGTCTTGCTGGGGCTGTTTGCATTTGGAATTGGCAAAGCTGCCTTGATGCCGTTTCACCGTTGGTTGCCCGCGGCGATGGTCGCTCCCACGCCCGTCAGTGCTCTACTGCACGCGGTGGCTGTCGTGAAAGTCGGCGTCTTTTCGGTCCTTAAAGTCGCCGTCTTCATCTTCGGTATCGATCTGCTGCGAACGACAGGCGTCAGCATCTGGCTCGCCTATGTCGCTGCGGGAACGCTGGTGACCGCTTCGCTCGTCGCGATGACGAAGGACAGCCTTAAGGCTCGGCTTGCCTATTCGACGATCAGCCAACTGGCGTACATCTCGCTGGGGGCCGCGTTGGCGACGCCCGCCAGCGTGATCGGCGGAGGGATGCACATCGCGATGCACGCCGTCGGCAAGATCACCTTGTTCTTTTGTGCCGGTGCGATTTACGTGGCGACGCATAAAAAGAACATCAGCGAAATGCAGGGGCTGGGGCGGCAGATGCCCTTCACGTTTGCAGCTTTCCTGATCGCATCGCTCAGCATTATCGGCTTGCCTCCTGGTGGCGGCGTCTGGAGCAAATGGTTCCTCGCGGTTGGCACCGTCGAAACGCAGCACTATTTGCTGACCGCCGCGCTGATGATCAGCTCGCTGTTGAACATCGCCTATCTGATTCCCATTCCGATCCGCGCCTTCATGGCTCCTCAGGAAACGACAGCCGATCCGCACGCGGCCCCCTCCGGGATTCAAGAGGCTCCGTGGATGTGCGTCGTGCCGCTGTGCCTGACCGCGGCGCTTAGCATCGTGCTGTTTTTCACCGCCGGTTCGATTTACGAAGTCTTGCTGCCGCTGGTCTCATCGCAATGAATGCCTCCAAACACAAATCCAAACAAGTAAGTGATCCGCCCAGCTGGTTTGAACGGCCGCGGAACATCAACGCGATGATCGCCGGATTGGTGATCGTTTGCGGATTGTTGGTTGTCGCCGATCTGTTCTACACCAATCCGCATCCGCACTTCGACATCGAGACCTCGTTTGGATTCCAAGCTTGGTTCGGCTTCGTCTCCTTTGTTGTGATCGTTTTCCTGGGCCGCATCCTGCGAATGATCGTGGGCCGCAAGGAGGATTATTATGATCGCTAACCTACCTCCTGGCTTGATCATGATTCTGGGCGCGTTGGTGTTGCCCTTCGTCGCTCGTCGGCTGCAAGCCTACGGCGTCCTGGCCCTTTCAGTGATCAGCCTCGGCCTGTTTTTGCTCACTCCCGCGGGCGAACATGGCAACATCGCGTTGTTCAACACGACGCTGAATATGGTTCGGATCGATTCGCTGAGCCGGATCTTTGGGATCGTGTTCCATATCGCCGCGATCGTATCGTCGATCTACGCGCTGCATGTCCGCGATCCGCGACAGCATATCGCCGCGTTGGTCTACGCCGGCGGAGCGATCGGTGCCTGTTGCGCTGGCGACCTGATCACGCTGTTCGTCTTTTGGGAACTGACGGCTCTGTCGAGCGTCTTTCTGATCTGGGCTAGCGACAGCGAGCGATCGTATCGCAGCGGGATGCGTTACCTGATCATTCAAGTCGCCTCGGGCGTGCTTTTGTTGTCCGGAGCGATCATCCACTACGTGCAATCGGGCAGCCTAGCGTTCGACAGTTTTGTCGTCGAAGGGCAACCGTTGGGTTTGGCAGCGACTTTGATCCTGCTGGCGCTAGGTATTAAATGCGCCTTCCCGCTGCTTCACAACTGGTTGCAGGATTCTTATCCCGAAGCGACAGCGACGGGGACGGTTTTCCTGAGCGCATTTACGACGAAGCTGGCCGTATATTCATTGATCCGCGGTTTTGCGGGGCTGGATCTTTTGATCCCGATCGGTTGCGCGATGACGCTCTTCCCGATCGTATTTGCTGTGATCGAAAACGATCTTCGCCGAGTGCTCGCCTACAGTCTGAACAACCAATTGGGGTTCATGGTCGTCGGCGTTGGGATCGGGACCGAACTGGCGATCAACGGCACGGTGGCTCACGCGTTCTGCCACATCATCTACAAATCGCTGCTGTTCATGTCGATGGGAGCTGTGCTGTATCGCGTTGGCACGACGAAGGCTACCGAGTTGGGCGGGCTGCATAAATCGATGCCTTGGACGACGCTCTTCTGCATCATTGGTGCCGGAGCGATTTCGGGGTTCCCGTTGTTGAGCGGGTTTATCAGCAAATCGATGATCATTTCCGCCGCTGCGGAACAGCATCAGTTCTGGGTTTGGATCGTGCTGCTGATCGCATCGGCTGGCGTGATGGAGCACTCGGGAATCAAGATCCCCTTCTTCGCTTTCTTCTCTCACGATTCGGGCAAGCGAGTGGAAGAGGCGCCTTGGAACATGTTAACCGCGATGGCGATTGCCGCCTTCTTCTGCGTCGGCTTGGGAATCGCTTATCCGCTGCTGTACCGGATGCTCCCCTACACTGTCGACTACCATCCCTACACCGTGACGCACGTGGTCACGCAAATGCAGTTGTTGTTGTTCGCACTGCTGGCCTTTGTCGTGTTGATGAAATCGGGGCTGTATCCCGCCGAGCAGCGGTCGACGAATCTTGACACCGACTGGATCTACCGCCGCTTGTTGCCCGCCTGCATCCGCGGCTTGCGAACCGTTTACGATGTCGTCAACGACGCCTTCCGCAGCGACATGGTGGTGATCGTCCACGGCATCATGGACTTCACTCGATCGACGTTCAACGAACGCGGCATCTTGGGCCGAACCTGGTCTAGCAGCACAATGACCCTCTGGGCCACTCTGCTGCTGGCCGTTTGTTTGCTGCTGTATTATCTGTAGCATCGCCGTTTCTGCCGGCTGATACATCGAGTCGAGCACGCTGCTGGCCCCTGAGTTTTGCCGACGTCAGAAACGCGCGGCCCGATGGGCACGCGGTTAAACGAAGGGGTGAGTCGCCCGTCGTTACGTTCAACGAAGCGTAGTGGACGAGGCTACGAGTCCTCTTGCATCAGACCAAAGCGCTGGGACTCGTAACCTCGTCCACTACGTCCCGCCGCTAATTCTTTCCACGGTCCGAGGCTCCTTCGTTTAGCCGCGTGGGCATCGCCCCGCGCTCCTGGGTGGATTTACACTAAACAAACAACGCCCGTGCACGCGAATGGTGCAGCGGGCGTCATGTGTTTGCTATTGTTGATGGGGCTCAGCCGGATTAACGATCGCGACCGATCGCTCCACCGATTCCAGCTCCGATCTGGCCACCGGCGCGGCCGCCGATCGCTTCGCCAACACCGGCACCGATCGCTGCTCCAGCGCGAGCTCCCGTATCGAGGCGTCCGTTGTTGCGATCGTTCCAATAACCTTGGTTTCGACGACCGTAGCCATCATCCCAAATGCGGTCGTTCCAACGCGAATCGTCCATGTAGCGATCGCCATCGCGGCGGTATCGGCGGCCGTCGCGGTCGAAGTAGTAGGGACCATCAAACTCGCCCTGATTATTGGCATCGCCGCGGTAGCCCATGCGATGGCGTGGTTGATGTCCGTCGTGATGTCCCGCTTGCTGACGTGGGTTCAAGTAGCGGTTGTTGGTGTAGTCGAACCAGCGACCATCATCCCAGTAGGCCCAGCGACCGTTGCCACGATCGCCCAACCAATACCACCAGCGATCGTTGTGTTGACGGAAACGCCACTCGTCGTTGGCGTCGTTATTCGCTTGGGCGTTTGGATTGACTTCGATATTGGCTTGAGCGTCCTCCAAAAGCTCGGCGTCGCCTTGCAGCAATGCCTGCGAATCGCGGGTCTGCTGCGACTGCAGGTCGGCTTCGGGATTGATTCCCGCATCGGCATCGACTCCAGCAGGTCGATTGCCGTTCTCATCGACGCCTACACCTAGCGGAGTGTTCGTGCCGGTCTGCACATCCGCAGCGGTCGGCCAATCGCCTTGGACCTGAACGTTGGCGTCGGCATTTGCATTCGCCGGCGTATCGACGCCCAGCTCCGCCTGCGCTTCGGCCGCTGGCTGATTCGGCACCGCCGCTTCGGCAGCTTCACCGATCTCCTGCCCCACTTCGGCCGCCGCCTCTCCGGTCGCATTCAACGCCCCGTCGACGGCATCGCCAACATCCTGAGCCTTCGCGGCTTGGAATCCAAATAAACTTGCAGCCAATGCAGCGGTGCAAAATGTCGTTCGTCTCATCGTTCGTTTCTCCGTTCTGAAAGAATCGTGGGGGGAGGGCCGCGGATCCGATCAGAAAACGGGATCCGTTCGCGCGCCATCGGTATGATGGCTACATAGGCAGATTGCGTGCCAATTCGTCCGAGATGCCAAGCGAACGACGATCCGCCACGATGACGGAAAATCGGATTCATTTCGCAGGCGTGGAATCAGCCAACGTGGATGCCCAGCTGCCAACCTGGGGCGGTGCTGAACACGTGGCGCGATGCAAGACGACGCCCAAGGCAATCACGCGGTTACTTCTTCTTGCGGCGTTGCGTGATCAGTGCATGAACGATGTCGCTGCGACGAACGACTCCCATCAGTTCATGCGGTGCCGCGTTTGTGACGACCGGAATGCAGTCGTCGGTTTCGGCTTGAAAGAGCTCGAAGGCACGCGAGGCGGGATCATCGGGATAGAGGACGACGTTGGTTTCACTGACCAAATCTTCTGCTCGGACCAGTTGTGACGCACTGAGATCGAACATGACATCACTCAAAAGCGGGTAGCGAATCACTCCCACGACACTCATCTTATCGTCGACGACCGGATACGTATTGTCGTGGCTGTGTTCGATGTGGTCGATCACGTCGTCAAAGCGAGCCGATTGATGGATCCCTTTCGTCTTGCGAACCAGCTTATTTACACTCACTCCACTCATGGACCCGTTGGGCGTCGCCGTTCCCCAAACCGCCGATCGAAAGCGGTCGCCAACACTGCGAACCTGTTCCAGTGGGGACCGGGGGGCGTGGTTGATTGCTTGCGCCAACGGGACCTCGCCTGTTTCCAGCAACGATTTGCGAATGAACAGCGGGCCGATGATTTCGAACAGCACGACCGAACCCAAGATGATGTCTTGGACCGGTTTTCCCAATTCAGGGCTACGGGCCACTGCGATCGTCGATAGGGCAATGGCGGCTCCCGCTTGGGCGAACAGGCAACTGCCCAGCCAATGCCGCACCTCCAATGACTGATGCGTCAGCCGCGCGGCGATATAAACACCGGCGTATTTTCCGACAATCCGAAAGATTACGTAGACCGCCCCCAACGTTCCCGCTGCAAAGAAGGCGTTCAGGTCCAGTTCGGTTCCATGCACGGCGAAGAACAACACCGCCAGCAGGCCCGACAGGTGATCCAGTTCGTCCCGAATCTTTGATTTTGAGTCGGACGTATTGGCAACCGTCACTCCCATCACAAAGAAGGTCAACATATAAGGGACCTGGAGCGATTCGTTGACGCCTAACAGAAAGGTCGCCGTCGCCACCAACAGCACCAACCAGCGTTTGATGTTCAACAGGCCACAGCCGAAGCTGACAACGACTCCGCCGAGCACGCCCAAGGCAATCGATCCGGCGATGTTCATCAGCACATTGCCGACTTGCATTCCAAGCGATGTTTCCAACCGGCCCTGCGTCAGTTGGATCGCGAGAAAGCCGAATTCAAATAAAACGATACAGGCAAAATTGTTGATCGCGACCAGAAATCCGGTGCTTTCGGTGACTGGACCTTCGGAACGAAACTCTTTCAGCACCAAAATTGTGGTCGCAGGGGCCGTCGCGACCGCCAAACAGGCCAGCAGCAGCGCCATGCTCCCGCCACAGCCAAACAGCATCAGACCGACCAAAACCAAACCAAATGTGGCGCTGATTTCCGCTGCCGACAGGACCAAACAGTGCCCGGCGATGCGGCGAAACTTAGTGAACGTGAACTCGCTGCCAAGGTTGAACAGGACGACCGCCATCGCCAATTTCAGCATCGGGTCGAAGTGCTCAAGGTGTTCTTGGGGAACCCAGTCCAGCAAACTAGGGCCGACAAGCAGCCCCACAAGGAGGTAGGCTGTCACCTTGGGGAGGTGCAGCACGTCGGCAAAAACCCCCGCAGCAAGGCATGCGCCCAGCAATAGTCCCAGCGTACCGGTGATGTGGAGATGAAAGTCTGCCATCGAGCCTTTTTGACTTGCAGGAAGTCCGTTCCCACCTGCGTCGACGAATGCGTCAACGTTTCTTCAGATCAGATAGTAACTCAGGCGTCCGGCAATGGACAGCTGAGAATTTCAAATCGTTCTCCAACGCCCCCAATTTGTCGACGCCGATTCGCGTTTCGTGAATGTTTAGATAAATCTCCGCTTGCGGCGCATCAACGATCGGACAAGCGACTGGTTCTCCTCTTTCGATAGCTCCATGCGATGCCCGACGACCCGCTGACGAAGATCGTTGAATTCCACAAAGAACTACTCTCGCTGCAGCGGTTGGGGCTGCCAATGGAGTTGGGATTTGTCGGGTCGCCGCAATCCTTGGCGATGCAGTTGGATCAGATTCAACGCCGGCTCGCCCTGCAGATCGAACGGCAAGGAGATGTGGCGCAGGCGATCGCTAGTGATCCCGATCTTCCCAAGCCGTATCGGTCGGCGATCAGTACGTGGGTGCAGTGCGAACATCCGACGGAGGTTCTCGATCAATTGTCGGCAACGGCAACCGCGCGGCGCGATCTGCATGGCCAGATGGGAATTGCTTTGGTCGGTCCGTTGATCCTGCTGGTGGTCGTCTATTTTGGTCTGATCTCGCTCTGCCTGGTCGTCGCGCCGCGGTTGGAAGATCTGTATGCCCAGCTGTGGTTGCCCGTTAGCGGCAGTCTGCGTCTGATTGCGATGCTCCGCGACGCGATGCCGATCTGGGTGCCAGGGTGCCCGGTCGTCATGATCCTTGCAGCTGGATGGTGGAGCCTGCGGCGGGGGCGTTCGCGATTTGGATGGTTGTTCGGCGGGCGACGCTATTTTAAGTCGCTTCAGACGGCAGCTTATGCTCGCCATGTCGCTGCACTACTGGACGTCGGTTGCAGCACTGGCAAAGCATTGTCCAGCGTCGGGCCGCTGCCGTTGCAGAGTCCGGACCTGGGAGGCGAATTGGCGACAGCCAACGTCTACCTGAGCACCGCCGAAGAGATCGGCCAACAAGTTCCTCCGGACGATCCTACCATCGCCGCACTACCGCCGATGCTGCGATGGGCACTGGTCGGAAAGATGGAAAGTTATTCGCGTTCCCAAGTCCTCCGAGAAGTTGCTGCGGTTTACAGCGACGCCGCAACCAGCCAATCGCGTCGCTGGCGTGTTGTGTTGCCGATGTTTCTGAGCGGGGGCATCGGCGGTCTGCTGGTGCTCGCCTATGCATTGGGCCTGATGCTTCCCTACATCGATTTGTTGTCAAAAATCGCGACCCAGATAACGGAGTAGATCGATGTCAACATTTCATAACCAAATCCGAGCGACGCTGGAACAACGCGATCTCCTGATTCCGCCATTGACCGCATTGGCTGCCGAAATGCCAAACAGCTGGGGACAACGCGACGTTCAAGAGTTGATCGACCTGTTGCGAAACGAAACCGACGTCCAGGCATGGCTGCAACATCCGCGAGCTGCCGCTTGGCTGCCAGTGATCGTCGGCGGGTTTAGCCCCGCCGAAACGCCACATCGGATCCATTTATTGTTCGCTCAAACGATGAGGCAACAACAACGTCAGCAAGGAGGCGGAGCGAGTTTGTTGTATCCGTTTTTGATCTTGGCGTTGACGGGAGTCGTTGGACTGGGATTGAGCTGGGCGATCGTCCCAACGTTTGCGGCGATGTACCGCGACTTTGACCTCCAACTTCCCCTGCCAACACGGTTCGCCGTGTCGATCTCCGATCGTATGATTCAATCGCCGCTGCGACAATTGATGCTTGCCGCAGGAATGATCGTGTTGGGCTTTGCGATCTACCGCTGGTGGCTCGATAGTCCGCTCTGTTCTCAAATATTGAGTCCCAAAGGAAGCACGCGGAAGGTACAAGCGATGGCGCAAGCGGTCGGATCGGTTGCGGAACTGATAAACGTTGGCGCGTCAATTCCTGAAGCGTTGCGGATCAGCGGACGTGGCTGCGGGCATCCGTTGTACAAACGCGAACTCGAATCGCTGGCCACCGCGGCGGAAAACTCCACTGGCGCACTGAACCAGCGCAGCGAAGCTACCTATTTCCCCGCCAACTTGTTGCTGGCTCTGCAACCCAACGACGCGGGACTCCCCAACATCCACCTGCTGCGCGAGTTGTCGCTGCTGTATCACGAACGCGGTGCGCAGCGCATCGATTGGTTGCGATGGCTGGTTGGCCCGCTGGCGTTGGTTGCGGTCGCGTTGGTTGTCGGTTTTGTTGTGATCGCTCTGTTTATGCCTTTGATCTCGCTAGTCACGTCGTTGGGATAACGTCGTCCGAACGTTGGTGCCCCAATATTGTTTATCCAAGTCCTCCATCAGGTCATGCAACCCCCAAGTACGTGTGCAGATGAAATTTCCATTCAACCAGCAGAACTTTCCAACCGCATACCGATTGGGCCGCGCCTTGGCTCGGGGCGTGCGCAGTGCAGGTCGCTTGGAAATCACTGGTCACCTTCCCCACCAGCGTTGGCGGCTGTCGTCGCGAATCGCCAACGAACCGTTGGCGGCAAAGCAACGCTCGCTGCTTCGCATCTTGGCGGTCGCACACCGCGAAGGACTTCCGACTGCCCAATGGGTCGCAAATCTGGCCGATGAACATCACGGTCGCTATCGTCGCCGTCTGCTGCGACTCGCACGCCGTCTTCAATCGGGATCGTCGCTTGTCGAAGCATTGGAACAGACCCCCGATGCGCTCAGCGACGAAATGGTCCTCGCCATTCGCTTTGGCCATCAATCGGGAACGCTTAGGGCGACTTTTGATCAACTACTAGCAACGCCTGTCGACGATGTTGGAGAAGCATCCCCCACGGCTCGATACAGCATGTTTTATTTGGTGGGCATGATGCTGCTGTATTTCTTGGTGCTCAGTTTTTTGGCGTTGCGGATCCTTCCGACATTGATGCATATCGCGGAGGAATTCGAATGGAATCCCTCCACGGCGATACGCACATTGATGGCGGTCAGTCGGTTTTTGGAAGGGACGTTTTTGCTGTGGGTGCTGTTGGGATTTGCCATTCTGCGGTTGGTCACCTCCGGCATGATGCGGCGATTTTATCGACGCGTCTGGGCCTCGCGGCTACTGCGTCCGGTCGTTCGTTTGCGATCAGCAGAGCTGTTGCGGTTGCTGTCGCCGGCGGTTGCCGCGGGACGCCCCTTGGGAAGTGCGTTGTCGACGCTGGCACGCCATCACTACGACCGCAACGTGCGAGCCAAACTGTTGTTCGCCAGGAACGAAGTCGAACAAGGATCCGACCCGTGGAGTGCGTTGTCGGTGGCTGGGCTGTTGCAACGCGATGAGTCTCAGGCGTTGGCCGGTTCGACATCCAATGGAACGCGTGCCTGGTTGATGCATCGTCTTGCCGATCGACATCAGCGCCAGTTCGGAGGTCGTGTCGCGTTGCTGTTGTCGCTGTTGCAACCGGCGATCGTGCTCGCGCTTGCCGGGATCGTGGCTTGGATTGGATTTGCGTTTTTTGGCTTCCTCAGCGGAATCATCCTGATGTTGGCGTGAGCGCACCTTGGGGTGCCACCGTTTTATCGATTGCAAAGCGAAGACTTGATTTGGGAGTTACGACGATCATGCGTTTCCGCAACACATTAGCTGACTGCTCCTCGCCGCCGCGGCGAGGTTGTCGACGCGGCGGCGGTTCGATGATCGAGCTTGTCGTCTCCGCGACGCTGCTTGTCGCATTGATCGGTACGTTTGCGCCGATGTCGCTGAGCTCCGGACGGATGTGGCAACAGACACGCCATCATCAACTGGCCCTCGACGAACTTTCGAATCAGATGGATCGCTTGCTCGCACTCCCCGAAGACCAACGCGGCGCGGAGCTCGATTTGCTGGAGCCATCGGCTGCTGTTCAAGCCGCGTTGCCCGAAGCCAGCTTGACCGCAGCGGAAGTGAGCGATGAAGACGGCACACGCCTGACGGTCGCAATCGACTGGCAGCGTCCGACGCCCTCGCAACCACTCTCGCTAACAGGATGGATCCGGGGGACCGACGATGAATAATTCAACAGGCCTACCGGAACAAACCGCTCCGATCTACCGAAACAGAGCTCGCGTTTGCACAGGTTTCACGTTGGTCGAATTGGTTGTCGCGATGTCGTTTGGAAGCGTCTTGATGCTGCTGGCGATCGGAATCGTCCACCAATCACTGACGTTTTCGCAGCTGGGACAAGCGAGAGCCGATCAAGACCGAGCGTTGGTTCGCTTGGACCGCCAATTTCGCCAAGACGTCCATCGCAGCGAAGGGTTCGAACAATCTGATCCGCAGACGCTGCAACTGACCATCGACGACAGCCGCGTTGTCTATACGTTCGGAACCCACACGATCCAACGCCAGACGGAGGTCAACGACAAACAGCAAGACCGCGAGCTGTTTGAATTGAACGATCGATCACAGATCGAACTGTTGACGCTCGACGCGCCCCAGCGATTGGGAATCGTCGTCCGCAGCGATCCCCAACTGCATGGTGTCGCACCGCGAACCGACCGGCAAATCATCGCAGTTCCTGGACTGCTGCGAAAACGGATGCCTTCGCCCAAAGAAAGCCCAGCCGAGTCGGCGGATTCCGCCGTGACAGGAGACGACGCCCAATGAACCGTTTGCATCGAAATCGCCGCGGCGCGATCACCGTCGCGGTCTTGGTCTGCATGTTGATCGCAACCGCTTTGGCAGCAAGCACCTTGCACAGCGCACTGCGCGGACGACGCGAGACGCAACGATTGCGGCAACTGCGGCAGACCGATCTGCTGCTGGATGCCGGAGCACTGCGCGCTGCGGAGCGGTTGCAGCGCGACGACGCCTATCGCGGCGAAACGTGGCGGCCTCGCGACCTGATGCCGGGCGAGGGAACTGCCGTCGTGAAGATCGACATTTCGGGCGACGCCACACCGCGGCAGATCGATGTCGTTGCAAGCATCCAACCACACGACGACGCGGCGGCACGAACGCAGCGATCGATGCGGTTTCAATTTCCCTAAATGAGCAGCCGGTTTCGGCTGCACACAGCTCTCCGATCCCATGCTCAATCTAACTTGCTTTTCTCAGAAATTCCCTTCAACCCCGAGAACACCCATGAACCAAGCGTCATCTATTTATCGCGATGGCCGGTGCCGACGCGGATTCACCCTCGTGGAACTACTTGTTGTGATCGCGATCATCGGCATCTTGGTCGGGCTGTTATTGCCCGCGGTGCAAGCAGCTCGCGAAGCGGCGCGGCGATGCCAATGCATGAACAACATCACGCAATTGGGATTGGCGATGCATCATCATGAATTCAGCACCGAACACCTTCCCGCCGGTGTGATCAATCCCGACGGACCGATCCGCAGCGCCGAATCGGGAGAACATATCAGCTGGGTCGTGCAGATCCTGCCCTTTATCGAACAGAACGCGTTGTACAACCACTTCGATCAGGCAGCCGGTGCGTACGCAGCGGTCAATCGCGAAGCGCGGCAACAGACCATTCCCACGATGCATTGCCCTTCGTATCCGGGCAACTATCGCGGCAGAAATAACGAGGCAGGAATTGTCAGCGGCAATTACGCCGGATGCCATCACGACGTCGAAGCCCCGATCGACGCCGATAACAACGGCCTGCTGTTCCTCAACAGCGACATCCGCTACAGCCAGATTCCCGATGGCAGCACCCAGACAATCCTCTTGGGCGAATCGTTACCGTTTGCCAACGATCTCGGCTGGGCCTCTGGCACACGGGCGACGTTGCGGAACACGGGAACGCCCATGGCCGCATTTCACATACTGTACCAGTTGCCCGAGCAAGCGGAGCCAGATCCGTCGGAAGAGCCTTTGTATGTTGGCGGCTTTGGCAGCAGCCATCCCGGTGGCGCGTTGTTTTCCTTCGCCGACGGTTCGACGCGGTTCTTGAGCCAAGCGATCGATCCCGAACTATTCCGTCGCTATGGAAACCGACGCGATGGCGAATTGACGGGGTGGGAAACTCGCTAAGTAGCCCCTGGTATGGCCTGGAGCGGCCGAAAGGTTTGCGGAGATTTGCCCCGCCACGCGTGGATGCCGGACGTGCAAGCGGGAGCCGTTTGGCTTAAACTGGCAAATCGGTCGGCGGCCTACGATTTCTGGTCCGCGTCGACCGTCGAACCATTTTCCGCCCGATCGAATTCCGTTTCGTAAGAGTCGAATGTCCAATCCGCTGACCGTTGTTATTTCACAGGGGCAGAGTCGCAATCCTGAAAAACGAGGACTCGAACAAGCGGTTGCTGAGCAGGCGGCGGCGATCGACGGGGTTAGCGTGCTGTTGATCCCGCATCTGTACGATCTTACGGCAACCGGCGAAAGCCTGGCAACGTTGCGATCGGTCCGCGGCGATATGGTGATCCTCGCTTGGGTTTTCGAACGCGCGACGCACTGGATCTTGGATCGCGGGGGTGTTCGCGGCCAAGTTGGCGAGGTTTTGCTGGTTCGCGACGAAGAGGATGATGATCCAGAGGACCAGGCAGAGGAGTCGCAGATCGAGGAGAAGGAGCGCGTTGCCGAACAGGCACCACGCCCCAATCGGATCATCTATAGCCTGGATTTCCGCGTCACCGAAGCTGCCGATCGGATCGTCACCGAACTGCAACGGATCGCTGCTTTGCCACGGTCCGTTTCGGATTCGGCTGCCGCGCGTTTCGCGGAACCGACCAACACGACGTCGTTGCGATTAGCGGGGAATTCCGACGCCGATGACGACGCGTTGGAAACGGTCCCGCAAACCAATGGCCGCGCGTCCGAACCGGTCCTGTTTGGGATCGGTGCGGTGACCAAGATCGACGAAACGCCCAGTCGCCGTTGGTACCCGGTGATCGATTTCAGCCGCTGCACCAATTGCATGGAATGCATCGATTTCTGTTTGTTTGGCGTTTACGGCGTGGATACCGTCGAGACGATCCTTGTCGAACAGCCGGACAATTGCCGCAAGGGGTGTCCCGCCTGCAGCCGTGTTTGCCCCGAGAATGCGATTATCTTCCCGCAGCACAAGTCGCCGGGAATCGCCGGCGCGCCTGTGGAAGCGGGAGGCCTGAAGATCGACCTGTCGAAGCTGTTTGGTGCTCCCGACGCCGATGAAGATCCGATTGCCACGGCAGCACGCGAACGGGACGAACAACTGTTGCTGGCCGGCCGCGCGACGGTTGGCTTAGAAGTTGGAATCCCGAAGCGTCAATCGGCAGCGTCGGATCAACCGAAGGACGATCTCGACAACCTGCTGGACGAACTGGACGAATTGGATCTGTAATTCCGATCCGACCTCTCCGATCGGTGCGCAGGAAAAAAGCCCCAAGCGAACCTGGAGCTTTTGTTGCGTTGTGTTGACAGCATGCGCCGGTTAGTTGGTACCGGTGTTATCCGATTGCAGCTTGGGCGCGACCATCTGTTCGCGACGCTTGCGGCTGAGTTGCGCGTTCCATTCGCCCGAGCCCATGGTCGGCACTTTCGCCGTCACGAACACCTGAGGTGGAGCGCCGGCGACGACCAAGCTGCCCAACGCCTCTTCGACCGACGCGACGCGACGCTGGGTCTCGTCGGGAGTCGGCGCTTCCAAGACATAGATATGTCGATGGTGTTGAGGGGTTTGGGTCGCGATCCAATGGACGCGGTTGCGGCCCACCGCGGTTAGCACGGAATCGTCGGGGCGGAAAACTTCGTGGCTCAGCGTATTGTGCAACCGCCAGCCGTTGTTGGCCATCGTTTGAAACGGGCTGCGCGCTTGATAGGCATCGTGTTCGAGGAACGGTTGTGGCCAGGATTGATTGCGCAAATAGTCGATCTTGCAATCATGCATCGCAACTTTTTTGTGATACCAAAAGGAATCCCAATCAGCGGTTGCGGTGTTGGCCAAACCAACGATGATGGTTGCCAACAAGAATTTTCGCGACGCTTGCATGATGGGAAGGCTCCTAGCCTAGAGAGTTTCAGGTTCTGCAGGCACGTTTTTTATTGGAACGGTCGTGGGAACTTGGAATCCCAGAATCCGTTTTCTGCGTTCGTATCGATCCCCCACGATTAGACTTAGGTATGCGTGGTATCGATGCGGTATTCTCAGGTATCGGTCATTGCAACCGCTTAGCTTTGCAACAGAAACGGTTCGCGATATCCGCGACCTGATTGGCACAATCGCTACTATTTGCCGGGTCGACATCGTGTCAACGCTGAATCAAACTATCGAGCCTTCCCCCGCCCCTTCCGCCGCTGCTTGGTACCTTCGCATGCATCGTTACGCGAAACGACAATCCTTTCGGATATGGATTCGGATTCGGCGCTATGTCATGCACAACATCCTGCATGCTGACGATCCGCCGCATCCGCTGGCACTCGGCGTGGCGATCGGCCTGTTTGTCACATTCACGCCAACGATCGGGCTGCAGATGCTGCTGGTGATGCTGCTGGCCTGGGCCTTACGAGCCAATAAAGTGGTCGGAATCCCGATCGTTTGGCTCAGCAATCCGGCCACCTTCGTGCCGATTTATTTGCCCTGCTACCAGGTCGGTCGCTTGATCCTGGGCAGCGAACCCAAAGGCCGAGCGTGGTGGCACAGCCTGCAGCATCCGCCGAAAGGCTTCCTGAACAAAACCGAATTCTATTGGACCAGTATCTGGGAGATCATCGGCCCCCTGACGATCGGTTGCTTGGTCGTGGCCAGCGTGGTCGCCGTGATCGGTTATTGCGTCACGTATTCTGTGATCTACACCTATCGCATGAAACGTTTTGGAGCGGCGACGCCACCGCAAGATTAGGACACGTTCCTGCTTTGCGAATCTTGTCGCCCCTGGGCGATCGGTGTCAATCTGCCACTCCCCACCTCGTCCGCCATCTTGTCCAGCGAAAATCGGGGCCAGTTGTTCTCGCGGCCACGTCGATCGCGGCTGTGTAACGTTGCTCGCATGGTTAGGATCGACCGCGGCCAGCATAAACCGCCGCTTCGGTGACAACAAAATCCATCGCGATATCGTGCGCGGCAACCGGAATTTCGGGGAACATTTGGCATTCAAAGGCCAGCGAAACGAGCGATGTTTTGGCCTGCGCATGTTCCAGCAGTTTGTCGTAATAGCCTTTGCCTTGCCCGGTTCGGCCTCCGCTGCGGTCAAACGCAACTCCCGGCACGACGACCAGGTCCAGCTCGGCAACCGCAACGCGTTTGGCGGCCCGATCTCGCAGATCGGCTCGCGGTTCCAGGATCTTGTACATTCCGGTCTCCAGTTCCGCCATCGATTCGAGATGGAACAACTGCAGTTCGCCATCGACACAAAATGGGACGACGATCCTTTGCTCCGACGCCAACGCTGCAGACAACGCGTGCCGGGTGCGGACTTCATCGCGAACGTCGACGTAATACATCACCGTCGCGGCGGATTGGTACTGCGGCATCCGATGTAAGCGGTCGGTGATCCGTTGGCTGACCGCGTCTTTGTCGGCTTGGGCCTGACGGTTGGCATGGGCTTGGGCGCGAATCGCGTTCTTGCGTTCAGCGATTTCGTCGTCATGCAGAGCCATTTCCTCAACCCTTGGAGGTTTGATTGCGCGGAACCGAAGCATCACTGTAAGGAAATGCCTCGATCTGAAACAGGAGCCCCTTTGGCGGGCCGAGACAAGTCCCAATCGGCATCTGAAAAAATTGCGATCCATGCCGCATTGAACTAGAATTGACATCGTTCCAACGGAATTTCGGTCCGATTTTCGCTCGACGCATTCGCGAAATCCGTACGCCGATGGCTCGGGGGCGACCTCCCCGATTTCCCCTTCTCACGTTTTCGAAGTACTGGCGAATTTGCAATGATGTGGTTTTACGGTTGGTGTGCTTTTATCGCTTCGATCGTGCTGGCAGTTCCGGTCGCGGCCCTTCTGGAAAAGCGAGCCGAAGCGGGGCCGTCGACGCGTCGCGGCAAAGAGACGGCAGCCGAGGAGGAGGGGATCGACGAGGCGGAATCGATCGACGAGGCGGAAGAGGCGGAATTCGTTGACGATGCGGAAGTCGCGGAGTTTGCCGAGGAAGCCGAAGTGGTCATGGACTTGGGCGATCCCGCGGACGACTTTGAAGAGCTTCGCTGATCGGCAACCCGGCTCGCCACCTTGTCGCAGTGCGGAAAAGGCTATACGTTTCATTGAGAACGCAGCCGCATAAACCTCACCCCCTATCAAGCTTTATGAACACGCGAGCCCCCGCCAAATTGGCACTGGAAGATGGCACCGTTTACACCGGCATTTCAGTCGGCGCCGACGGCGAAGTCGACGGCGAAGTCGTCTTCAACACCGCGATGACCGGTTATCAAGAAATCTTGACCGATCCGAGCTATCGCGGACAGATCGTGACGATGACCAGCCCGGAGATCGGCAATTACGGCATCAACGACGACGACCGCGAACATCTGGTGCCGCGGTTGTCGGGATTTGTGATCCGTGAATCGAGCCGCGTCTACAGCAATTACCGCGCGCAAGGTAGCCTCACCGAATACCTTCGGAAGCATGGGATCGTCGCGATTGCTGAAATCGATACCCGTGCGCTCGTCCGCCGGATTCGCGACCTCGGTGCGATGAAAGGCATTCTGTCGACGACGGATCTGAACGATGAAAGTCTGGTCGCTAAAGCGAAGGCTTCGCCCGGTTTGGTCGGCCGCGATCTGACCTGCGAAGTGATGCCCAAGTCGGTCGAGACCTGGTCGGTTCGATTGGACCAGTGGACCGATTCGCAAACGCCCGATTCGGGTGCCCATATCGTCTGCCTCGACTTTGGCATGAAATGGAACATCCCGCGGCACCTGCACTCCCGTGGTAACCGCGTAACGATCGTTCCCGGTTCGACAAGCGCCGACGAAATCTTGGCGCTGGAACCCGATGGAATCTTCTTGTCCAATGGACCTGGCGATCCCGAGCCCTTGGAACACGCGCAGCAAACGATCCGCCAATTGGTCGGCAAGAAACCGATCTTCGGGATCTGTCTGGGGCACCAACTGCTGTCGCTGGCTTGTGGCGCGAAGGCGTTTAAGCTGAAGTTCGGTCACCGAGGTGTCAACCAACCGGTGTTGGATTTAACCACGGGGAAGATCGAGATCACCACGCAGAATCATGGCTTTGCGATCGAGCAATCGTCGCTGCCCGACTGCTTGGAAGTGACACATATGAATTTGAACGACGATACCGTCGCGGGCGTTCGGCACCGTGAACACGATGCGTTTAGCGTTCAATATCATCCCGAGGCCTCTTCGGGCCCTCACGACAGCCACTATCTCTTTGATCGTTTCCAAGACTCGATCACCCCTCAACCCGCCGGTTCATAAACAAAGAACCGTTTCCGCGGACGTGGTTGCGGCGGAGGCGTCGCTTGGTAATTCTGCGTCGGTTCTGCCGACGCGGCTTGTGGGATCGATGGTTGCGTTTCGCTCGGATTGCGCGATCGCGCTTGCTGGGCTCGCATGCCGTTCTCGCTCATCGGACGCTCGCCCGGCGAAGCGGCCCACGAGAGCGAACCGCTGGTCGCCTGAGCGGGAGTTTGTAGTGGTTGTCGGGCGACCGCTTCGACCTGCAGGCCGGTTTGTGGTTGCGCGTATTTCAGCGGTAGGTCGATGTTCCAGTCTTGCGCGCGGTTCGCAATGTCCAACCGGTCCGGAGTGTCGCTGGGAGGGCTGTCGGGCAGCAACGGCGTCGGCTGAACCAATGCTTCGGCAAAGGGCCGCCGCGTCGTCGGGAGCTTTGGGAAAGAAGCAAGTTCGCCGCTGGAATCCTCTCGCGATGGGATCCCATCGATGGCATAAGGCATCTCGGAAAGCTGCAATTCCGATAGATCAGACCCGCCCACGTCGATCTCTTCAAGCGGCGAGATCAAGGACGCCACTTGAGACCGATCCAACGTGGGAGGCTCAAGCGTTTCTTGGCTGGTTTTACGAAACGGCAGAGCGGCGAGGATGCCGAGCGATAAGACGAATAGTGAAGCCAGTAGAGATCGCACAAGTTTTCCAAGGATTCGAAGCAATGCCTGAGTCGAGACAGGCTCGGATTTGCCATTTCATCCATGAAACGTTGGGGGCTTCCCGCGATAAGAACAGATCGAACAGCAAACCGGTCAAGCTTCAGCGGTGGCGGGAAAAAGTTCACGATTCGACCGCGCGCCGCGCCGCTTGTCCGGTTTGGGGGATTTGGGGGATTTGGGGAACGATTTGCTGCCATCGCCCTCCGGTAGGAATCGCCTCTGTCGAATGAAAACGAAATTTGACCGCCAACAGGGCCGCAGGTGGGTTGCATGAAATGGGTAGATTCGCCAGAATTACGCCACTGTTGGAACGGCGATCGACCGATACAAAGTTCCAGCATTGGTTAGCAGGAGCGGTGGCTGAGTGGTCGAAAGCGCCGGTTTGCTAAATCGGTGATCCGGGCAACTGGATCCGCAGGTTCGAATCCTGTCCGCTCCGCTTCTAACCAACTTCTTTGAAATGCCCGTTGCCGCAAAATTTGATGTGGCGGCACATTCGGCATAATTGATACTTTTTGCTGAAGAAGTAGCACCCGAACCGCCGAATACCCACAGTGGCGTCGGAATTTCCACAGCGATTTGCTGTGTTGTGCTTCGCCGAACCACACCTAATGTTGCCTTGAGTGAGTGGTTAATTGCGCCGCAATTTGCCATGCAGGATTGTTCCTGATTCGCCCGGGGCGACGAAACGCGAGGGATCGCGATGCGTATCGCATTATCATTAGCTGCACTGTTAGTAATCGCTTCGGGCCTACGAGCGGAAATTCCTTGGAATGCCGACCTCAAGGTTGCGCACCAGCAGGCGCAGGCCGAAGGCAAGCTGTTGTTGGTCCACTTCGAAAGCGACAACTGCGTCTGGTGTGACCGCTTGGAAGCGGGCGCGTTCCAAAGCCCCGACGTTGCCGCAGTGATCGGCCAGGCCTATGTGCCGGTAAAGATCAATGCCAGCAAAAATAAGAAGCTCGCGGAGTATTTTAAGGTCAACCGATTCCCGACCGATGTCGTCGTCGACGCTTCCGGTGCGGTGCATGCCCACAACGTCAGCCCTCAAGCGCCGTTGCAATACATCACGATGCTCCAAGAGGCCGCAGCCAAGGGCGGTCGACCTATCGGCCCCGCCGGTGCGAACATCGCTCAACAAGCGCCCAGCCCGTCGCAATTGCAAACGCCCGTCGTCGCGCAACCACCTGCGGCACAGCCGCCGGCCGCTGCGATGGCTCATCAACCGATGCCTGCTGCGGAAAATCCTCCAACGGCTGCCAACGCTGCCGGTGGATTTGGTATGCCGCCTGCCGCAGCGGGAAACTTCGCAGCCAACGCTCCTGCTGGCCAGTTCCAATTGCCTAGCCATTCGCCATTGCAAGCGCCTTCGGTCAGCCCGGTTTCGGCAGCAATCACGATGCCACCGTCGAAACCGATCCAACAAAATGACGGCGGCGCCGCCACGATGGCAGCAAACGAATTTGCGATCGCTCCGCAACCCAAAGCTCCGGCGGCGGATCCGACATCCGAGGCCGTGAGCCCACCTGCGACACCACCGTTGGCGATGGATGGGTACTGCCCCGTTGCAATCCTTGACGAATCGCGTTGGGTGAGTGGCGACAAACAGTTTGGTGCGATCCATCTGGGCAAGCTTTATCTGTTTGGCAGTGCCCAATCGCAAGCCAAATTTCTAGCGGACCCCGAAAAATACACCCCAGCCCTCGGCGGGATGGACGTTGTGAAGTTCTTCGAAAATCAGGAACAGGTCGAAGGTAACCGTGAATTTGGTCTGCATCATCAAGGCCAGCTGTTCTTCTTCACCAGCGAAGACTCGCTGAAACGATTCTTTCAGTCGCCCGAATCGTACAGCGTCAAAGCACAGGACGTGATGCACCAAGCAGTCAGCCAAGTTCGACAACTGCACTAGCAAAAGATACGGCTGGCAAACGACTCTCCCGCACTTGGGGAGAGTCTGCGATCTCGCCGGAATCAGCGGCCCGCGTTGATGGGCCTTGGTTGGCTAGGACGAGACATCGGCCGACCGTTCGCTGCGGTCGGACTCGGGGATCGCGAACGAAGGCCGCACCCCACAAAGGATCGCCACTCCTAGCACGAGCATCACAAGCGACAGTGCAAGGTAGAAACCACGGGCCCCACGCTCGCCAAACCGTTGGCGAAGCTTCTTGGCCAAAGTCAGCTCGTACGCCGCAGGCCATAGTCCCAACGCGGCAACGAAGGTGACAATCGACAAGACAATCGTTGTCGATCCAACAAAGATCTGGTCTCGGGGCATACTTCCAGCTCGATTCTCGTTTCTCGTGTTCAGTCCCCAGGGACGAACGAACGCCGGGGAACCCTGCTTGCCCAAAATAGTATGTCCGCCGCTGCTTGGCGACCAGATGTCCGGTGTCTCCGTCGATTTGACCTGCCCCGAGTCTTGCATCCCACATCCCTGGCGTTTTCTGCGCTAGCCACGAATCACTCGAACGATTGGCGGACCACCGCTTGGGTGTGGTCAAAACGGAGAGGCCGTTTTTTTTCGACCCGTTCGCTGATCTAGCGGGGTGTTTGCATTAGAATGGGCGTCACCCCCCACCGCTTGACCTGTCCCACCTCTCTAATTGTGATGCCACTGCCATGCGTTTTGTCCCGCATCTTGTCGTGCCGTTGCTGGCTGTTCTGTTTCTCACTCCCCCTGCCCTCGCTCAACCGGCTGCTGAATCCTCGGCCTGGAAAGTCCAACAGGTGCCAGCGATTTGGAAGAAGGCGGCCGGTGGTCGCGATGCCTATTCTTGGTATCGCTGTGCCGTCGAAGTCCCCGAATCGTGGGCCGACCAAGAATTGACGCTCTTTATCGAAGGCGTCGACGACGCCCGCGAGGTCTTCTTCAACGGAACTTCGATCGGTCTGGTCGGTACGCTGCCGCCGGAATATCGCAGCGGATTGGGAGCGACGATGCGATTCCCGATCCAACCGAATCTGGTTTCGCCGGGAGCCGCAAACGTCGTGGCTGTTCGCGTTTACCAGAACCAGGGACGCGGCGGGTTCAACGTCGCCGCTCCTGTGTTGTTCGGCAACGACGAAGCGATTCGGATGGCGGGCGACTGGGAGACACGCGAAGGCGATGACCTCAGCTGGGGCAAGCTGTCGACGCGCGATGAGATCGCCAAAACCGCGCGGTTCGCAAAACTGGAATCGGCCGCCGACGTCGAAGCTTCGCTGAAGAAGCTGGATGACGACGCAGGGCGTCAATCGATCGCCGACACGCTCAAGCAACTGACCTATCCCGACGATCTCGCCTTAAATGTCGCTGTGGGTGAACCGAATATCGGCCAACCGCTTTCGATCAAGTGGGACGCCCGCGGGCGGATGTGGGTGATTCAGTATCTTCAGTATCCGACGATCGCCGGACTGAAGATGATCAGCCGCGACAAGTTTTTGCGAAGCGTGTACGACAAGGTTCCGCCGCCGCCACCGCATCACTTCATCGGTGCCGACAAGATCACGATCCATGAAGATACCGACGGCGACGGAGTCTACGACAAACACAAGCCGTTTATCGAAGGGCTTAACCTCGCCTCGTCGGTCGCGATCGGCCGCGGTGGCGTCTATGTGCTCAACCCGCCTTACCTTCTGTTTTACCCCGATGCCGATGGCGACGATCTGCCCGATGGCGATCCCGAGGTGCTGTTGGAAGGTTTTGGTTTAGAGGATTCGCACTCGGTCGCCAACAGCTTGCGTTGGGGCCCCGATGGCTGGCTCTATTCGACTCAGGGAAGCACCGTCACCGGGCATGTTCGCAAGCCGGGATCGGCGGAAGAACCGATCCACTCGATGGGCCAAGTGGTCTGGCGTTATCATCCCGAATCGGCTCGCTACGAGATCTTTGCCGAGGGGGGCGGAAACTCGTTTGGCGTCGAATTCGACTCGCAAGGACGGCTCTACTCCGGCCACAACGGCGGCGACACTCGCGGCTTCCATTACGTCCAAGGCGGTTATTACCGCAAGGGATTTGGCAAGCACGGATCGCTCTCCAACCCCTACACCTACGGCTATTTCGAAGCGATGGGGCACGCAAAAGTCGCCCGCTTCACGCACACCTTCGTGATCTACGAAGGGGATGGATTGCCCGCGAAATATCAAGGCAATCTGTTTGGATGTGGGCCGTTGCAGAGTCATATCGTCCGCAGCGAAGTCCAGCCCGATCGATCGAGCGTACAGACGGTCGACCTTGGTTTTGCCTTGGAAAGCGAAGATAAATGGGTTCGCCCTGTCGACATTCAAGCCGGCCCCGACGGCGGGCTTTACGTGGTCGACATGTATGAACAACGGATCGATCACGCCAGCCATTACCAAGGCCGGATCGATCGCGAGAGTGGCCGTGTGTATCGGCTGCAGGATCCCGATGCGAAGCCGTTCAAGATGGGAGACCTCAGCAAGTTGTCGACGGCTGAATTGGTCGACCTGCTGAAACATCCTAACAAGTGGCATCGGCAGACCGCTCTGCGACTGTTGGGCGATCGCCGCGATGCAGCCGCCCTGCCGCTGCTGAATCAGATGTTGAAGCAATCCGAAGGCTTGGACGCGCTGAATGCTCTCTGGGGCCTGAATCTGTCGGGCGGATTTGACGATGCGACCGCGTCGCAGTTGTTGGGACATTCCGAACCGCTGGTTCGCGAGTGGACTGTTCGTTTGTTGGGGGACCGGTTGGTGCTGAGCGACGCGTTGGCGAAGCAACTCGCTTCGTTGGCGGCAAGCGAATCGGACGTCCGCGTTCGCAGCCAATTGGCCGCGTCGGCGCGTCGAATGCCCGCCGCCCAATCGCTGCCGGTGATCGCAGGGTTGCTGACTCACGATGAAGACGTAGACGACATCCATGTGCCGCTGTTGGTTTGGTGGGCGTTGGAGGCGCATTGTGAAGCCGACGGCCAGCAGGTGTTGGCGATGTTCAACGATTCCAAGATCTGGACGCGCCCGATCGTTCAACAGCATCTGTTGGAACGATTGATGCGACGGTTTGCATCGACGGGAACGCGAGGCGATCTGCTGAAGTGCGCCACGCTGTTGAATCAAGCTCCCGCAGCCGACCAGAGGGCGACGCTGTTGGTTGGATTCGAGAGTGCCTTCGAAGGCCGTTCGCTCTCCGGCTTGCCAAGCGAATTGTTGGATGCGTTGGCAAAATCGGGAGGTGGTTCGCTGGCGCTGCGACTGCGCCAAGGGAATGCCGAAGCGATCGAAGAGGCGTTGGCAGATATCGCCAACAAAAAGGTTCCCGCTGCGAAACGGATCGAATTGATTCGCATCTTCGGCGATATTCGCAACCCCGCGGCGCTGCCGGTGCTGTTGAAAATGGCGAACCAGGAGAGCGACGAAGCGTTGGTCGGTGCGGTCTTGGCGACGTTGCAGTCGTACGATGCTGCGGAGATCGGCGAAACGATCGTCGCCGGATTGAATAAGTATTCCGACGCCGCGACCGAAGTAGCGTTGTCGACCTTGGCCTCGCGAGCGATCTGGTCGCAACAGCTGTTGTCGGCGGTCGCGTCGAAGCAGATCGAAAAGGATCAGATTCCAACGGCGATCTTGCGGAAGATGTTGTTGCATCAAAACGCGGAGATTTCCGAAGCGATCGGCAGCACCTGGGGCGAGATCTCTGGCGCGTCGACCGCGAACATGTTGGCTGAAATCACCCGGATCAGCGAAGTCTTGTCGCACGGGACCGGCAATCCTTATGACGGCAAGCTGCTGTACAAAGAGAGCTGTGGGAAGTGCCATCAATTGTTCGAGCAGGGAGGGGAGATCGGTCCCGATCTGACCGCCTACAAGCGCGACGATGTCCGGCAATTGTTGGTCAACGTGGCGAATCCTAACTTGGAGATCCGCGAGGGCTTTGAGAACATGATGGTGCTGACCTTCGACGGCCGGGCCCTCAACGGATTTGTTGAGGATCAAGACAATCAAGTTGTCGTGATCAAAGGTGCCGACGGCCAGCGAACGGTGATCGAGAAAGAGAACATCGATCTGATGCAGGCGAGCAAAAATTCGCTGATGCCCGAAGATCTGTTGGCCAAGCTGAGCGATCAACAGCTGCGCGATCTATTCGCCTACCTGCGATCGACTCAGCCGTTGCCATAGTTAGGACGCACGGTGGATCGATGGAAACACTGGGTCGCTGAGTTGAACTTGCTCAGCTCTCTTCGCTCTCCATTGGGGATGTGCCAAATCGAATCGACGCTAGCCACGGTTTCGCAATGAACATCGGGGCTAGCGTCTCTTCTTCAACCATTGCAGTTTTCAGGAGACGCGTCGCGCTCGCTGGCTCTGATTAGAAGTAGCGGTTCCAAACGACTCGCAACTGGCCGTCGAACATCTGATCGGAACTGTTGCCGATGGGAACGGCGTAGCCCAGCGAAATGGCTTCGTTCGGGCAGACTTCGAACGTGCTGCCGAAGACCATGTTCAGGTTCGATTGGTAGTCGGCGTTGGGAGTTCCCAACACAAACAGGCCGTCGGTCAGGGTGCTGCTGCGTTGCAACTGGCGTTCAAAGTGCAGTTCCACGGTGGGGATGATCGCATCGAAGATCGCATCCTTCTTCTCGCCGCGTTTACGCAAAAAGTATCCCAACCCCCCGTCGGTATACATCCGCGTTGTATCGCGAATCCGGCTCTCGAGTCCGCGATTCGTAATCACCTGGTTGCCGGTGGTGTCGACATCAATTTGGAAGAAGCCTTGATAGAACAGGCGGTCGGTCAAGTTAGCGATGCTCGCGAAAAATGGCATCACGTGAACCGCTTGATTTTCAACCAGCACGGCGGTCGAACCATCGGCCAATTGAATCTTCAAGTCATTAGTCGACGGCAACGTCAACGAGACACCACCCGAAACGACGACGTCGGTTGATTGATACAGGACTTGTTTATAAGCCAAAAACAGGTCGCCTACTTGGATATCGCTCGATTCGGTTTGCCCGCTGACGAGCACATCCGAAGAGAGGGTCGAAGCGTAGGGGACGCGGAATTCGATCGAGGCGCCATCGTTGTGGCCAAACGCATATTCAAAGCCCGGTGTGAACCGGTTGACGGCAACGCCCGATGCATTCAGAGGCACGTCGCTCATGTAGTCGTAGTTGAAGAACATCCGTGTCCGAGGCAGCGGACTGTTGTTCGTCGCGATCTTCGATCTACCGACAACCGCCGCCCCCGCGTTGGCTGCGTCGGGAACGATGAGATTGAAGGTCTGCTCGCCATTGACGACGATGTTCCATAAGTCACCGTTGTTGATCCCACCGGCCACTTGTGCGGTCGCTGTTGCGTCCAAGAATTGGGTATTGGCGGGCAAGCCTAAATTGGTGCCACCCACGCTCTCTTCAACGGAAAAGACATACTGACCACTGCCGTTCTGTTGCCCTACGCCGACCGATACGAAGTCGGGATTGGCGACGCTTCCGAAGACATCATACAGCAGTGAACTGTTCGCTGGATTTGCGGGGATCGTTCCGGTTCCGGTCGCGACAAAGGTCGGTCCTTGAACCACCTGAGTTCCTCGGAGGTTGGTCCGTCCCGAGCCGCCAAACCCACCACCGATCATCACGGGCGCTTGGCGAATATTCAGTGCTGGCATCGGACCACAGGTATTCAGGCAAGCCAAATTGCCAAAGGCATTCAGCAACGACTCACATCGGCTGGGGGGCGCTGCGTTACAACATTCCGCTGGCGTTCCATAGTGCATCGGTTCACCATAAACCGGCGGTTGTTCGCTGTACGATGGATCGGCGTATTGGTGCGTGTGCTGGTAAGCAACGCTAGCAATGTCCGCACCATTTCCGGTGGGCGGTTCGGGCAACGGTTGCCCACATCCGCTGCAGCCTCTGGGGCCCCCGACATAATTTTCGTTCACGTGCCCGCAAGTGCAGGTGACCTGTTCCGATAGCACGTAAGCAATGGGGGGCTGCCCCGATTGCTGCATCGGACCGCTGGGGGCGACCTGTGCCAGCAGCCCCGAATTTCCTACCAACAATGCGATTAAACCTGCGAGGCCCGCCCGAACCATAGTGCCACCCTTTTCAACCAAGCCAATATCTGATGCAGACGTGCCCTTCGATAGACCCCCGTCTTCTAGCTACGTCAACAGCATCGTCCAATGGGTTAAACGCAATAAAGCGAATATCCGCTATTGCCTCAGGTATTGGAAAAAAAGCTAGGATCGCCACAACCTTCATAAAGCGACCGAGCGGCAATCTAGGGCGTCAATGCTGGCGAACACGTGTTGCCAGATAGCGTCAGACCCTTGCAACCGCTTAAAATTTGAAGCGATATGGTCGCTCTTGTCCCGGTTCGAACGCTGCACAGGCAACATGCCCGAAGATCTCACTCCACGACCGAACCCCGATGTCACGCAAGATCTTGATGCGGCGAGTGCGCACGACCCGCGCGAATCGGATTTTTCGGTCGTCGATGACGATCAAGATCTGCCGCTGCCGACCGAAATCGGCGATTACACGCTCACTCGATTGATCGGTGCCGGCGGCATGGGGCGGGTTTATCATGCCGTCCACCGACCGATGGACCGAACTGTCGCGCTGAAGACGCTCCCTCCAAGTCGGATGCGGAATACCAAAGCGGTCGAGCGGTTTTATGCCGAAGTCCGCGCCGCGGCGCGGCTGATGCATCCCAATATCGTGACCGCGTTTGATGCCGGCCACAAAGGCGATCTGCATTATTTGGCGATGGAATTTGTCGAGGGAAGCACGCTCACCGAGACCGTTCGCGAAACGGGGCCATTAGAACTTTCCAGGGCCGTCGATCTGATCCGACAATCGGCCACCGGGCTGCAACACGCCCATCGCGCGGGAATTGTTCACCGGGATGTCAAACCGAGCAACCTGATGCTGACACCCGACGGGATCGTGAAAGTCCTGGACCTTGGGCTTGCGACGATTGGTTCGGAACCTGACAGTCAACGTAAGCGAGGTCGATTGATTGGCACGATCGAATACATGCCTCCCGAGCAGATCGAAGATCCATCGAATCCCGATCGCCGTAACGATATCTACAGCCTCGGGGCAACCTTCTTTTTCCTGCTGACCGGCCGCACCTTGTATCAAGGCGGGATTCTGGATCAGGCACGGGCCCATCGCGACGAACCCATTCCGGATCTCTTTACCTTGCGACCGGATGTTGATGTTCGCTTGGATCAAGTGATCCGCCGCATGTTGGCCAAACGAATCGAAGGCCGCTACAGTTCACTGGCTGAAGTGCTGGAAGATCTTGATGAATGGAAGGCTGGCGCGACGTTATCGGATTGGACCGAAGCCGGTTCGCGTTGGATGCTTCCCGGCGACCATTTAACCGATGGCGTCGAACCGACCACCGCGGTTGGCCGGTCGAGCGTGTTGGGGCTCGATGTAGGGATGTTTTATGTCGCCGCTGCGATGGCCGAAGCGGGCCAACCGATACGGCTGGGCAATGCGGGCAGCAACGACCAGCCGTTGCTACAATCCGCCGTTGCGACCACCCGTGAGGAACAAACCATCTTCGGCGGCGATGCGATCCAATTGCGGACCAAAACCCCGCAACGGCTGGCCCACTGCGTGCAACTGTATTTAGGGACGACTAAACTGGATCGGCATATCGGCGATCGGCAGTGTCCACCCGAAGTCGCAATTGGCATGATCATGCGGCACGCCGCCCGCAACGCTTGGCAATTGAAAGGACGTCCCGCCGTCGTGGCGGTGACGGTTCCCGCCTGTTACGACCAAGCTCGTCGCCGCAGCACGATGCAAGCGGCGCAGGTTGCTGGATTCGATTCGATTCGCTTGATCGATCGACCGCTTGCCGCTGCACAAAGCCAGTTGATCGAAGAGCACGCGGCGCTGCCGCCTCCGAAGCCTTCGGAGGTCTGTTATTGGTTGGTCGCTTCGCTAACGGGACTTGCGATGGAGATCTCCGTCGTTCGGCATGTGGGGGGGCGATTGCAATTGTTATCCAGCGTAGGCGACTGGAATCTTGGGCTGCTGACCTGGCAGCAACGAGTGGTCGATCTGGCGGCCACCGATTGCTTGCGGCGTTTGCGACTCGATCCGCGCAGAGATCTCAAGGATGCGGTCGGTTTGCAATTGGCGTGTGAAAAGGCGCTGCGACAGTTGTCGATCAAGCCGCAGGCCGATCTCGACTTCCGCCTACACGGTCGCGATGCGACGGTGACGCTCAAGCGGGCCACGTTTGGAGCCGCGTGCAGCGATCTGTTGGTCCATCTCAACGGAATGATCGGCCAAGCGATTCAGGATTCAGGAGTCGAGGCTGGTCAGTTGAGCAATTGTTTAACGGTTGGCATGTTGACCCGGATGCCTCAAGTTAGCGACGTATTGCGGGGACGAATCGGCGCGCACGTTCCGATTATCGCCGTCGATCGCCCTGCTTTGGCCGCGGGAGCTGCGTCGGCGGTGATGGGCGAATTACCAGGCCAAACGCATATCTTCCCAGCCCCTCACTCCTGCACTTCGCACGATCTGGGCCTCTTGGTACGCGATGGCAAACAAAAACGACCGCGCACCGTTCCCGTGGTACCACGGACGACCAAGCTCCCCGCGCGGAAGACGCGTCGCTTGCTGCAATCACACCCCGGCCAACACCCTTCGTTAACGTTGATCGAATCGGCGGGATGGCAGGGAGATGCCTGGCGATCTTTAGGAAACTTTCATCTCCCCGATCACGATGGCGACACCCCGCTGGAAGCCGTTCTGGAAGTCGATGCCAACGGCCTGCTGAAAGTAGGCGTTCACGACCCCAACACGGGACACGTCCAAAGGGTTCCACCTCTGCCGACACCGATGATCGACGAAGCCGATTTGCCAATCTGGCGGGCCTGGATCGAAAAAACGATGCGCTAGACCGCCATCTCTCTCTCTTTTTTAATCGATGCGTCTTCACGCCGCTTGTTCGGCGGGCTTTTATCATCGTGTCCTCGGACGCTGCTGGATTGCCGTTGTCCGATTGATTGTCGTTCGAGTCATCGATTGTTATCAACCGCTTAAACCAAGTCCTCGGCGTTGGCAGATTCCTGCGTACCAGCGGCGGGCGCATTCGAAGAACGCGCCTCCTCAAACGAGAGCCCCGGACTTTACGACGCCGCGGTGGATGCGTTCCTGACAGGCAGTAAGTCGGCGAAAGCGGCGCATTTCAATTCGTCCAACTCCGTCGCATCCAGGCATCTGGCAGCCGCAGAGATCGGCTGGAACAAGCCGCAAAGTCCACAGACGACTATCACGGATGCTGCGGCCCTCGTCTTCTTGGAAGCGTATTGAGCCGTGCAGATTCTCAAACTATCAGCGTTGTTTTGAGATGAGGGGGCAACCAGCCGGCCAACGATGTCGGTCCGAGAACCGGCACCCTGTTCGTATGTCGGCTTAGACCTCGACAAGATCCATCGGTTTTGCACCGGTGGTTAATAGTGATATTCCAGTCCCACAGTTGCTCCGTGGTAGAAGACACTGTCGGAGGCGTCGACGCCGTGCGGAACGAAGAAGTTCGCACTCACAAGTTCGTCCGACGCGACGGCCACCGATGTGACCCACATGACTTGGTAGCCCGCCACAAGATCCAGTTGGCTGGTCAGACTTCTGCGTGCATTTAGCCCCAGTTCTGCCAGGAAAGAAAGCTTCCCACGGTCCCCTGTGTCGCGAAGCTGAGCGATTCCCGTGTCGTACAATGTCGATTGTTTCGCGGCATTGCCGAAAAGACCGACCTGACTGAAGCCGTCAAGCGACCAGTTCCCTTTACGAAACAGGTTCGATTCCAGGCCAACCTGTCCGCCGTACAATCGGTTTTGCGCCGCGGTATCGATCGTTGTTGGCGTCCCTCCCGATTCAAAACCAAAGCCGATCCGATCGTCGATCTCCAGATATCGGAAACCCGTCGTAAATCGGATCGCTTCGGTCAACCGCCGACTGATGCCGAGTTCCAGGCTATGCAAGTCGGACGTGTGAACACCATCGATCGACGTGATGTCGGGAAAGCTGAACGGTGTGGTGGCATTCAGCGTTGCAGCACTTGCCAGTCCGATCAGATCACGATGGCTTTCACTCCAATGATCGACACTCATCCATCGCACGGTCAACGCATGGCAAGCATCGAGGTTGTAGCGGCCATAGAGTTCGTAGCCTGCCTGAAAACCCAAATCGAATTCGTCGGAATCAAAGTTGCCGTTGGGGCCCCAAAAAATTCGATTGTTGTCGTCGACTCGCTCCAAAAACAAAGCCTTGGCACCAAAGCTCCATCTCGCCGGCGCACGGCATTCAACGGCGTCACAACCACTTGAGGCATCACATTCAAATTGTCCCTGCGCGATGGAAGTGAGCCCCATCGACAAGAGGAACCATGCGGCTACTTGAAATCGTTTACGATGGAACTTCAGCATGATTATCGATTCCGTTCGTTAGCATTCGTCTGAATGTTCTTTGCGTTCCCGTTGGGATGGCTATCGAGTATTTCGTTGCCGAATTCCTTCCATTATTCCGCCAACGGTCAAAGACTTGAGAAAAGCTCCCTCAACTGGAGGGGGAACCCACATAAACCGCAAGGACTAACTCGGCAGCCCGGCGGTAATTCCTTGCGGAGGCATGGTTTAGCGATGCGTGTTGGCACGTGTGCTCGGTCGGCATGCGTTGCAAGAAGTGTTCGGATTCGTCGCGATAGCGAGAGGGGAATTTTGCGTCACGCGGCCGAGATCACAGTCGGACGCGGCGGTTGCCGAAGGCTTTGCCCAGGCGGATGCTGTTCCAGGTGGCGTGGACGGGAGTCTCGGTGCCGGAGAATTCACGGATAAAGCTGCCACGCCGCATCGCCCGCGGCGTCGGTGGCGGCTGGCGCATCGCCCGCTGAATCTCCTGCTCGCTGACAATCTGCTCGGTCTCACCCGCCGATTCCAGCAGCGAATAATATCCGTCGGCCGACAACTCGTGGTACTTGATGTCCAGCTTGCGGTTGGCGGGCAAAGGCAGGTTCTGGCCCGCTTGTTTCAACAGCATCCTCTTGGTCACCCAGTCGATGCGGCCGACAAGGATCGTGCGATCACCAGCCAATCCGTCCAGCACATCGCTCCACCGCTGTAGCACTTCGTACGCTTCATCGGGCCGATTCTGATTGGCTTCCACAAATCGGCGACAAGCGGCTTGGTACCATCGCTGGACGTCGAGTGCTGTCATCGGTCGGCCGTTGTGGACGGCGATCGCACGCTCGATCGGTTCATCCCGAACCACAGCTTGCAATGCGCGCAGCGGTCGCCGAACGCGCGGTGGATTTTTGATCGCTCCGGCTTCGATCGCATCGATCATCAAGGTGGTTGTCGCGAGCCTCAGGTATTCCGCCTCTTCCGCCATGTTGCAGTCTCCCAAGCAGACTTGCATCCGTTGGCGCGCCCCGAGGTTGCTGAAGAGGTCCATCGGATTGAACCATCCGATCAGGCAAGCATCCATCAGATGGGCGACGCTGAACAAAGGATAGGCGTGGTTTCCCAGCGGTCCAAATATAAATCGCAGCACGGGGGCTTTCTGAGCCAACAAAAAATCACCGCGATCGGAAACCCAACCGCTCCCCGAAAGGATCGATCGGCTGACCAAAAACGGCGTCAACATTCGGACATGGCGACGATACAGACAGATCCTTGAAGCGACGATAATCGTCAACAGCATCGGGCTCAGCGAGATCATCGCCACACGATTCAGCGCCCGCTCGACCCACCGCGGGATCGGCGTGGCATCTTCGGAGGTGTCGAATCCGTCGCCGAAGAACTTGCGGAATAATTCACCACGGCGCGCCTTCTCGGTTCGCATCATAGCAAACGGATAGACCGCCACTGCGATCAACAGATACGCTGGGATGGCGACGATCACCAACGGAATCATGATCACCCAAAACAGCAAGCAGACCGTCGCCGCTAACAACAAAACGACACGCCAACACGCAAGGCCTAGCATGCCGGTGACTTGGATCTCGTAGTTCTCGTGAGTGCCGTAGGCGTTCCCTTGGCTGTCACGACTGTTTTTGATCAGGACCAATTCCCCATCGTCGCGGCAACTGGACGCCGATTCGCGGAGTAAACGATCTTGCGCTCGCTGCCAGACCAAGGCATCGCGAGGACTCTGACACTCTGGCGTCGCTGCTTCGATCAGCCCAAAACCGCCCGAATGCAAAACGCGTTCGAAGCCGATCGTGCCGCCGTTGGCCGTGAAATGCTTCTCTTCCAAGACGCTACCGGTTGCGGTCGGCAAACGCTCCCGGAACTTCTCCAACAGCGAGCGGTAGAGTTCGATCTGTTTGACGGGCGGCCCGTCTTGATAAGGCCGAAAGCGGATCGCGTATTCGGTCTCCAGCCCCAGTAAGCGTTGAAAGATTGGAGCGTTGGTTTTCAAGAGCTTCGCCTGCCGGGGTGCGCAAATTCAAACAGCACGCCCCGACGGGATGATTCGGTCGGGCGGTGATCGATCGCCGCCCCACCCTCTAAAAGATTCGCCGATCGATTTATTCGCCGCCGTCGGGAACGACAACCTCGTCCAGATATCGCTGCGGTTGATCTTGGGCATCGACGGCGACTCGGTCGATGATCTGTTCCAAGGTTTGCGGTTGAGGCAACGTTTCGCTGGTCTGCGGTGCTTCGAGAATGGTTTCCGTCTTCACTGGGGCGCTCCTGAATCGATAGGTGATCGGATACAATGGGCGATGCGGAATCGTTCCCACTCCATTCGCTTGATTATAGAAGAAAGATTTGCGGGTCACAATCAAGTGATTTCGCACTGTGGGGCGTTGGGCGAACTGGGCAAAACTTGCCAGCAGGCTCTCCCCCATCGAGCAACGCCGCAACGCGTTTTTCGTTATAGAGGATGCCGGTTCTCGGCCGTAGCGGAAGTCGTCAAGACTTTCGATCCACGGCGGTTATCCGCTCCTCCCGAAACTCTTGACGAGTTCCGCGACGCAATGGTTCACCAACTTCATATCTGATCTTCCAACCACCACTCCTGTTCACGCAATCCGATCTCCTTTTATTTATGTCCGCTGAATCCCTGCTGCAGAATTACCAACTGATCGACTTTGGCGACGGTCGCAAACTCGAATCGATCGACGGCTACAAGCTCGACCGCCCCAGTCCCGCGGCGGAATGGGATGCTCCTGCGCAGGCCGACGCCTGGCAACAAGCCGATGCCGTCTACGATGGTTCGTCCTGGACGATCTTCAACGAGTGGCCCGAGTCGCTGGAACTCGACACCGGTGCGTTCCGGTTGGCGGCGGAACCGAAGCCGTTTGGGCATGTCGGATTCTTCCCCGAACAGGCGGCGAACTGGCAGTGGCTGGCGAGTTTGGCCGATCGGTTGCCAGCCGACTGTCGCGACGCGATGAATCTGTTTGGGTATACCGGCGGCAGCACGCTGGCTCTTGCTCGCGTCGGATTCCGCGTCGCCCATATCGATGCATCCAAGCCGAGCGTCGCGCGGACCGGCGACAACGCACGCCGCAGCGAACTGGGCGACGCGGCGATTCGCTACATCGTCGAAGACGCCCGCCGGTTTGCCGCTCGCGAGATTCGCCGCGGCCGAAAGCACAGCGTGATCGTGCTGGATCCGCCGGCCTACGGTCACGGAACCAAAGGCGATTCGTGGCGGATCCAACGCGACCTCTGGCCGCTGTTGGAAGATTGTCTGTCGCTGCTGACGCCTCGCGCGGCGATGTTGATCACCGGCCATTCCGATACGATCTGCGATTCGGATATCAGCGACTGGTTGCGACAGAACCAACCGGCGGGACTCGAGATCGAGGAAGGGCGTTGCAAGATCCCCGACAGCTCGGGGCGCTCGCTCGACGCCGGCTATTTCGTTCGCGCGACCTGGCACTTGGACAGTCCCTCCACCATGGACTTAAGTGATGATGCAAACTGAAGCGATCGCCCAACGTTTGATCGATGAACTGCAGCGGCATCCTCGCGTCGTCGTCGCTTTTTCAGGCGGAGTCGACAGCGCGGTGGTCGCCGCCGCTGCGCAGCGGGCCTTGGGCGACAAGGCGTTGGCCGTGATGGCGCTCAGCCCCAGCGTACCGCAGCGGCAGAGCGAATTGGCGGCGCAGGTGGCTGCGGAAATTGGGATCAATCTACAAACGATCTCAACTCACGAAACCGAACGTCCCGATTACCAACGCAACGATGGCCAACGTTGCTTCTATTGCAAACAGACGCTCTATCAAACGTTGGCGACGATCGCCGATGAGCACCGCGACAGCGTGATCTGCAGCGGAACGAACGCCGACGATCTGGGCGATCACCGGCCGGGAATCCAAGCTGGCCGCGACGCAGCGGTTCAGACGCCGTTGGCCGATCTTGGGATCACCAAAACGATGGTCCGCCAGCTGGCAAAGCACTGGGAATTGTCGGTTTGGGATCTACCCGCGGGTCCCTGTTTGGCCAGCCGGATCGCGTATGGCGAACCGGTCACCGTCGACAAGCTGCAACGGATCGATCGCGCGGAAAACTGGCTCCGCGACGAAGGCTTTGCCGAACTTCGCGTCCGATTGCATCCGGGGCAGCTGGCGCGGATCGAAGTCCCCGCCGCGCGGATCGCTGAATTGGTGCAACCGGAGTTTCGCCAACGGATGAGCCGACACTTCCGCTCGCTCGGCTTCCAGTTCATCACCGTCGATATCGAAGGCCTGCGCTCGGGCAACCTGAATCAATTGGTCTCGATCGGCAATTGATCGCCTGCGGCGGCCAAACCTTCTAGCTTGGCAGTTGCCCGATTTGCGAATTCCGTTCGCCCAGATTGCAATGCCCGCCGCAACGTCGGGCGTTATACTCCGCCCTACCGGCGTCGATCGACTGCTTGGTCGCCTTTCGCTCCGCGAAAGTGCGGACGCATCACGCACTTTTGCGGAGCAAAAGGCGACAAACTTTAAACTGACCGTCTCGGAGCGATGCGTTATCCTGGACGACCTTCATAACGCGAAGAAAAGTAAAGACATGGATCCAACCACACTGCTGCGTCCGCGACGCAAGATCACTGGGATCTCGGCGATTCTGTTGCCGTTACTCGAGAACAACGAAGTCGATTGGGACGCGTTTCGTCAGCATGTATTGCGGACCGCCGACGCGGGGCTGACTCCCGCCGTGAACTTGGACACCGGCTATGTCAACTTGATCGACGAAGCGACTCGCCTGCAGGTCCTGGACGTGACGCGCGAGGTGCTGGGATCGGGACCGTTTGTCGCGGGAGCTTTTGTTGGCGACACGCCCGGCAGCACGTTGGCTCTCGATGCCTACAAGTCTCGGATCGACGAAATCACCGCGCGTGGAGCGACGCCCGTGATCTTCCAGTCCTACGGCCTGACCGACCAAGGGGACGCCGAGATCGTTGCCAGTTACGAGAAGATCGGTCAAGCGTGCGACCAGTTTATCGGTTTCGAACTGGGGCAATGTTTCCTGCCGTTTGGCAAGATCTATTCGACCGACGTCTATCGCCAATTGATGCTGTTGCCGCAGTGTATCGGTGCAAAACATTCGTCGCTCAGCCGCACGGCGGAATGGGAACGCTTGGCCCTTCGCGACCAGCTGCGTCCCGAATTCAAAGTCTTCACCGGCAACGATCTGGCGATCGACATGGTGATGTACGGCAGCGATTATCTGCTGGGACTCAGCACGTTCGCCCCCGACCTGTTCGCTCAACGCGATGCCTATTGGGCCGCGGGCGATCCGGCGTTTTATGAACTGAACGACGCGCTGCAGTATCTGGGCTTCCTGACCTTCCGCCAACCGGTCCCGGGTTACAAACACTCCGCCGCGATGTTCCTGCATCTCCGCGGCTGGATCGCGACCAATAAAACCTATCCCGGCAGCCCTCAGCGTCCCGACAGCGACCTGCCGATTCTGGAAGACGTCGCGCGGCAGCTAGGCATCTCGCTGCGCAAGGGAGGCAACGTATGAACTATCCAAAAATCAACAGCCTAAAAACCCTCGACGCTTTCCAATCGCGGCTCGATGAACTGGAGATCCAGATCCCCTTGGATGCCGCGATGCAAAGTGGCGACGCGGCGCCGTTGGCCCAGTCGTGCGATTGGAACGGAGGCACGATTGGGAACCGATTTGCGATCCTGCCGATGGAAGGTTGGGACGGCACGACCGACGGGCGGCCGACCGATCTGACGCGTCGTCGTTGGAAGAACTTTGGACTCAGCGGAGCGAAGTTGATCTGGGGTGGCGAAGCGGTGGCGGTCCGACACGACGGCCGCGCCAATCCAAATCAACTGGTGATCAACTCGGACAACCTTGCCGAGATCGAATCCTTGCGGACGCTGTTGGTCGACACGCATCGCGAGCATTTTGGCACGGTCGACGATTTGTTAGTCGGTTTGCAGCTGACCCACTCCGGCCGCTTCGCCCGTCCCAACGACAAGAAGCAACTGGAACCGCGAGTCGCGTATCGGCATGCAGTGCTCGACGCGAAGTTTGGCGTCGACAGCGACGCGGCGATTTTGAGCGACGACGACCTCGATCGCTTAGTCGACGACTTCATCGCCGCCAGCAAGCTCGCTCAGCAGGCCGGATACGCGTTTGTCGATGTCAAACACTGCCACGGCTACTTGGGGCACGAACTCCTCTCGGGCTACGATCGCCCCGGAAAATATGGTGGCAGCTTCGAGAATCGGACTCGTTTTCTGCGATCGATCGTCGACGGAATCCGCAGCGAAGCGGCAGGTTTGCAGATCGGCACTCGGATCAGCATCTTCGACTTCATCCCGTTTGAACCGGGCCCCGAGGGGCTGGGCAGGCCGAGTCGCACCGGCGAATACCGGAGCGCCTTCGGTGGCGATGGGACCGGCGTCGGATACGATTTGACCGAACCATCGCGATTGATGCGATTGTTGGAAGAACTGGGGATCCAGCTTGTCTGTTCGACCGTTGGCAGTCCTTATTATTGTCCGCACATCCAGCGGCCAGCGATCTTCCCTCCCTCCGACGGATACGCTCCGCCAGAAGATCCCTTGGTCGGCGTGGCTCGTCAGATCAACGCGACGGCGATGCTGAAGCGAGCGCATCCGAATCTGCTGTTTGTCGGATCGGGTTACACCTACCTGCAAGATTGGCTGCCGAATGTTGGGCAGGCTGTCGTCCAGCAAGGGATGGCCGACTTCATCGGACTGGGGCGAATGGTCCTTTCGTATCCCGAACTTCCGGCCGATGTGATCGCGGGGCGGACGATGCCGCGGAAGAAAATTTGTCGCACGTTCAGTGAATGCACAACCGGGCCGCGAAATGGTATGATCTCGGGTTGTTTCCCTCTCGATCCGTTTTATAAAGCGATGCCCGAGCGCCAACAGATCATGGCCTTGAAGCAGCAGACCAAAGCATGATGCCATCGGTCGCTGTCGATCGGCCGAACCCACCTCGTGCAATTCAGATCAGCGATCAACACCTATGCACTCCGATAACGAATCCGACCACCCCGTCAACGAACCGATCGACTTGGAAATCAAAGATGCTCAAGTCATCTTCAAGTCGGTGTGGAAGGAATTGGAACAGGAGGTCGGCCACGAGAACCTGCGGTTCCCGAAAGAGCTGATTCTGCTGGGCGGTGCGCCGGGGGCGGGCAAGGGAACGCAAACGCAGTTCATCATGGCCGCTCGCGGTCTGACCTGCCCGCCGATCGTCGTCAGCGATCTGTTGGTCACTCCCGAAGCCCAGCGAATCAAAGATCAGGGGGGAATCGTCGGCGATGGCGAAGTGATCGGGATCTTGCTGCGGAAACTGCTGCAACCGATCTTTCGCGATGGAGCAGTCCTGGATGGCTTTCCGCGGACGCGTGTTCAAGTCGAATGCTTGAAGCTGTTGGTCGATAAGATCACGCAACTGCACGCCGAATTCCAAGGGACCGAACTGGCCGTCAACTTCCGCCGCCCGACGATCCACGCGATGCTGTTGTTCATCAGCGAAGCGACAAGCATCAGCCGCCAGCTGCAACGCGGCCGCGAGATCGAAGCGCACAATCAGGAAGTCGCCGAGACGGGAATCGGCCGCCCAATCGAATTGCGATCGACCGATCTGAGTCCGGAAAAGGCGAAGCGTCGCTACCGCGTCTTTAAAGAGATGACGTGGGACGCGCTGCAGTCGCTCAAAGAGATCTATCACTACCACTTCATCAACGCCGAAGGACCGATCGCCGAAGTCGAAGCGAACATCATCGGCGAATTGGCGTACCAGAGCTCGCTGGAACTCGATCCCAGCACCTACGATCGGCTGCGTGGTTTGCCGCTAGCGAGCGAGATCACCGTCCACGCGCGGCAGGAACTCGTTCGCCGGCTCGATTCTTACGAACTGGAACACCGCGAGTTGTTCATTCGCACCGTCGACACGATCGATCGGAAATTTATGCCGATCATCGAACGCCACGCCCTCTCGGGCCAAGCGATCGTCAATTCCGAAGACGAACTGTTCACCGATCCGCTGGCGCTGTGGATGCTTATCGATATCTTCTCCGAACGCGGCTACCACGCCGTCGTCGATAAACATATCCAAGCGACGCCCGAGCGAATCGATTTGGGGACCGGGCAGATCCACAACCGCTTGAAGACGATCATCCGCACCAAGATCTCATTCAAGGGATCGGAGATCCGCCGCGGTTAAGCTTTCCTGGCGAGGGCGGTCGATTTGCGAGCGTTTAAAGCTCTCGTTTTTTCTGAGTTTCTTTTCTGAGATTCCTCCGCGACGGCAATAATCGCTGTGAACCGACCGATTTCACACCTTTGTTGCTGGTAGACCGCGTGAGCATGATCGCCGACGAGATCCACGAACTGCTGGACCGGCATCGCCCTTGGCTGCTGCGGGTGATCCAGGCGCGGACCACGCTAGCGAGTGCCGTCGAGGATGTTTATTCGGAGGTTCTGCTGGCGATCGCGAAGAGTGATCATCGGCCGCGCGACGACAGTTCGCTCGCTCCTTGGTTGTGCAAGATCGCCATCCGGCAGTCCGCATTGGCCAACCGCACGGCGATGCGTCGCGATCGATTGAACAAAGATTACGCCCATCAGTCGCCCGATAGCTCCGCCGCAAACGACCCGATCTTCTGGTTGATGGACCAGGAACGACGCGATCTGGTCCGCCAGGTGTTGCACGAAATGGAGCCCGAGGTCCGCGGCGTGCTGCTGGCGAAGTTCGTCGAGAAATTGACCTACCCGCAATTGGCTCAGCGCCTTGGCGTCGCCGAACATGTCGTTCAATACCGAGTCGCCCAAGCGAAAAAACGCTTGCGGCAAATGTTGACCCAGCGTGGAATCGACCAAGAGGATCTGTCATGAATCCCGAACACGAACAAACTTTGGAACGTTTTGCCGCCGGCGAGATGAGTGTTGCCGAGGAGAACGATTTTCTGGCTCGCTGCGAAATCGAACCGACTCGCTACCGAGCTGCCGCGTTGGCGCTGGTTGAACACCGCCGGATCAGCGATGCGTTGGCTCAGTTTTCGTTTCCCGAAAGCCAACCGACGCCAGCCGCTCAAGTCGCTTCGCACCCGCCGCGGGCGAAGTCCCGTGGTGCGGCGTTTGCCATGGCGGCGGCGATCGCAGCGGTCGCCGTCGGCGGCTACTTTTTGGGAGCGATCGGTCGCGACGATGCGGTGAACCGTGAGTTTGCCGAATCGCAACCGACAGCGACCGAGGTGATCGCACCAGCGCAGGCCCCACCGCAGACCGGCGGCAACACGCAGATCGCGCTGCAGCAGGACGGCGGCCCCGCCGCTCCTGCGGCCAGCCCCAAACATGATCCACGGTTTGTGGAGCTGCCTCCCGAATCGGAAACTCCCGAAAACCAAGCCGCTCGCCAATTGGGAAGCCTGTTGGCTGAACTGTTCCGCGGCGCCCAACGCGAACCGATCTTCAGCGACCAAGCCAAATCGAAGCTCCGCAGCGATGGCTGGGAAGTCGAAGAGAAGCCGCTGATCTATGTCTTCAGCACCGACGACGGTGAGCAGTACGCCGTACCGACACACAACGCGAACCTGCGTTACGTCAAACCCTAGCTGCGGTGCAGCGTCCTGAACTCGAACGATCCACCGCTTGCGGTGTGGTCTCCCGGTTGGATGCTGCGCACCGACCGCGACCACGTTTTACCGAATTGAATTTGCTAACCAACTTCCTTGGGAGAATTGAAATGAAATCGATGTACTCTTTGACGATCGCCGCCTTGCTGTTTACGGCATCGCTTCCTACAGCAAACGCCGACGACGGTGCGGCTCCAGCGATTCCTGTCCCTCCGGCTCCCGCGGCAAGCGACACCGAAGAGGCCCCCGACGCCGACGCCCCAGCAGAAGCGGAGGCAGATGCGGCGGCCAAACCGGCCGACGCTGAGACTCGCAAGCCAGGCACCCATGTGAAGGTCGAATCGAAGGATGGCGAGACGACGATCGTCGTTCGCAGTTTCGGCAAAGTGATCCACGTCGGTCCCGGTGGCCAGGTCGATGTCAGCGACCTGCCTGGCGTCGAAGTGGCGGAGGGGGAAGAGGTCGACGGCGATTCGCCGCGTCGTGGCATCAAGCGTCGCCGCGTTTTGAATCTCAGCAAGATCATGCAACTGGGTGACGACGGAATCCTGAAGGAACTCGACGCGTTGCCGGTCACGATCAGCACGCTGATCGGCAAGAGCATCACTTCAGATGCCGGCGTCGAAGGAGAGATCCAAGTGATCGGTCCCGACGGCAAGGAGTTCAACTTCGACTTCGAGGAACTCGCTCCCGCCGGTCAGGAACTGGCGAAATCGATCGAACAAGCGATCATCGAATCGGGCGTCGAAATTCCGGCCGACGTCGCTGTCGAACTGATGAAAGCGAAACAGCGGATCGAAAAACAGGTCCAGACGCTGCGAAACCGAGCCCAACAGCAGGTCCGCTTGCCCGCCGCCGCTCAAGCGATGGCAGCCGAGCAAAAGACGATGCACGAGAAACTCGATCGGATCCTGAATCGGCTGGACAAGCTGGAAACCGAAGTTGCCGCGATGAAGAAGCAGGCTGAACTGTAGGTCCACGGCCGGGAAGAATTCGAGGAACCGCGTGATTTGCAGCGGAATCGCCCCGCAAATCACGCGACCTCACCCCAGGCCCTTCGCGTCGTGCAGCTTTTCTTTACAATGCTGGCCTCTATGGTTGTTCGCCATCCATTTCGCCAGCAAACTGCACTTGAACTTAAAATGACGCGACAGATCCTGGTCACCGCCGCCTTGCCGTACGCCAACGGGCCGATTCACATCGGGCATTTGGTCGAATACATCCAAACCGACATCTGGACTCGTTTCCAGAAGCTCCGCGGCAACCGCTGCATCTACGTCTGTGCCGACGATACGCACGGCACCGCGATCATGATGCGAGCCCGTCGCGAAGGCCGCAGCGAAGAGGAATTGATCGCGGCGATGCAGGAATCGCATCAACGCGACTTCGCCGGCTTCGATGTCCAATTCGATCATTACGGCAGCACCCACAGCGATGAAAATCGTCAGCTGTGCGGTCGGTTCTGGCAAGCGATGCGAGACGCCAACCTGATCGTCGAGCGTCCGGTGCAACAGCTGTTCGATCCGCAAGAGCAGACGTTTTTGGCCGATCGATTTGTTCGCGGCACCTGCCCAAAGTGTAATGCCCCCAACCAGCCGGGCGATAATTGCTCGGCCTGCGGTCACACCTACAGCCCCGCCGATCTGATCGATCCCGTCAGCACGCTCAGCGGCGCGGCACCGGAGCTGCGCGAAGCGACCCATCTGTTCGTCGAACTGGAACAACTGCACAGCTTCCTGGCCGAGTGGGTCAAGGAATCGGGAGCGTTGCAGAGCGAGACGGCGAACTACTTGTTAGGCCACTTCCTCAGCGATGCCCTTCGCGACTGGGACATCTCTCGCCCGGCTCCCTATTTCGGATTCGAGATCCCCGACAGCCCCGGCAACTACTGGTACGTCTGGTTCGACGCGCCGATCGGCTACGTCGCCAGCACCCAGCAATGGTGCAACGCCAACGGCGAAAAGCTGGAGGATTGGTGGCAGAACCCGAACACCGAGATCCATCACTTCATCGGCAAAGACATCACCTATTTCCATACGCTCTTCTGGCCGGGGATGCTGAAGACGGCTGGCTTCACGCTGCCGACGAAGGTTCACATCCACGGCTTCTTGACGGTCGACGGCCATAAGATGAGCAAGAGTGTCGGGACGTTGGTTTCGGCCGAAAAGTACCTGGAACATTTTGATCCGACCTACCTGCGTTACTTCTACGCATCGAAGCTGACCTCGCGCGTCGAAGACCTCGACCTGGGGCTGGAAGAGTTTGCTGAGAAGGTGAATTCGGATCTGGTCGGCAAAGTTGTCAACCTTGCGTCGCGAGTCGCCAAGTTCGCGCATCAACTGGGCCTGTCGGAAGCTTATCCCGACGACGGCGGTCTGTTCCAACGGGCGGCCGATGCGGGAGACGAGATTGCCGCGGCGTACGAAGCGTGCGACTACAGCAAGGCGATGCGATTGATCTTGGAATTGGCCGATCGGGCCAATCCGTATGTCGAACACGCCAAGCCGTGGGAGATGAAAAAGGATCCCGCGCGGGAAGCCGAACTGCGCGACGTCTGCACCGTCGGGCTGAACCTGTTCCGCCAGCTGTGCGTCTACCTGGCGCCGGTCTTGCCATCGCTGGCCGAGAAGTGTGGCGAACTGTTGGGCGATCCGATCACCGGTTGGCAGCAGAGCCAATCGCCGCTGCTGGGAACTCCGGTGGCGAAGTTCAAACACATGTTAAAACGTATCGAAGTTAAGGACCTGCAAAAAATGATCGACGAGAGCAAAGACGAATCCGCCGCAACCGAATCCGAAGCCCCCGCCGCGAACCAATGGAACGACAGCGATCAACCGCTGAAGGACGAACCGCTGGCCGACGAGATCACGATCGACGACTTCGCCAAGGTCGATCTGCGGGTCGCCCGCGTGATCAAAGCTGAACACGTGCCTGAAGCCAACAAACTGCTGCACCTGACGCTAAGCCTCGGCGGCGACGAGACCCGCAGCGTCTTCGCGGGCATCAAAGCGGCTTACACGCCCGAGCAACTGGTCGGCCGATTGGTCGTGATGGTCGCCAACTTGAAGCCACGCAAGATGCGGTTTGGACTCAGCGAAGGGATGGTCACCGCCGCTGGTCCCGGCGGCGCCGAAGTCTTTGTGCTCGGCGTCGACGAAGGAGCTCTCCCTGGCCAACGCGTCCACTGATTGCGAGCTGAATAAGTTCCCAATCCACCGCTTTGCATACCTCTCCGCAAACGGAGGCTTCACCCGCCCGGCGGAGCCGGGAGGGTCGGAAAACGAGCCTTCAGCGAGCTTTTCGGGGAGGACTTACCCTCGAGATCAGGAGGGTTCATACGCCAGGTTTGGCGACAACCAGCGTTCGACTTCCGACAACGGCTTTCCTTTCCGTGCCGTGTAGGCTTCGATCTGGTCCTTGGTGACTCGATCGACAGCAAAATACCGCGACTCCGGATGGGCAAAGTAGAGTCCGCTGACACTCGAACCGGGCGTCATCGCGTAGCTTTCGGTCAGCTCCACGCCGGTCTGCTTCTCGGCGTCCAACAGATCGAACAGCGTTCGCTTCTCGGTGTGGTCGGGGCTGGCGGGATAACCTGCCGCCGGACGGATTCCGCGGTACTTCTCGGCGATCAACTCCTCGGTCGAAAGGCCTTCGGTTTTGCCGAAGCCCCAATCCTCGCGAGCCCGTTGGTGCATCAGTTCGGCAAACGCTTCGGCCAACCGGTCGGCAACCGCTGAAACCATGATCGCTTTGTAATCGTCCAGTTCCTCCCGGTACTTCGCCGCCAACGCTTCGGCCCCCAAGCCGCCGGTGACCACAAAGCCGCCGATGTAGTCTTCGCGTCCCGAATCGATCGGCGCGATGTAATCGGCCAACGAACGGAAGTCCGATTGTCCCTTGCGTTCCCATTGCTGACGCAAGAAATGGAAGCGAGTCAATTCCGCCGAACGCGATTCATCGGTGTACAGGATCACGTCGTCGCCATCGCTGGCGGCTGGCCAGAAGCCGTAGACGGCGTTGGCTCGCAGCGAACCGGCCGCGATCACTTCGTCCAACACGCGGTTGGCATCTTCGTACAGCTCCTTCGCCTGCGCCCCAACCGACGGATCGTCGAAGATCTTGGGGAACTTGCCTTTCAGTTCCCAAGTCATGAAAAACGGCGACCAATCGATAAACGGGCGGATCTCCTCCAGCGGGAAATCGGTAAGCGTCTTGGTCCCCGTAAACGCGGGCTTATCGATTTGTACCGTCTGCCAATCGGTGGCGAAACGCTTTTCCAACGCTTCGGCGTAGGGGACCAGCTTCTGTTGGCGGTCGCGGTAACTGGCGACCAACTTCTTCTGCAGCTCGACATTTTCAGCCATGTAGGCGTCGCGATGCTCGGCGCTGATCAACTTCTCGACCACGTTGACGCTGCGGCTGGCATCCAATACGTGGAACACCGAACCATCGTACGCCGGGGCGACGCGAACCGCTGTATGCTTGGCACTCGTGGTCGCTCCGCCGATCAACAGCGGTAAGGTCATCTTCTTTCGTTTCATCTCGCGAGCGACGTGGACCATCTCGTCCAAGCTCGGCGTGATCAGCCCACTCAAGCCGATCATGTCGACGTTGTGCTTGACCGCCTCTTCAAGAATCGTCTCGCTGGAGACCATCACGCCAAGGTCGATCACCTTGTAGTTGTTGCACTGCAACACCACGCCAACGATGTTCTTGCCGATATCGTGAACGTCTCCCTTGACCGTAGCGATCAGGAACGTACCCCGCGCCGCGTGGCTCTCGATCCCCGCTTCTCGCTTTTCCTGCTCCATGAATGGTTCCAGATAAGCGACTGCTTTTTTCATCACCCGAGCACTTTTGACGACCTGCGGCAGGAACATTTTGCCTTCGCCAAACAGATCCCCGACGACCGACATACCGGCCATCAGAGGCCCTTCGATGACGTGCAGGCAGCGATCGAAGTGCTGCCGCGCCTCTTCGGTATCCTCGACGATGTACTTATCGATTCCCTTGATCAACGCATGCTTCATCCGTTCGATGACAGGAGCGTCGCGCCACGCGAGGTCTTCGCCCGCCTTCTGCTTGCCATCTCCCTTGACCGTCTCGGCGAACTCCAGCATGCGGTCGGTCGCATCGGGGCGGCGGTTCCACAACACGTCTTCGACATGTTCCAGCAGGTCCTTGGGAATCTCTTCGTAGACCTCCAACTGCCCCGCGTTGACGATCCCCATGTCCAAACCGGCTTTGACAGCCTTATATAAGAAGGCGCTGTGGATCGCTTCGCGGACGCGGTCGTTGCCGCGGAAACTGAAGCTGATGTTGCTCACGCCGCCGCTGGTCTTGGCTCCCGGGCATTCCTTCTTGATCCGAGACACCGCGTTGACGAAATCGACGGCATAGTTGTTGTGCTCGTCCATCCCCGTCGCGACGGTCAAAATGTTGGGGTCGAAGATGATGTCTTCGGGTGGGAAACCGATCTTGGTGGTTAACAGATCGTAAGCCCGTTTGCAGATCCGGACTTTGTTGTCTTCATCGGCCGCTTGGCCCTCTTCGTCGAAAGCCATCACGACCGCGGCGGCACCATATTGGCGAACCAATCGCGCCCGACGCAGGAACTCCTCTTCGCCATCTTTCAGCGAGATCGAGTTGACGATCGCCTTGCCCTGCGTGTTCCGCAGTCCCGCTTCGATGACTTCCCATTTGCTGCTGTCGATCATCACGGGCACCGACGCCACGACGTCGTCACCGGAGATCAAACGCAGGAACCGCGTCATCGCTTCGGCACCATCCAACAGGGCATCATCGAAGTTGATGTCGATGATCGTGGCACCGTTTTGAACCTGTTCGCGAGCGACCTCGACCGCCTCGTCGAACTGATCGCCTCGGATCAGTCGAGCGAACTTCTTGCTGCCGGTCACATTGGTCCGCTCGCCGATCATCGTGAACGGAATTTCGGGACGCATCACCATCGGCAACTGGCCCGACAGTCGTGTGTAGATCGGCCCGGTCTGTTCCTGCTTGGGCCGTTTGCCCTCGACGCGCTGAGCCATCGCGCGGATGTGATCGGGAGTCGTACCGCAGCAGCCACCCAAAATGTTGATCCAGCCGTTGTCGGCGTATTCGCCCACGATCTCCGCCATTTTGGGCGGATCGAGGTCGAATTGCCCCATCTCGTTGGGCAGCCCCGCGTTGGGGTGACAGCTGACCGGAATCCCTGTCGCGTGCGACATCTCTTCGACGTGGGGACGCATCACATCGGGGCCGAGGGCACAGTTCATGCCGACCGATAGCAAAGGAAAGTGAGCCAGCGAAGTCACAAAGGCTTCGACCGTCTGGCCACTAACAAATGTCCGGCCTCCCTTGTCGAACGTTCCGCTGACCATCACAGGCACGCGGCGTCCACCGCCGTCGAAGTAATCTTGGATCGCAAACAGGCACGATTTCAGGTTCAACGTGTCGATCGCCGTCTCGGGCAACAGGATGTCGACTCCCGCTTCGACCAACGATTTCACTTGGGCCTTGTAACTGGCGACCATCGCTTCGAAGGTCGTGCTGCGAAACGCCGGGTCATCGACTTGGGTGCTGATCGCCAACTGCTGCGTCGTCGGCCCGATCGAACCGGCGACAAACCGCGGCTTGCCCGGCGTCCGTTCGGTCCATTCGTCGGCAGCTTTGCGAGCACATGCAACGGCGGCGTGGTTGATCTCGTCGACCAATTCCAACGGCAGGTCGAATTCGACCATGCCGACGGGGGAAGCGCCAAAGGAGTTGGTTTCAACGATATCGCTTCCCGCTTCATAATAAGCGCGGTGGATATCGGTGATCTTCTCCGGGTGGGTCAGGCATAAGATATCGGAGAAGTTCTTGAGATCTTTGTGGTGATCGGCAAACCGGTCGCCACGCACCCCCGCTTCGTCCAGACCCAACCGCTGAATCATTGTTCCCATCGCACCGTCGAGGATCAGGATACGTTCTCGAATCAGGTGAGGCAGTAGATCGATAGGGTTGGTCATGGAAAGTATTTGCTATCTCTGAGTAGTTTTAGTTCTTGCCCATCCGCCGGACGCCGCTGTGTCGGCATCATCGGGCGCCGCATTGTACGGCATTTGTGGGGGGAGGTTCAGCCGTGGCAAAATGCACGCCTACAGTCTGAGGGACGCGAGGCATTCTGTCATTACGGCAATGCATGCAAACGAGAACAATTCGACGAGTCGCGCCAACCGGCAAAATCGATCGATCTTGCCTTGTCTTTCTCGATTGACTATTCGTTAAATCGCTCAAGATCGTTGTAACCGGTACCGATACCGATACATAGAGGAGCTTGTGCGGCGATTAGGTTCGCAGAGCGCGGCCAGAAAATCCCCAGGCTGGCAAAACGCCACGTGTCAAGGAATGACCAGATGTCGTCAACGTCCACCCCACCGACGGTTCACCGACCACGCCCATCGTCTCGACCGACGGGTGGCGGATTGCCAACGCTATTCCGCATCCCCGACTTGAACGATCGCCCGCAACCGGTCGAGCCTGTCGACGCTGCGCCGAGCGTTGCACCAAGCATCGATTTTTCCGACGCCCCCCCTCCCACAACGCCTGCTACTGAACCGGCACCGGCTCCCGAGCCAGTCTACCAACGGATCGATCCCAGCCATGTGTATGGCGAACTGCCGGAGCTGCCTCCGTTAAACGAACCTGCGGATGCCACGTGGATGGAAACGGTCGGATCGCGTCTCGTGCTGATCCTGCTGTTCCTGGCGGTTGCCACCGTGGCGATCATTGCCACTCGCGACGTGCCGCCGGCATCGCAAGCCCAATACCTGGCCGAGGATCCTCAAGAAGCAACCTCGGACGAACCGGTTCACGTTGCAGAAGCCAATCCTTTGCAAACGGAACCGGCTGAACCCGACCACCCCAGCATCGACCAAAGCAGCGACTCGCAAGCGGCGGTTATCGATGTGATCTCGCCCACGATGTCCTCTTTGGAGCCTTCGCCAATCGATTCTCCACCGGTACAGACAGCGCAGCGCGATGCGGCCGATTCCGACGAAGGTGAATCGCTGCACGAACACGATCTGCCTAGCTTGGGAGAGATCGAAGACGAACCGTCGACCGAACTGCCGGCCTTCCCGATCCCCAACCTCGCCCTCACCGGGCCGCAAGACGCGACCGAACCGGACGCGACCGAAGAAGAGGAAGCTAGCGATCCGACCGACAGCCAAGCGGCTCTTGAAACAACGGCGACGGAAGAACCGCGCGTTGCCAGCCTTGCGCTGCCCGAGACAAAGCCATCGCCGGTCTACAAACCGACCAGCACACCCGACATGATCACCGACTGGCAGCAATTTGTTCAGCCTGTAGGTCACTCGGACGAACCAACCAACGTTGCGATGCTGCCCGAGCATTCAGGGCAAACGGTTAGTCCTGGCAACCAATTCAATTACCCAACCACTGCTGTCGCACCAAGTTCGTTGAATCCGCCGCAATATCCACCTTATGCTGCAGCGCCTCCCTACGCTCCTCAGCAACAGCCACAGCAAGAATTGGCTCCTCAGCAACAGCAACAGCAACAGCAATGGGCTCAACAACAGCAGCTAGCTCAACAACAGCAGCTAGCTCAACAACAGCAGCTAGCTCAACAACAGCAGCTAGCTCAACAACAGCAGCTAGCTCAACAGCAAATGGCACAACATCAACTGGCATTACAACAGCAGCAACAGTTCGCGCAACAGCAGTTGCAACAACCGCAAATGCCTACTCAGACATACATTCCAGGCCAGGGCTATGTGAATCAACCGGCGGCCCCACAGTATCCCAACCCGGCTCCACAACCTAACGGATACGCACCCCACGACGCCGCTGCACAGAACCATTACGGACAGCCTGGCTATCCAACGCAGCCGCAAGCTGCAAACGGATACGTCCATCCCAACCAACCACCGTACGCTGGCCAACAGTCCTACGTTCCCAGCCGTTGAACCTGTTCTTGAGTACCAAGCTATGACCACGAGTATCGATCAGGCATTTCGCAAAGCGTATGCCAAACGCACGGGAACGTCGGGTGCCACCAGCGAATCGACCAACGGTACGATTGCTGTCTGGATCGACGAACCCTCGGGAAAGACCTTTCGAAACGAATCGGCGCAAGCCGTGGGGGCGCCCCATTTCGAACCCGGCCCTGCGAACCCAAAGGTTGCTGTCGACGCCCCTGCTGCTCCAAGCGTCGCGGACGAATCGTTGGAGCCCACGATCGATCTTCCGACGGCGACCGTCGAATCTGCAGTGGCTGAGCCATCGGAGCCGATCGCCGTTGCCCCAACCGCAGCTCCGGCGGAACCCGCCGTTGTTAGCGAGCCGGTAGTCGTGGCGGCCGAACCGACTTCGCCTCCACCCGCCGTGGTGGCGCCCACGCTCCCCGAATCCTCCGCTGTCGCACCGATCGCAGAGGCGAGCAAGCTAAAGATCGATGTCCGCCCGGGAACAACCGCCTACGATGCCTGGGCGGCCAAGCTGCAAACGCTGGACTTGGCTCCCAAAATGGAAGCCTCGAAGGCGATGGAACCCACGATCGCAAAACCGTCACCTGCCCTGACTCGTGACGCGCTGCCCGCGTTCGCGCCGGTCTGGGAAGTGGACGAGTTCTTGTTGCCGGAAGTGGCAAAGAACTTGGTCGCCGAACATCTGCATGCCATGGGTACGCAATTGGAACGTGCCAGTCGTGAAGGGTTGCAAACTATGGCCGTCTCCAGCCAGAACCGTCAAACCGGTCGCTCGACGGTGGCGATTGCGATTGCCCAAGTCGCTGCCAACAACGGTCTTCGCGTGGCATTGGTCGATGCCGATGCCGAAAGTCCGTCGTTACTGGAAAAATTGCAGCTGGAAATGACCAACGACTGGGTCGACGCGATCTCTCAAGACGTATCGATTGAAGAAGTGGCGGTAACATCGCTGGCGAACAATTTCTGCTTCCTGCCGCTGCTGGAAAAAACGCCAGAGCAGCTCAAGCAGATCGACCACTGTGCCGCTTCGCTGCTGGAACGCCTGAAGTTGCACTTCGATTTCATCGTTGTCGATTTTGGACCGCTACAACACGCCAGCTTTGGTCTCTCGATTCCGCTGAGCGATGAACTGTTCGATGCCGTCGTCCTGATCGAAGACATGCGGCGGATCGATCCCGAAACGCTCGAATCGTACGCGCGTCGAATTCGCGCCGTCGGTATCGATAACATTGGCCTGATTGAAAACTACGTCGACGCTGACACCGCGGATGCCGCCGCGTAGTCTGTTGCATCGACGCCTGAGATCGATCGCGAAACGTTGAATCAACTGCCCGGGGATTTTCAAAATGTATAAAAGCCACTGGAATCTGACCGAACGCCCGTTCGAAAACTGGTCCAACGAACAGTTCTATTATCCTTCGGAAGTCCATCAGACGGCGCTGCTGAAACTGCGATACGGCGTCGAAAATCGCCGCAGTGCGGCGGTCCTGTGCGGCGAGAGTGGGATGGGTAAGACGATCCTGTTGGACAGCTTCGCCCGCCAACTTTCAGACGATTTCGGCCCCGTTGCCCAAGTCGTCTTCCCTTCGTTGCCGGGCGAACAACTGCTCTCCTACATCGCTGACCAGTGGACCGGCAGCACCGGCGACGATAACGAATCGATGCGTGGCGCGTTGGGGCGGATTCAAACGTTTCTAAAGGATAATGTTGCCGCCGGTAAGCACGCGGTATTGATCGTCGACGAAGCGCATCTGCTCAGCGATTCCCAACAGCTCGAAACACTGCGGCTGTTGCTGAACATCAACGCCGGCGCCGAAGGCTCCGAATCGGCGTGGACCTTGATTCTGGTAGGCCATCCGACGTTGATCAGCACGATCGAACGCAACCGCGCTTTGGACGGACGCGTGTCGGTCAAATGTGTTCTGCAACGGTTGTCGATGGAACAGACCGCCGGATACATCCAACATCGCTTGGCCGCCGTTGGTGGCGAGATCGACAAGATCTTCAGCCTGGCAGCCCTCGAAGCGATCCAGCTGCGCAGCTCCGGGATCCCTCGCCGGATCAACCGCCTGTGCGATCTCGGTTTGATGGTCGCCTACGCCGAAGACCAACCGCAGGTCGACGCACACCACATCGAAGGCGTCTATAACGAACTCGTTTCGATTCCCGCCTAAGCCAGCGCTCTTCCTGCGCTGGAATTGAGACCTCAGTCGAACGACAGCGGAGTCTCCCCTGCTTTCCACAGGGGAATTCGCCATGCTACTCGCCGCGATCCTCCACCGAATGGAGGTGCTCGCAATCCCCACTGGAGTCTATTAGAATCGGGCCGATTGCAACTCGGCAATCGTGTTCGATTACAAGGCTTTGGGGAGGGAAATTGGTCATGAGACCGGCAAGGCGAGCCGTCACAACGGCAAAGCGTCGCTGCCTGCTTGAGCAGCTGGAAACACGGCAACTGTTAGCGGCCGTTCCCTTCGGACAAAATCCGCTTCAGGTGTTGGACGTCAACCGCGACGGGGTCGTTGCACCGGTAGACGCGTTGCGGATCATCAATGCGATCAATCGATCGGGTTCGAGTGCCGTCGATCCACGGACGGAGCCTGGCAACTTTGTCGACGTGTCAGGGGATGGGGCCGCGACAGCTTTAGATGCCCTGCGGGTAATCAATGCGTTAAACCGCAACACGCCAATCCTCGCCGCAACGCTTCCCAACGATTCGGGCCCCATAGGGGATCCAACCGCCACGCTGGATCTGCTGACCCAAGATTATCGCATCGATCTGGGAATCAGCATTGGCCCCGCTGGCGACGCGCGGATCGCTCTGCAGGTTGGCGACACCGGACTGCCAGTCGATATCACCGACCGATTTGCCGACAACCGAGCGAGCCTTTCGATCGCGGAACTCGATTCCATCTTCGGCAGCCCATTGCCCGACGGCGACCACGCCGTGACGGGTTTTCTAGATGATCACGCCGCGTTTTCGTTCGTTCTGACGGTCGACCGGACCGCACCAGCGGTCGAGATCCCATCGCTGCCTCAGGATGCGGATGTCAGTCCCACGATTCGCGTGGTAGGAAATCAGATCGATGCCAATCCGAGCGACTCCGCAACGCTATCGATCGATGGAGCGACACGCCCATTGATCGTCGGGGCCGACGGGCGATTCAACATGCCGGTCACCGAGACCCCTTCATCGGGATCGAAACAGGTTCTCGTAAGCTTTAGCGACCAAGCGGGCAACGTGACCGAGATCGATCGTGCCATCAACATCGTTCCCTCCATGGTTGTCGGAGCGACGGGAGCCGAGGGTTGGGTGGCGCAGAGTGCCGACGAGATCGTCTTTGGCAGCCGCGATAGCTTTGTCGTGCAAGCCGACCATTTGATTCAACGCGGCTCGGGCACCTCGCCACGGTTGGAGTTCGATATCGAACAACTCAGCGAACCGACGTCCACGCTGCTGGTATCGATCCTCGATCCTAACAATGTTTCGCAATCGGCGCTGGATACGGTGCCCGATGGCGAAACGATCTTCTCGCTGCATCCTGGTGGCGATGCCGATTATCGGCTTGGTTTAGTTCAGTTTGATGGGACACGGGTGTCGATCGATCTGACGGAATTGCAACTGTCTCAAGCCTTGGTCCGCTTCCAAAGCGTCGCGGCCCAATCGTCCTCCGAAGCCTTGCTGCGCGTCAACGCCTTGCGAGTGCAAACACCTCAGGAAAGTGCCCCACGGCCACGTCCGCGAACCTCAGCATCGCGTCTTGCGATGCCAGGCCCAGCGATCGATTTAGAAACCTTCGCTGCAACCGACGAACTCATTGTGCACCTGCTCAGCGACCGGCTGGACCCGCAAACCGGGCAGTATGTTGCCACGGTCCAGGTCGAGAGTTCGTCGGGGATGTCGCGACGGCCGGCGGTGGTCAAGCTGCCAAACGTGCCGGTCGGCGTTGAGATCTCGAACGCCAGCGGAACCGATGACAATGGCGTTCCCTACATCAATCTGACTCCAGCGATTCCGGAAACGGGTCTCGGCCCAGGTCAATGGTCGCTTCCAATCGAAATCGAAATCGAAAACCCAAGCCTGCTGCTCACGACGCTACAAACCGAGGTCCTGATTGGACCGGCGAACCAGCCGCCGGTGTTGCCAGCGATTGCGGCGCAAACGATGATGCCCGGTGGCGTGCTGAATATGGACCTCCGAGCCAGCGATGCCGATGGAGATCGCATCACCTACCGGCTGGCACCGGTCGGTCCCGCCGTATTGCCCAGCGGCGGCATCGATGCGCAAGGCATACTACGATTGTCGCCGACGCCGAACGAAATCGGCCGCTACGAATTCGAAGTCATCGCCTCCGACGGCGCATCGGAAACGCGACGTTCGTTTGTGCTGGATGTCGTTGCGGATCCCAACACCGACACGCGTGTTAGCGGCACCGTTCTCGACGTCGACGGTACGCCAATCGCTGGGATGCAGGTGGATCTTGGACAGGTCAGCGTGTTAACCGACGCGTCGGGGCGTTTTACGCTGAACCTGGGTAACGGAACGCTAGTCAGCGACACGCTGAAGATCCGCGGAGAACTTTATTCGGGCGCAGCCACCTACCCTTACATTGCCGAAAAGCTGCCGCTCGTCCTCGATCGCCCTCCAATCGTTGGCGTCAACAACGTCATTGGGCGACCAATCTATCTGCCTAAATTGGATCTGGCCAACGGCCAAACCATCGACCCGCTGAACGATACGACAGTCACGACAGCGGCGGTCCCCGACACGTCGGTGGAGATCATCGCCGGCACGCTATTGAACCAGCAGGGGACTTCGTTTGATGGCACGTTGAGCATCACTGAAGTCCCGATGACGTTGACCCCCGCGGCGTTGCCGCCCGGTCTGCAACCCGATATCGTCCTGACGATCCAGCCGGGCGAGATGGTCTTTACGGCCCCCGCTCCATTGACATTCCCCAACCGCTCCGGCTGGGCACCGGGAACGAACATGGATCTGTGGTCGATCAATCCCGTGACGGGGCAGTTCGACGACGTGGGAGACATGCGAGTCAGCAGCGACGGTCAACGGATCGAAACGATCTCCGGCGGCGTCCGCAACAGCAGCTGGCATTTCCCCTCGCCACCGCCACCAACGCCGCGTGCTCCCGAAGCTCAGCCGGCTAACCAAGATAAAGCGTGTCCTCCGTCGAGTTGCGGCACCAGCAAACCACTGCAGTCGCGCGGTTCGGGCTGCCCGGAGGATTGTACGGCGACGGTGAAAGCGAACTCGGAAGTTGAATTACACAGCGGTGCGCTACTAGAAATGCATTCGTTGATCCCCTACACCTCGTTGGGGACCTCGCGTGGTCTGACCCTGCACTACGATTCTGAAACAGCCGATCCACGGCCCATCGTGCATTTTGGATTCGACGACGCGGTTGGTGGCGACGACCAGCGTTTGGTCGGGTCGCTGTCGGTCTCACGCGGCGATTTCACCAGCCAAATCGACGGCGCCGCCAACGGCCAAGGTGTTTTGTCGGGGCAACATTATTGGACGCTCCCCGACGACGGAGGCGATATCACCGCGGCGATTCAAGGGGATATGCGTGGTCTGCCATCGGGAATCTATCAATACCAATTGACCCAAGGTTTGATGCAGTTCGCCGATGGCGGCGTGACCGGTTCGACCGTTACGCAATCCGGCGAGATCGTACATGTCGACGCGTCCAACAGTCCGCTGGGCGCCGGTTGGCAATTGGGCGGCATCCAACAATTGATCGAAAACCCCGACGGTTCGCTGTTGCTGGTCGACGGGGATGGCACGACGATACGTTATTCGAATACCGACATCGCGGGACAATACGATTCGCCTCCAGGCGACTTCTCTCAAGTAGTAAAGCTGGCCGATGGCAGCTTCGTGCGGACGCTAACCGACCAGACAACGTACGCTTTTGATTCCTCCGGACGAATGACGTCGGTCACCGATCGCAACGCAAATGCCACCTCGTTGCAATACGATGGCGAGGGGCGGTTGACGAAGATCGTCGACCCCGTCGGTCTGGCAACCACGTTGACCTACAACGCGCTGGGGAAGGTCGATGCGATCACCGACCCGGCCGCGCGGCAAACCCTGTTGCAATACGATGCTGCCGGCAATTTGATTCGCATCACCGATCCCGATGGCACGTCGCGTAATTTTGGCTACGACAGCCAGCACCACTTGGTCCAAGAGATCGATCAACGTGGCAATGTCGAGCAGACGTTCTACGGTTTCCATGGGCGTGTGGAGCGGTCGATCCGCAAGGACGGGACCGAGATGTTTTTCGAACCGCTGCAGACTCAGCACTTGCAATCGGTCACCGCAACGTTGGACCCGACGTCGCCCCCCCCCGCAGCGATCCAATTCGATCCCGTGGCCCGCGTGGTCGACAGCAACGGCAACGTGACCGAAACGCGATTGAATCGTCTGGGCCAAGCGGTCGCATCGATCGATTTCGAGGGCGCTTCGACCACCGTCGATCGCAACGATGACAATTTGATCACCGTCGAGACCGATACGCGCGGTTTCAGCACCCGGTTTGGCTACGACGATCGCGGCAATTTGATCCTTTTGGACCGACCGGCATCCACCGATGGGCCCGCCGCAACGATGCGTTTAACCAGCGGTCAGACCGTGTTTGCGACACTGAACGATCTGCCGCAGGGTGCCTCTGCCGCGCCCCCTTTGGACTACGACCTGTTTACGATCGATGCTACCGCCGGATCGGAACTGTTTGTCTCGATCAGCCGCACGTCATCGTCGTCATTAGAAGCGATTTTGCTGAGCCCTTCGGGTGCGGTCGTCGCCCAACAGACCTTTGGCCGCTTTGCTGAAGATCTGGACCGCAGCGGACCGCTGACCGAATCGGGCAATTACACCATCCTGGTCCGCGACCCAGGCATTGCGCGGTTTGGTCAGCAGGAATTCTACCTGACCGCAACGGTGATCGATGACCAGCCCGACGCCGATACCGTAGAAATTGCAAGCGGAGAAACGATCAGTGGTTCGATCGATCTTCGCGGTGACATCGATACCTACACCATTGCGGTCGATGCCGGCGACGATCTGTTTATCACCTTCCGCGAAGTCCTCAGCAGCTTTAGCAACCTGCAAACGATCGTCTTCGATCCCGCGGGCAACGAGATCGATCAAGCCACCGTATCTGCCGGTGGAAATCTGTTGCTGACCGACATCGCCGACGCGGGTATTTATACGATCTTGGTCCGCGACGCCGATGGAGCCAATACCGGCGATTACCGATTAACGGCGACGGTGATCGACACGCAAACCGATGACGACACCATTGCGTTGGTCAGCGGCCGCACGGTGAATGCCAACCTCGGCGCTGGAGACATCGATACCTACACCATCGCCCTAGAGGCTGGTGACGATCTGTTTGTCGCTTTCCGCGAAGCCAACTTCAGTTTCAACAACCTGCAAACGATCGTCTTCGATCCGGCAGGCGATGAGATCGATCGGGCGACCGTATCGGCAGGAGGTCATCTGTCGCTGACCGACATCGCGACTGCGGGCACTTATACGATCCTGGTCCGCGACGCCGATTTCGCCAACTTCGGCGATTACCGGTTAACCGCGACGGTGATCGATCTTCAAACGGACGACGATACCGCTGCATTGGTTAGCGGTCGTACGGTCAATGGGAATTTGGACTTTGGCGACATCGACACCTACACCATCGCTGTCGACGCCGGCGATGACTTGTACGTCGCGTTCCGCGAAGTTAGCTTTAGTTTCAGCAACCTGCAAACGATCGTCTTCGATCCGGCCGGCAATGAAATCGAGCGAGCGACGGTTTCTATTGGAGGCAATCTTACTTTCGATGAGGTCGCTGCCGGAGGCCTCTATACGATTCTGGTTCGCGACGCCGATGGAGTGAACGCGGGCGACTACCGGTTGACTGCGACGGTGCTCGACGCTCAAGCGGACGACGATACCGTCGCATTGGTCAGCGGTCGGACGGTCAATGGAAATTTGGACGTTGGCGACATCGACACCTACAGCATCGCTGTCGACGCCGGCGACGATCTATACATCGCGTTCCGCGAGGTCGTCAATGATTTCAGTAACCTGCAAGCGATCGTCTTTGATCCGGCGGGCAACGCGATCGACGAGACGACCGTTTCGATAGGGCATAATTTTACTTTCAGCAGTATTTCCACCGCAGGTCTTTACACGATTCTGGTTCGCGATGTCGATGCACGCTACACCGGCGACTACCGCCTGACGGCCACGGTGATCGATGCGGACGCCGGCGACGATGCTGTCGCGCTGGTCAGCGGACGCACCACAAGCGGACGCCTGGAAAGTGGCGACATCGACACCTACACCGTTGCCGTCGACGCAGGGGACGATCTTTATGTCGCGTTCCGCGAGGTCGTCAATGATTTCAGCAACCTGCAAACGATCGTCTTCGATCCGGCGGGCAACGAGATCGATCGGGCGACCGTTTCGGAAGGAGGCAACCTTTCGCTGGACAGTGTTTCCACCGCCGGTCTTTACACGATCATGGTTCGCGATGCCGATGCACGCTACACCGGGGATTACCGCCTGACGGCCACAGTCGTCGACGCCCAAGCCGATGCTGACACGGTCGCATTGGTCAGTGGCCGCACGGTCAATGCGAACTTGGGATCTGGAGATATCGACACCTACACCATCGTCGTCGACGCCGGGGATGATCTGTTTGTCGCGTTCCGCGAGGTCGTCAATGACTTCAGCAATTTGCAAACGATCATCTACGATCCGGCGGGCAACGAGATCGATCAAGCGACCGTTTCACTTGGCGGCAACTTTTCATTTAGCGATGTTTCAGTCGCAGGCACCTACACGATTCTGGTCCGGGATGCCGATGGGCAATACGCTGGCGACTACCGCCTGACGGCCACGGTGATCGATGCCCAAGCCGATGACGACGCGGTCGCGCTGGTCAGCGGACGCACCGCAAGCGGGCGGCTCGACAGCGGCGATGTCGATACCTACACGATCGATGTCGACGCGGGCGACGACCTGTATCTCGCATTCCGCGAGGTCGTCAACGATTTCAGCAACCTGCAAGCAATCGTCTTCGATCCGGCAGGCGTCCCAATCGACCAAGCGACAGCATCCATTGGCGCCAACCTTGACTTCCGCGACCTGGCGACCGGGGGGACCTACACGATTCTGATTCGCGACGCCGATGCCGTGAACAGGGGCGAATACCGATTGACCGCGACGGTAATCGACGGGGAATCCGATGCAAACGTTCTGGCACTTGAGAACGCTGAACAGGTCGTCGCTGCGCTTGATGTTGGCGACATCGATACCTTTACAATTAACGCCCAAGCAGGCGATGCGATTTCGATCGCGTTTGAAGAGGTGGTGAATCGATTTTCGAATTTGCAGGCCGTCCTCTATTCGCCCAACGGCAGTTTGATCGATTCGGCAGTGACCGCGACGTCGGGAACGATCACCGCCGCTGCGCTTTCGGCGACGGGCGACTATACAATTTTGATCCGCGACCTCGACGGTCAGAGCAGCGGCGAATATCGCGTCCGGGGCACGCGCAATGGCGCTCCTGATGGGGGTGATCGTCAAGCGGACGAGGAAACGATTGCCGTCGTCACCGACGAAATACTGGCGGATGCCGTCACGGAAACCTTAGCGGAGAATGCCGAATCCGCGCCGACGCCAGTTGCCGAACGGGTGCCACAGCCGACGTTGGAATTTTTCAGCAACATCGATGAGCGTGCCCCACGCCAAATATCCGAACCTTTGCTCAGCATCATTTCCGAACAGATTGCAAGTGATGATGACCTAGGTCACCGGACGATTGACGAAGCGGGAGCGGTGGACGAAATCGAGTTTATTGCAGACGCTTCGGGCGCGTTTTTCGCAACCATCGATTCCGACACACTCACACTGCGTATCCGCGTTGTGGGCCCCGATGGAAGTGAATTGATTTCCACAACCAATTTCGCCGATGGCAACGACGGACGCGTCGACATCGATTTGATCGATCTCGAACGGGCGGGAGCGTATTCATTGCAGATCGCGGCCGATGACGGGGTCTCGATCGGTGATTACCGGGTAATCAGCAGTGTGATCGATGTCAGCACAACAGCTCAGGTCGGATCGCCGCGGCGGATGACGTACGATGCAACCTTTAACCAATTGACCTCGGTCACCGATGAACTGGGGCGACAGACGCTCTATACCCTTGATCCGGCAACCGGAAATACGACGGCGATTCGAGAGGTCGTGGGGCAAATCGACGATGCGATCAATGGACAGACCGACGATCTGGTCACGGCAATCACCTACGCCGCTCACGGGCTGATCGACACGATCACCGATCCTCTGGGCCGGGTAACCGACTACGACTACAACGCGGCCGGACTGCCGATATCCATCACCTTTGCCGTCGGCACCGTCGACGCAGCGACGCGGCGGTTTGAATACGACGACCGCGGAAATCAAACCGCCATCGTCGATGAAAACGGCAATCGAACGACAATGCAGTACGACGCGATGAACCGTTTGACAATGGTCATCGAAGCGGATCCCGATGGTGTGGGACCCTTGGAATCTCCGGTCAGCCGGTTTGTCTACGACGCGGCCGGCAATCCGATCGAAACGATCGATGCCGCCAATAGCGTCACGACGGTTGTTTTCGATCCAATGGACCGCCCAACAACGGTTCGCGACGAACTGGGGAACGAAACAACAACCAAGTACGATCGCTTTGGCAACGTCGCATCGATCACCGATCCCAATGGAAATACAACCCGTTTCGTTTACGACGCGCGAAATCGCCGGATCGCCACGATCGATCCCGATGGCGGCGTGACCGAGTTTGCGTATGACACCGACAACAACTTGATCGCCATCACCGACTCGGTCGGCAATCGCACGGAGTTCGTCTACGACGGACGCGATCGCATGATTGCCGAAACCGATCCGCTGGGAGCCGTCACCCGTTTCCACTTCGACCCGGTCGACAATCTGATTCGCAAGCTCGACCGCAATGGCCGATCGATACGACTGCAATACGATGAACTCGATCGCTTGGTCACCGAAGATTGGTTCGCTGCTGGAGTCGAGCCTTTAGGCGACGCGCCCGCCGAAGATCGGCTAAAGCCTACACTCCAGCAGACCATCACCTACACCTACGACAAGCCCGGCAACCTCCTCTCCATCGAAGACAACTTCAGCCGCTACGACTACACCTACGACGCCCGCAACCGCGTCACGCAAGTCGACGCATTCTTGAGCGCCAACGTAGGCGTCCAGGCGTTTGCTGCCATCGACGCGGGGAATCCAAATCATCGGCTGCCTTCGCTGCAACATTCCCTCACGTACACCTACGACGATGTGGGGAATGTGCTGAGCGTCACCGACGGCTTGGGGGCCACAACGACAACTGCCTACGATCCGCTGAACCGCCCGATCGCGATGGATCAATCGGGGGGCGGGGCAACGGAAAAAGCGGTCGACATGGCGTTCGACCAAATCGGGCAGTACGAGTCGATCGAGCGCTATGCGGACGTCGCTCGCACCTTGTCGGTTGCCAACACGCGTTACACCTACGACGAAATCAATCGGTTGACCGATCTAGTCCACACGGACGCGACCGATAGCGTCCTGGCCTTCTACGACTTCGCTTACGATTCGGCCAGTCGCATCACTCGCATCGGGGACATCTCCGGCGTGACCAACTACAGTTACGATGATCGCGACCAATTGACCGGAGCCACGCGTGGAGCTTCCGACATCCGCGGCAACGAGAACTACGAATACGACGCCAACGGCAACCGACTCGATTCCCACCTCCACGGCGCGAACTACCAAACCGGCGACGCGAACCGATTGCTTTCCGATGGGACGTACACCTACCAGTACGACGCCGAAGGCAACATGATTCGTCGGACGGAGGATGCGACGGGAGACTATCGAACGTTTGAGTTTGATCATCGGAATCGCTTGTTCCGCGTCACCGATTTCTCATCGGGCGATGTGATCGTTCAAGAGGTCACGTACACCTACGACGCGTTGGATCGGCGGATTGCACGCACCGTCGATGAAAACGGCGACGCCGCCGGCGGCGAATCGACCGAGATGTTCGTCTACGACCGTGAAGACGTCTTATTGGACTTTGTCGATGCCGATGGATCGATCGCGACACAGGCACCGGCGCTAGCCGTTCGGTATTTCCATGGCCCGGGAATCGACCAGGTGTTGGCGCAAGAGGCTGTTGGTTCCGCTGGCAGCCAGTGGTACTTGACCGATCACCTGGGCACCACTCGCGAATTGATCGGCGACGATGGCCGTCTGCTGAATCGTTTGAGCTACGATTCGTTTGGAAATTTGGTTGCGGAGTCCGATGCGAGTGTGACGACGCGATATCAGTTCACCGGACGAGAGTTCGATGAGGCGGTTGGGCTCTCCTACTATCGAGCACGCTTCTACGACGCGGTGATTGGCAGGTTTGTTAGCGAGGATCCGATCGGTTTTGCTGGTGGAGACGGGAATCTTACTAGATATGTGGCGAATACACCTCTTGTGAACATTGACCCCAGCGGCCATAAATCCAAGACTTACGACTATTCACTTCTTGCCTACGACTCCACACCTTTGCCGAAGGATGGAAGTTCTCGCATCCCGCGTCCTCCAACTCAGGCGTATACGTATGTAGGTGTTTCAACAAGTTTTACGGCCTTAGGTGCCATCGCAATACAACGCGGCACGTTGACGAACCAGTCGACAGGTGTCGCATATCCAGTTGCAACGTATTCACTAGGAGTGGGGGTGTTGGTTGATGGTTCCTTCGAAGTTGAAGCTGGGACATTCCACTTAAGCTTTCCGAATGAAATTGCGGGACGAGGCAAGACCATCAACTTGAGCGCAGGCGAGGTTGTCGTGGGTTCGGGCAGCTTGGTATACGACTCATACGGCAATTTACTCGGGACGACAAACGGCATTGGAATAGGCGCAGGATCTTACTTTGGCGCAAACCGGTTTCAGTCGTATACGATTGTTGGTAAACCTCAAATGGTCGGTGGTCGAACAATAAACTGTCCGTGAATACCTGACTTACATCGAGAACACCTGTCCGAGCAATACACCTATGCCTCCGTTCGTGTCGACTCGAATTCAATCGAGCGTTCAAATTGTGCCGCTTCGCCTGAAGGCTCGACTCCAGCGTGGTCGGCGGAAGCCTCGACTCCAGCGGTTGGAACCGCGGCTTTGCATGGATTCGGCTTGGCAGAACCCGGTGCTGCCGTTGGATGTTAACGACAGCGGTACGGTGACCAATACCGATGTCGTCGTCCTTCTGAATCGCATCAACAGCGGCATTGAAAACCAGTTGCCGCTGGCCCGTCCGGCCGATGCTTTTTATCTCGACACCAACGGAGATATGCAGATCACGCCGATCGATGCACTGCGGATCCTGAATGCCCAGCACCGATATGCGAGCGAACCGGCATTGGCCGTCGGAACCGATCCCGACTCGGATCCCGACGGGAACGGTGTGATTTTAAGCGACCACGTGACACTGGTGGGGCAGTCGGTTGCCGGAGCAAAGGTGCAGTTGACCGATGGAACCGGCGTCGTGCTTGAGTCTCTGGCGGTCGACGCGCAAACCGGAGCGTTCGAATTCACGACAACCCTATCGTCGGGCATCCATGAATTGACCGTCACGGTCATCGATCCACTGGGGCAATCGACGACCACGACCCGACAGATTCGTCGCGGCAATCTGGCAACCAATTGGAACGCTACCGCATTGAACGTCGTAAGAGAATGGACGACGACAAGCGACGATCCTTACGAAGGTCGTATCGTCACGTCCGAACCGCCGCGCGTCGCTCGCAATCTGGCGATGATCCAGACGGCGATGTTCGATGCGATCGCGGCAATCGAGGGAGGCTACGAAACCTATCTGCCGATCGCCAGCGCCCTGGCTGCCGGAGCATCCGCTGAAGCTGCTGCGATCGAGGCGGCGTACACGGTTTCGACGGCACTTTATCCCGACGCCGATTCGATGGCGATCTGGAATGCAGCGCGGAACGAATCGCTGAGCATGATCGCCGACGGCCCCGACAAAACAGCGGGGCTTGTCTTTGGCGAATCGGTCGGACTGCAGATGCTTGCCCTCCGCGACGACGATGGCTCGCTGGCAACGCGAGCGTACACTCACGGCGACGCTCCAGGAGATTGGCAGCGAACGTTCCCCGGCTACCTGCCGCCATTGCTGCCTCAATGGATCGATGTCGAGCCGTTTGTCGTCGACGATGTCGCAACCTTTCGTCCTGCGGAACCGCCAGCGCTTGCCAGCGATATCTATGCCACATCGGTCGACGAAGTCATGCGACTGGGCGGTGTCGACAGCGTCGATCGCACCGCGGACCAGACCGAGATCGCGATCTTTTGGGCCGATGGTGGCGGAACCTTTACGCCACCGGGACACTGGAATCAGATCGCCTCCGACGTCCTGGTCGGGCAACAGCAACCGTTGCTTGAAACCGCCCGTACGCTGTCCTTGCTGAACCTCGCGATGGCCGACGCCGGGATCGCCGCCTGGGACACCAAGTACCATTACGATCTGTGGCGGCCAATCGATGCGATCCAGAGAGCCGATGAAGATGGAAACGCCGCGACGGTCCAAGACGCCGCCTGGCGACCGCTGTTGACCAGTCCACCCTTCCCGACCTACACCTCCGGCCACAGCACCTTTTCGGGCGCCGCCGATGCGGTCCTGACATCGCTGTTGGGGGAGAACGTCCGCTTCACCAGCCAAACCGATGCGTTTGCATCGCCGGGGCAACGTCCGCTGGTTCCCAACCTGATCGTCACGCGGACCTTCGACAGCTTTACCGAAGCAGCCGAAGAAGCGGGGCTGAGCCGAATCTACGGCGGCATCCACTTCGACTTCGACAACACCGCCGGCCTCGACACTGGCCGCGCGATCGGCACGCAAGCCGCTGCGACGATGCTGCGTCCACTGGCTGGATGAGCACGCGGTCGCCTAAAGGCTCGACTCCAGCGCTGGAGTCGAGCCTTTAGGCGACCTCTCCACCCGAGCACCAAGGCAAACGTCGCCCCATCGGCAGTTCCCTCCGATTCCCTGCGGTTTCCACGCAAGCGACATGTTAGAATCAGAGTTCCGCCGGGCGGCCGCGCTGGAGTCAAGGCTTTAGCCGACCGCGCTGGAGTCGAGCCTTTAGGCGACCACAAACCACTGGAGCCTTGTGCGATGCCCACAATTCCAGAGACGATCTATCGGTGGCGTAAGATGTCGCCAGAACAGCGACGTGAGGTTTTGGCCGAGCGACGGAGGTATGGCCGGCCCCCTCATAGCCCACCTCATATCGAAAGCGACACGACCTCCTGCTATTTGATCACCGCAGCGTGTTTTGAGCATCGGCCGATCGTTGGGTATGCATCGCAGCGAATGAGCGAGTTTGAACAGGAACTTGTCGATCTGCTGGGCACACAATGCTCTCACGTCTACGCATGGACGATCCTCCCCAATCATTATCACTCGCTCGTCGATACGCCGTCGGTGAAAGGCCTGTTGAAAAGACTCGGGCAATTGCACGGTCGCAACTCATACCTCTGGAACCGTGTGGAAGATTGTCGCGGTCGGCAAGTGTGGTGCAATGCGGCGGAGACAGCGATGAAGTCCGAAGGGCACTTCTATGCAACCTGGAACTACGTACTTAACAATGCCGTCCGGCACGGCTACGTGACGCAGTGGACCCAATGGCCGTATTGCAATGCCGTGGAATACTTGCAGGCGATCGGACGAGATCTGGCGCTGAAGAGATGGCAAGCATATCCGCCCTACGATTTTGGGAAAGGTTGGGATCCGCCAGAGTTATAGATACTGAGTTCTTCGCCTAAAGGCTCGACTCTAGCGCTGTCGCCTAAAGGCGCGACTCTAGCGCTGTCGCCTAAAGGCTCGACTCCAGCGCTGTCGCCTAAAGGCTTGACTCCAGCGCTGTCGCCTAAAGGCTCGACTCCAGCGCTTAGTGCTCGACCACCACGACCAGAACTAACGAGGTGAGGATCAGCAGCAGCATCAGGGCGCGGTTGGCCCAACGCTGCTTTTTGCCAAAGCGATGGTCGCCACGGATGCCGCTGAGCCACAAAATGAAAGACGATCCGACCATGATCGTCAGCACGTTGGCGATGAACAACAGCAGCGGACCGGTTACGGGCAGGCATCGCGTCGGCGTCGCGGCGATCGGCAGGAAAGCCAATTGCAAGCCAGCGGTTGCCACCGGCGGGACCAGCGCCGCGGCGATCGCCGCCCCGGCCAAGGCGCTCGACAGGTGCGACCGCGTTCGGGCGTAAGCGGCTGCCGAACCGCCGACCAGGCCAACGAGGAAGTCGAGGATCGATGGATTGCTGCGAGCCCACATCTCGGGCGTCACCTCGGCTCCTTGAACGATCCGCACCAACAACCCAAACAAAAAGCTGGTCGCCAACGCGCACAGGAATCCCACGCCGACCGTCATCCCAGCGCGGCCAAACAGCGGACGGTTTCCATAGGCCAGGGCCAGCCCGGCTCCCATGATCGGCGTCATCAACGGTGCGACCAACATCGCCCCAATGATCACCGCGGCGGAATTCTGGACCAACCCGAACGCCGCCAGGCAGGTCGCGGCGCACATCATCGCCACAAATTCGAACTGCAGTGACGAATTGTCAGCCAGGTTCTCGGCCAGCTCCATCCGTGCCTCCCGCTCCATCGGTGGCGACCATTCGAAGATCTTTTTCTCGATCGACGACCACGTATGCTCTACCCAGCTCATGCGATGTCGCAGGACCACGACCGTCGCGGGGATCCCCAGATCCAACAGCAGGCGGGCGACAGAAAAATCACCATTGGGTTTCGTCGTTCGCTCAACTGCCGTGACGACCAAGTCGTTCGATTGTAAGTCGAGTTCCTCCAGCCGGCCGCTCAACAGTTCACGCCGCCGGGCGCTATCGGCTGAAGTTACCACCGAAACGTCTTCGAACAACAATTGACGTTCGGAGGGTGCGGGATTGGCGCGACAGATCCGGCCGATCGAATCCGATTCGTCGTTGAGTAATTGAACGATCCGTCCAACGTCCCCCGAAAACTCCGCCCCCGGATCCAACAGCATCGTGCGGCAGGGAGACCGCTCGAACAGATTGCAGAAAAAAGACTGCTGTTCGCCCGCGTAAGGGATCACAAACCAATCGACCTGCCGGCACTCCGACAACCGATGCAGCAGATCGGCCTCGTTTTCCGTGACACACTGCACGCGACTCTCGGCAGCCAATTGTTCGCTGCATCGCGCCGCATAGGCCGCCAGCGAACTCTTCGCTTCGGCGATCACCCAGATCGTGATCGTCGACGCAGGGCTGGAACCAAAATGCACCATCAGCGGCAGACAACGATCGAGCTGTTGGACGGAACTGGCAAGCAAAATCAATTGCGACACAAAGCAACTCCCCTGTAACGCGAGCCCGATGCTTGGCCCAATACCCCTAAAACGCCCAGCCAATCGCTTCACGAGTCGTTATTGACGCAAATTCTCCTTCGGTGAACAAGTGGCCTGGCCGATGAGATTTTCAACCGGTCTACCTGTTTTCTGTAAAGCGTCGTAGACTTGCGGACATTCGATAACCGTTCAACCTTCTTCAAAACCTCATAATTGCCAGAGTCTAGCCGCCATGATGCCAATGGAGAAACTCGTCGCGCTGTGTAAACGGCGTGGTTTCCTGTTCCAATCCAGTGAAATCTACGGAGGGCTGCAAGGTTTTTGGGACTACGGTCCGCTTGGCGTCGAACTGAAGCGGAACGTCAAAGCCGCTTGGTGGCACGACATGGTCGGCGGCCACAACGAATTGGTCACGCCCCCCGGAGCCCCCAGCACGTATGAAATGACCGGCTTGGATTGCACGATCATCATGCATCCGCAGGTTTGGAAATGCTCGGGCCACTACGATCTGTTCCACGATCACATGGTCGATTGCCGCGAGACGCGGAAACGCTATCGTTTCGACCAAGTCCGCGGTCGTTGGGTCGAGGCGAAAGATCAGAAGATCTTTGTCACCACGACGGTGGAAGCCGACGAAGAGCAAGCCGATGTGCAGCGCCGGGCGTTGAAGTTCTTTAAGCTCCGCCCCAAAGATGCTGAATCGCTGAAGTACGATGGCGATTTCACAACGCTTGACAGCGTCCAAGAGCAGGAAAAGGTCTTGGGCCCCGACGCGAAGGAACTCGGCACGCTGACCGAGCCGCGGGAATTCAACCTGATGTTCAAGACGACCATCGGGGCACTCGGTGGCGAAGCGGATGCGGCTTTCCTGCGTCCCGAAACCGCGCAAGGCATCTTCGTCAACTTCAAGAACGTTCTCGACAGCAGCCGGATGCGGTTGCCGATGGGGATCGCTCAGATCGGCAAGAGCTTCCGCAACGAGATCACGCCGCGGAACTTCACCTTCCGTTCGCGCGAGTTCGAGCAGATGGAGATCGAGTTCTTCTGTCACCCCGACGAATCGCACAAGTGGTACAGCTACTGGCGCGATCGCCGTCTGCAGTGGTACAAGGACATGGGGCTATCGAGCGACCGGTTGATCATGCGTGAACACGCTGCCAGCGAACTGGCCCACTACAGCGTCGGCACCGCCGATATCGAATACGCTTTCCCCTTCATGGCCGAAGGAGAATACGGCGAATTGGAAGGGGTCGCCCACCGCGGCGACTTCGACCTCCGCAGTCACATGGAAGGCAAGTTGGATCCGAAGACCAAACCGATGGAAGTCGAAAAGAACGAGCATGGCCAACCGAAGCATCGCGGCAGCGGAAAAGACCTCAGCTACCGCGACGATCTGACGGGCGAAAAGTACATCCCGCACGTCGTCGAACCCTCGGCCGGTGCCGACCGGGCGACGCTGGCCTTCTTGTGCCAAGCGTTCAACGAAGATGAACAGCCCGACGAAAACGGCAAGATGCAAACCCGCACCGTGCTGAAATTCCACCCGCGGCTGGCACCGATCAAAGCGGCTGTCTTCCCGTTGGTGAAAAAGGACGGAATGCCCGAAAAGGCCAAGGAGATCTACGGCATGCTGAAAGAGAAGATGTCGACCTTCTACGACGAAAAGGCGGCGGTCGGTCGTCGTTACCGTCGCCAAGACGAAGCGGGAACTCCCTTCTGCATCACCGTCGACGGAGATTCGTTGAAAGAGGACACCGTCACGATCCGCGATCGCGATTCGCTGAAACAATGGCGTGTGGCGACCAAAGACCTGGTGGCCGAGCTGACCGAACGGCTCAGCTAAAGCGTGACCGACGCGGGGGCATTTTGCCCGATCGAACAAATCACAGTAGCTACCTAAGGCGGTCCCCACCGCTTCCCTGTAGAATGCGAAGACCCGCATGGGGCGGCATGGGGCTGCCCCTGATCTGCTGTGATTTTGTTTTCGTATCGAGGACACCATGAGCAACCAGCCCCCCAATCCATCGCTGCCGCCAAACGACCCCCACTATCAACAGTGGAATCCGCCAGCCAAAAAGAACAACACCGTGTTGATTATCGTGTTGGCTTTGGTGGGCCTGGGAGCGCTCCCCTGCTTAGGTATCTGTGCTGGTCTTTTGTTGCCCGCCGTCCAAGCTGCCCGCGAAGCGGCGCGGCGCGTCGAGTGCAGCAACAATATCAAGCAGATCGCCCTGGCGATGCATAATTATCACGATGCGTACCAGGCGTTTCCTCCTGCCTTCACTGTCGATGAAGCCGGGCAACCGCTGCACAGTTGGCGAACGCTGATCCTTCCCTTCTTGGAACAGAAAGCCCTCTACGATCAAATCGATCTGAACAAACCGTGGGACGATCCTGCCAACCAGCAGGTCGCTTCCACGGTGATCAAAGTCTTCGGATGCCCTTCGGCCACCGATCATTCGGCCACCGGATACGTCGCGGTGGTCGACCCGAGTGGCGCCATGACGGGGCCAGTGGGAACGCGTTTCCGCGACATATTGGATGGGTCCGCCAATACGATCCTCTTTGTCGAAGTCGGTTCGGAACATGCCGTGCCATGGATGAGTCCGCATGATATCGATCTCGCAACGTTTGAAAGCTTTGCGGGGCAGGATCGCCAGCTATCGAATCATCCTGGCGGGACGCATGTGAGCCTCTGCGACGGGGCCGTCCGTTTCTTGGCCAATTCAACCGATGCCGAAATACGTCGAAGCTTGATCACCAAAGCGGGTAATGAGCGGGTCACTTTGCCTTGATCTCGGCCTGGGCCTTTCGGCTGCAGAGGCACGATCTGGGAAGCGTGCTATCGTAGGGGCCCTTGGTCGCATGCAGCCCGTTCTGAGTGGGGAAAACGCTAACAAATGTCTTACAGGAGGGGGCTCGCACGCTGCCTAACGCCCCCACAGCGTGGCCGCTCAAGCGTTGAAAATCGCATTTGCAAAGGTGGTTTGGTGAGTGGTCATTAGTCGCAACGTCGAGAATCGTTTACAATGTCGACATGCAGCAACGGGAAGCCTTCTCTTTCCTCGCTCCCCATCGCCTACCATCCCTCTCCCACCCTAAAATCATGCGATGAAAAACAAGACACTCTCTGGGATCGTCCTGTGCTTGGCGATCCTTTCGAATCAACCGATCTTTGCCGCGGGCCCTTTAAATGACGATGGCCAAGTGATCGACTTCGCTCGCGATGTCGCGCCGATCTTGCGAACCAAGTGCCTCTCCTGCCACGGCCCCGACGACGCCAAGAACGATTTCCGTGTCGACGATCCGGAGATCATGGCCGACTATATCGAAGCGGGCGATCACGAATCGAGTTCGCTGTACATCGATTACATCGTCGCTGAAGATCCCGACATGCTGATGCCGCCGGAATCCGAAGGGCCGATGTCCCCTGGGGAGATTGCGATTCTTCGGTTGTGGATCGAAGAGGGAGCGAATTGGCCCGAAGACGCGAAGGTTGTCCTTGCCGATCCGAACGCCGTCGACGTGGTCATCGTCGAACCGGTCCCGGTTCCCAGTAGCTTGGCGAGTCGCGTTTGGGCGTTCCAAGGGTATCTGCATCCTGCCACGGTCCACTTCCCCGTCGCGCTGCTCACCTTCGGCGCGATCTTTGTCGTGCTGGGATACAAGTGGCCACAACTCGCCCATCCGATTCCCTTCGCCTGCCTGTTGTGCGGTGCCCTCTCGGCGATCGCCGCGTCGGCAATGGGCTGGTCCTTTGCGGACCAAGAGGGATACGGCAGTTGGTCCAAGGGGCTGGAGGCTTCGATCTCGCGGCACCGTTGGACGGGCGTCGGTGTGACGATCACCTCGGTCGCGTTTGCCTTGATCGCGATCAAAGCCGAAATGAACGAAAACCTCCGTTTACGAAAGGTCTGGCAAATCGGTCTGTTGATCAGCGCCGGGATGGTTGGCCTGGTCGGTCACATCGGCGGCGAACTGACCTACGGCGAAGAGTTCTATCACAAAGCCTTCGAGATCCTGTCCGGGACGAATTCGGAACTGCCGGTGATCGAAATCGAAACGGTTTCGACCGACGGCGAATCTTAAAACCTCACGGTGGTTGGACCACCTCGCAACGGGGAATGCGTTGCGAGATCCGAAGGGCCCGACAGCGATAGGAAGAGCACGATGGCTGAAGCTAACCAAGGCCCGCACTACGGACGCGTCCTGCTGACGTTTGCCCGCAACAGCTTGGTCCGCGACATGACGTTTCGGGCCAACTTTTTGTTCCAGTGCATCAGCAGCGTCTCCTGGACGTTGATGAACGTCGGCTTCTATTTGATCATCTTCCAGTACACCAATTCGATTGGTGAAGGGACCGGTTGGCACAAGCACCAGTTTTTCCTGTTCCTGGCGACAACCTGGTTCATCAACAGCCTGGTCCAAGCTTTTTTCATGCCCAACGCGGAAGAGTTCAGCGAATTGATCCGCACCGGCGGGCTCGATTTCGCCCTGCTCAAACCGATCGACACCCAGTTCCTGGTCTCGTTCCATAAAGTCGACTGGTCCAGCCTGTCGAACTTTGCCGTCGGTCTGGTTCTGGCGGCGATTTCGCTCAGCTACCTGATCACCGATCCCGTCGCTCCGCTGCAGATCACTGCCACGATGATCATCTTGTACCCGCTGTTCATCCTCTGCGGCGTCGCGATCATGTACAGCTTGATGATCTCGTTATCGGCGACAAGCATCTGGCTGGGCCGCAACCAAACGCTCTACAATTTTTGGTTCTACATCACCAACTTCAGCCGCTATCCGATGGAGATCTATCAGAACGGTTGGGGCTGGAGCCTGTGGGGGCTGTTCACGTTTGTGATCCCCGTGCTGGTCGTCGTGAACGTCCCGGCGCGGATCATTGCCAAGCCGTTGGATCCGCGGGCTGCCTGGGAATGGCCGCTGGCCGGATTCATGCTGTTTGCGACCGTCGTCTGCTTGGTCGCCAGCCGTTGGGTGTTCCGCAAAGCCTTGCTCAGCTACCGCAGCGCCAGCAGCTGAGTGCTCGTTTAACCGCAATGGCGTTCAACGAAGGAGCCTCGGTCCGTCGCAAGAATTAGCGGCGTGATGTAGTGGACGAGGTTACGAGCTGTTGATTACCCACAAGTCGCAACCACGCCGACGGCGTGGCAGCTATTAGCCGGTGGTTGAGCGAACGCGATACCACCGGAATGACGCGAGACGCGAACGGCCGACCCCGAAGGTGGTCGCAGCGCAACTGCGCGGGATTCTGCGACCGCCTGCGCGGTCAGCGTGGCGAGTTCCGTCGAAACCGTAGGTGGCGCTGCGCTTACCTACGGCTCATTGCTTGATTCCCTTCGGGAAATTTGTGGGTAATCAACAGGAGGTTACGAGTCCCAGCGATTTGGTCTGATGCATGGAAAAGGACTCGTCCACTACGCTTCGTTGAACGGTATGGCGTTTAACCGCGTGCCCAGCGGGCCGCGCGTAGTGGTCGGCTGCAGCATTGACTCCAGCGCTTCGCGCATCTTCTATTTGACGGCGTTGATCGCGGCCAGCATCTCGCGGACGTAGCGATCGATCTCGCCTCGGACTTCGCCGCGGTTCTCCGCGTTGGCTTGAGCGATCCGACGCACGATCGCCGATCCGACGATCAGACCGTCGGCTACCGGGCCCAGCTTGGCGACGTGTTCGGGCTGGCTGATTCCAAAACCGATGCAGACAGGGACGTCGGTCTGTTCTCGCAACCATCCGACGTTGTCGATCAGTTGCGGCGGCAGTTCGTTTCGTTCGCCGGTGATCCCGGTCACCGAGACGAAATACAAGAAGCCCGACGACGATTCGGCGATCCGCACCTGGCGCTGGCGAGGCGTGGTGGGAGTGACCAATTGGATCAGGTTGAAGTCGCGATCGGCACACAGTTTCGAAAACTCCGCCGCTTCTTCGACCAACAGATCGGGGACGATCGCGCCGCAGAATCCAGCTTCTTGCGATTGTTCGATGTAGCGTTCCAGCCCCACGCGGTAGATGATCGCGTAACTGGCCATCGTCAGCGTTGGGATTGTGATCTCCGCCGCAACGCGCTTTCGCATCTCGAACAGCTGCTGCAATCGAAAGCCCGACTCGAGCGCCCGTTGATAGGAGGCTTGGATCACGGGCCCGTCGGCGACCGGATCGCTGTAGGGGACGCCGACTTCACACGCCGCAACGCCCGCCTTACCAAAGTCTTTCAGCAGGTCGGCGGTGAAATCGAGATCGGGATCCCCGGCCGTGATGAAGGGGAGCAGGGCCTTGCGCCCCTCGGATCGTAATTTGGCAAAGGTTTCGTCGAGCAACGACATGAACAACTTTCAGCAGATGGAAAACGGCACACGATGGGTCTCCGTGCCGAAAAAGCTTTCGGCAACGGGGCGGCAGTATAATTCAAATCGGCCGGCGGCGGAATCCGCAGCGGCCGGCACCGGTTACCATTCCTCGCCGCGCAACCGCGCCAGCTCCATCGCATCCTTGTCGCCGCGCCCCGACAGACAGACGACCACGTTTTGCTCGGGGCCCATCTGAGCCGCCACTTCCATCGCCTTAGCGATCGCGTGACTGCTCTCTAGCGCCGGCAGAATCCCTTCGCTTTTGGCCAGCATATCGAACGCCTTCATCGCTTCGTCGTCGCGGCACTGGATATATTCCGCTCGGCCGGTATCCTTCCAGTAGCTGTGCTCCGGTCCGACGCCGGGGTAGTCGAGTCCCGCCGACATCGAATGGACATCGCAAGTTTGGCCGTCGTCGTCCTGCATCACATAGCTGTAACTGCCGTGCAGGACGCCGGGACGGCCGAAGGTCAGGGGCGAGGCGTGTTGGCCTGGCTCGCTGCTGCGTCCCCCGGCTTCGACGCCGACCAAGCGGACGCCGTCGTCGGCGACAAAAGGAGCGAAGATGCCCGCGGCGTTGCTGCCACCGCCGACGCACGCGACCACGCAATCGGGCAGCTTACCGTCGAAAGCTTCCAGGCTCTGGGCGCGGGCTTCGCGGCCGATCACCGATTGGAAATCGCGGACCATCATCGGGAAGGGATGCGGACCGATCACCGATCCAATGATGTAGTGCGTGTCTTCGACGCTGCTCATCCAGTCGCGCATCGCTTCGTTGACGGCGTCGCGGAGTGTTCGCGAACCGCTTTCGACAGCTCGGATCTCCGCCCCAAGCAGTTTCATCGCAAACACATTCGGCTTCTGGCGGCGAATGTCTTCAGCCCCCATGTAGACCACACATGGCAAGCCAAAGTGAGCGCACGCGGTCGCGGTGGCGACGCCGTGCTGGCCGGCACCGGTCTCGGCAATCACGCGCGTCTTGCCCATCCGCAGCGTCAGCAGCGCTTGGCCTAGGGTGTTGTTGATCTTATGCGCGCCGGTGTGGTTCAGATCTTCGCGTTTGAGCCAGATTTGAGCACCGCCGCAGGATTCGGTCAGCCGCCGAGCAAAGTAGAGTGGCGAGGGGCGGCCGACAAATGTCTTCCACAGCCCATCGAGCTCCTCTTGAAACGACGGATCCGCTTTCGCTTTGTCGTATTCCGCGACAAGTTCGTCCAATGCTCGGGTGAGTGTTTCGGGAACAAAACGACCGCCAAACGAACCAAAACGGCCCGCCGAATCGGGAACAGATTGAGGGCTGAGTGCCTTGGGCAGGGTGCCTGACATATCGACTATCCAGTGCATAAAATTGTTTCGAGAGCTTTCATCTATCCTACCCGTCAGCCCAAATGATCGACAACCGGAGGCGTGCGTTTGGCCGGGGCAAAGTGACCGACGAACCTATATGAGTGCTCCGGGCACAGCGTAAGGTTCGGGTTTCAAAGTGAGCCGTTGGGCGAACGCCAAAGCCACAGCTCGCCAAACATTCGCGAATTCCCTACCACGAGACCCCTGCGATGCCTGAATTGCCCGAAGTCGAAACGATGCGCCGCGGTATCCTGCCGATCGTGGGAGCCACGATTTCCAGCGTCCAGCGGCCGCCGTGCCATTGCCGGCCGATCTCGATCAAGCCGCGGATCGATCATTTGGACCGGCGAGCCAGCGGCCGAACGATCACCGACATCGATCGACTGGGAAAACGAGTCGTGATCCATTTGGACGATGGCCAAGCGATCGTGATCGAACCGCGGATGAGCGGCTTGGTGCTGCTGGCCGATCCGCCGGGGATCGAACATCTGCGGCTGAGGATCGAATTGGCAGGCGTCACGCATCGCGAGCTGCTGTTTTGGGATCGCCGCGGACTGGGGACCGTTCGGCTGCTGTCGACCGAGGAATTGCGGGCGTTGGTCACCGAGCGACTGGGGCCCGACGCGCTGCAGATCTCGGCCGACCAGTTGCGCGAGGCGCTGCGAGCCAGCCGACGAGCGATCAAGGTGGCGCTGTTGGACCAGAGCGTGGTCGCCGGAATCGGTAACCTCTACGCCGCGGAGATCTTGCATTTGGCTGGCGTCGACCCGCGCACGCGGTGCGATCAATTGAGCGGCCCGCAGTGGCAGCGGATCCAAGCGGCGATCGGTCAGATTCTGGAGACCGCGATCCGGCACGAGGGATCCACTCTTTCGGATGGCACCTACCGCAACGCGCTCAACGACCCGGGCAATTACCAGAGCCAACACCAGGTTTACGATCGCGCCGATCAAACGTGTTACCGGTGCGATCGAGGGCCGATCACGCGAATCGTGCAAGCTCAACGCAGCACGTTTTATTGCCCCACGTGCCAACAGAAACGAGGCCTGCACGAATCGTTGGCCGATTATCGATCCTAGGTGCTCGTAAAGGACTGTGCATTCACTCACTTGCGCGTCGTCCAGGTATGGGGCTTGGACGGTGTGTATTTACTCGCTTGCGTTTCGTGCTCGGAACGGGATGGGGCGACCATCAGTACACATAAACGAACTCGTTGCTGTTCATCAGCACTAAACAAACATCGGCTAAGGCCCTTGTCTTTGGAGCCATTTCGCTTGGTTCGATATCGGGTTGGAAGTCGTCGATGGCGTGTCGCGTTTCGGTAAAACGGAAACGCTCGCCCGTGTTCTCCTCAACCGCTTCGCGGACGATTTCGTGCGCTGGCGGTTCGACCGGTTCCGCGGTCCCTGGCAGCATCGATTCGATCCGCTGCCAATGCTTCACCGATCGTTCGATCTCGTCCGCTGTCGCTTTGCGACCAAACAATCGCTGATAGATCACGCGGATTGCTTCGGTCGGGGAGGAGGTGCTTTGCAACGTATCGCTTGCCAACGCCCGCGCGCGGGCGTGTGTGTTGCGGCTGTTAAACATCGCAAACACCTGCGGCGTGACGGTCGATGTGTCGCGTCGCTCGCAGGAAAAGTCGGGCGATGGCGCGTTAAAGACTTCGAGTTCGGGCGTGACCAAGCCGCGAAGTTTTAAAACGTAGATCGAGCGGCGGTTGCGTTGGTGTGGCTTGGGATTTGGTGTCCATGCCGCAGCAAAGGTGCCCATCACCTGACGCGGTTGCAATGCGACCTCCGCATTGATGATCGGTCGACAGGGAATGCCACCGACCGCGGGATTTAACTCGCCACTGACACGCAGCATCGAATCGCGCAGCTCTTCCGCACTCAAGCGTCGTGGCAGGTAGACGGCATAGGCGTTGGACGCGCGGGCGAGTGCGTCGCGATCCAATGTTGGGGCGCCTTGCGTTCCACTTGCTTGCGTTGCCGGCGTGTATTGGGTGCTGCGGCAATAGGTGTCGGAATTCATGATCCTGCGGTGCAGGTTCTTGATCGACCAACCGCCAGCCACCAGTTCACCGGCTAACCAATCGAGCAATTCGGGATGCGTGGGACGCTTGCCCGTCGACCCAAAGTTATTGGGATTCCCCGCGATCGCACGACCAAAATGCCACTGCCAGATTCGGTTGGCAATGACGCGCGTGGTGAGCGGATTTTTCGAGTCGGCGATCCAATCGGCCAGCGCCGTTCGGCGACCGTCGATCGTTTGCGGAATCGCTGCAGGTACCTGATCCTCGATCACGCTCAACACCCCCGCCGCGACAGGTTCACCCTCGGAAAACGGATCGCCACCGGTGTGGATCACCGATTTCTCCAGTTCACCGTGAGTGCGATCCTTGGGAATTCGAAGCGGTTGGGAGACGGATGTCATCGATGGCGTGTGCCCGTTGTAGACCGAATGGGCAAAAGGTTGGTAGCGATCAAATTCCCACTGCAGCCGTTGCATGCCTTTGCGAGAGACGCGTTCGAGCCCAAATTGCTGCGGAGTGAAGCCGACGCGGACCGGTGGTATTTCCTGTGGATCGACTCCCGCAGACAACAAGGAGTTGCGAGCTGCAGCAAAAACACCGCGTCCCGAACGATTCTGTTTTACCTTGGCAACCGAATCGTTCCATCGCTGCTTCATCGTCGCCTTTTGCTCCGCGACGGTGGGCTGATCATCGGTGCGATCGTTCGCTGTGCGAAAGGGGACGATGTCGTCGTACCATTTTTCAGCATTCTCCAGCAGCAAATCATCAAGCATTTGTTGCGTCCGGGTGTATTGTTTGTGTTGTTGATCCAAATAGGTCTTCTCTTCAAAACCGCTTAAGTTCTCCGTTTCCAAAAACGTCGTAGCTCGCTCTGCCAATTGTGTTGTCGCGAAGACGGCTTGGATACTGTAATAATCCCGCGTCGGGATCGGGTCGAACTTGTGATCGTGGCAACGACAGCACTGCAGCGACTGGCCGAGAAACGTTTCGCCCACGCTGTTGGTCACGTCGTCGAGGAATCGCATTCGGGCGACCTTGGCGACTTCCATGCCGGTCAATTCCCAAGGGCCCATGCGAAGGAACCCCACGGCGACGACGCTTTCCGGGTCGTCGGGCTCGATCTCGTCCCCCGCGATCTGCTGGCGGATAAATTGATCGTAGGGTTTGTCTTCGTTAAACGATCGAATGACATAGTCGCGGTATCGCCAGGCGTTGCCCCGCTGGTAATCGTTAGCGAAGCCGGACGAGTCGGCGTAGCGCGTCACGTCGAGCCAATGTTGGGCCATCCGTTCGCCGTAATGAGGTGAAGCGAGCAAGCGGTCGACGAGCGAGCGAAAGGCGGTTTTGTCATCCGCTGGGTCGCTGAGGAAGCAAGCGATCTCGTCGAGCGTCGGTGGTAGTCCGGTCAGATCGAAGGTCGCCCGCCGGATCAGCGTCCGGCGGTCCGCTCGTGGTGCGACGGCGATCCCGTCGGGCATCGCCAGGTCGATAAAGTGATCGACCTGGTCGCCTTTCGCAGTCGGAAAGGCTTCCTCGTTATTATCTCGCCACACCGGGGCTGCGACCGGTTGGTAGGCCCACAGTCCCGCCGGATCGTATCGCCGGTTGGTCCAGTTGGTATCGAGCCCGCCGGATGTTTTGACCTTCACGCCGTCTTCGGCCGACCACGTGTCGGCGTATTCCGCTTCGATTGCGAGCGCACGTTCATCCGAAGGCCAGCGGGCTCCCGTTTCAATCCAACGACCGAGCCACCGGAGCTGTTCATCGCTGAGGGCTTCGCTTTCTTTGGGTGGCATCGCAGAGAATGTTTCCTCCTCTCGCGCCGCCGCCAAATAGATCGCACTCGCTTCGGGTTTCCCCGGCGAGATGCCCGCTGCGCCACTATCGCCTCCGGCCATTAATGGAGCGATCGCGCGAAAGTCGATTCCGCCTTCGATCGCCTCGGGATCCTGGCCGTGGCAGCCGAGACACTTCTCGCGAAACATCGGTGCAATTCGGCGGACAAAGAGGACTTCACTTTCGCCGGCAAGAACTTCAGGTGGTTTGTCCGCAGCGCTTGCCTGCGCGAGGAGGATCGCAATAAAAGCCAGCGATCGGATTGTTCGGGCGACCATCCATGAAATAACGAGCTTCTGCTGTGTGCGGGTTTGGGGGGCGGATCGTCCGGACATATTCCTCGCCGCGCAGGCTGCTTTTGGTTGGATTAGAAAATCACCAGTAGTTTGAATTATGATCGATTTTACCTGCCCCGACCATACAATTGGGCTGGGGCGGCGAAGGCGACCATCGAAATCACTTTTCGAAAGCGACGGGTAACGATGATGATCAAACGGACATTAATTTGGGCATGCAGCATCGCGATCATTCTGGGCGTCTCCACGCCGCAGTCCGATGCGGATCAGGCGGCACGCGGTCGGAAGCCCCATATCGTCTTCATCATGGCCGACGATTTGGGCTGGTCGGACGTCGGCTACAACGGCGCGGAGTTTTACGAAACGCCGAACATCGATGCGCTCTGTCGGTCGGGGATGGAGTTCACCGATGCATATCCTGGTGCTGCGAACTGCATGCCCTCGCGGTCCTGCATCATGAGCGGAATGTATACGCCGCGGACGAAGATGTGGACTCCCGGAATGGTCTCCAAAGGAGAGCAGCGTTTCATGAAGTTGTTGGTTCCCAGCAGGCAGAAGCCAAAAGGAGACGGCAAGATCCCAACCGTTGGTAGCTTGGACCCCGAGGTCTTTTCGCTGGCCCGCTTGCTGAAACAAGTCGACTACAAAACGTTGCACCTGGGCAAGTGGCACCTCGGTTCAGGCAGCGGGCTCGGCTTCGACAGGAACGATGTCGACGGTCGGGGGGCTGGCTTGGAGAAGGATCACAAATTTTACGGCAACAAGAACGTCGCCCAGTGGCTGACCGATGCCGCGGTCGAATATATCGCTGAAAACAAAGACGATCCGTTTTTTATCTACCTGAACCATTTCGACGTTCACACGCCGATCAACGCCCGTGCGGCGGTCGTCGATAAATACAAGAAGAAGCTGGAATCGAAAAAGTGGAGCCGGAACTGGAACCCCGTTTACGCTGCGATGATCGAAGCGGTCGATACATCGGTGGGGCGGCTGTTGCAAGCGATCCAAGAGAACGGAATTCAGGAGGAGACGCTGGTGATCTTTACGTCCGACAACGGCGGATATGGCGGCGCGACCTGGAACGTACCGTTAAAAGGCTCCAAGGGGGGATTCTACGAAGGCGGTATTCGCACGCCGCTTTGCATGAGTTGGCCCGGGACGATCAAGCCGGGAACCGTCTGCGATACGCCGGTGACGGGTGTCGATTACATGCCGACGTTTGCCGAATTGACGGGGGCGCCGCTGGGGACCGACCAGGCGTTGGACGGCGTCTCGATCGTGCCGCTGATGATGGGCAAGGCGATCGCCCCGCGCGCGATCTACTGGCACTATCCGTTGTACCTGCATGGAAAAGTGCAGGTGAAGCCGGTCTACGGCACCGATCGGATGTATTGGCGAGGGACGCCTTGCAGCGTCGTCCGGATGGGCGATTGGAAGCTGATGGAGTTTTTTGAGACCGGATCGATCGAGCTCTATAACCTGCGAAACGATTTGGGCGAAAGCACCGATCTCGCCAATCAACATCCCGACAAGGCGGCCGAGTTGTTGAAGCGGCTCAAAAAGTGGCAGGTCGAAACGCAGGCCGATATCCCCGGGACGCTCAACCCTGATTTCGATCCCGATTACGTGCAAGCGGTTAAAAAGAGAGCAAGGTGAGTGAGAACCGCCGGAGGCGTATCGATAGCGATGGGGGGGCACTCGCTTGCGTTTCGTGTTGGTACCGGGGCGAGTTTTAAGTCCAGTTGAGGAAGCGGGTTAGCAGGGCGATGCCCGGTTCGGTCAAAAAGCTCTCGGGGTGGAACTGCCAGCCTTCGAGCTGAAATTTCTTATGCCGAACGCCCATGATCTGCCGCGTTCCGCCGGTGTCGGTCCAGGCGGAAACGATCAGATCCTCGGGAAGCGAATCGGGTTCGATCACTAGGCTGTGGTACCGCGTGGCGACAAACGGCATCTCGATTCCTTCGAACAGACCGCCGTTATCGTGGTAGATCTGATCGGTTTTGCCGTGCATCAGCTCCGGGGCGCGGATGATCTTGCCCCCCAAAGCTTGCCCGATCGATTGATGCCCCAGACAGACTCCTAACAAAGGGATCCGCCCGGCGAAGTGTTTGACCACATCGACGCTGATGCCCGCCTCGCTCGGGGTGCAGGGGCCGGGCGAGATCAGGATCCGCGAGGGCTTCAGTTGTTCCAGTTCCTCGATCGAAATCTGGTCGTTGCGACGAACCTGCACATCGATCTGCGGTTGGATTTCGCCCAACCGCTGGACCAAGTTGTAGGTGAACGAATCATAGTTATCGATGACAACGACCATAGTGCTTTCTTCGTGCTTCGAACCGGCGACCAAGCTTGCGTCGCGTAAATTTTTTTCTGCCGACGTTCAGCCGCCCGGCGGTCAGTGGACGTTAACCGACCAACGCCAAGCTGGAATTGCAATACCACTAAGCTGCAAAAAATCAAAACCAGCGATCTTGCCTAAACGGTCTTTGGCAATCTTTCCTTGGGACCGTATAATTTCATTCGGGTTCGCCAGATTTGTTGCCGCTTTGCTCGATGGCCGATCGGTGCGCGAACCCGTCTTTTACAAATCTACAACAAGTTTGAGAAGATGTAACGTGTTATCCGTCCGCCCCAAGATCGCCGAGCTTACATTTCAGGTATTCGGACGGTCGCTACATCCCGAACTGTTTGAATTCCATCGGTCGCGGCGGATCCAACGCGATGCCTTCCATGCGGAGATCTCGATCACCAACTCCGGACATGTCGTCACCTGGCGCGGCAACGGGATCACGATCTCGGAAGTCGCAGCGTCGTCGCAACAGCTCCTGCCGACTCGCCGTCGGTTGATGGAATACCCGCTCCGCGGTTCGCGAACCGACCGCGCCGAATGTCGATCGGGGGTCACCTATTCCACGCGTTTTACGCTTGAACCGGTCGCTACCGATTTGTTCTGGACGATTCAAAAGCAATTGACCGCCGACGCGACCGAGGGCTTGCTGCATCGCTTCGATTCCAACGGACGAATCGCAATGGGGGCGGTCAGCTATATCAATATCGAAACCCGTGCGCGATCGATGATGATCCAAGCGATCCACACATTTCCCGAGGACCAAGCGATCGTCAAAGTCGAATCGACCTTTGCGATCGACGGCTGATTGCCATCCTGCCCCGGAGCCTCCACGGCCGACGCAACCGCGACCAGCGAGCGATCGAGCATTCGCGGCCCATCGGTCGGTTCTCCAAAAGTGGCAAAAAATAATCGCCGCGTGGTCGTTGAGTGTCTGCAAACCCGGCGACTTCCTGCCCGTTAAAACTTCTTTGGGGGAGTTCTCTCCTCCGTTGCAACGCGTCCTGGACCCGCGTTCGAAAAAAGTCGAACCGCCTTCGCTGGGAAACTGACAATGTGGCGTTGTCAACCGCTAGCGACTGTGCAATAGTTTCCCTTGGAACGCATCATTGGCAACGCCCCGCGTGCTCTGGCTCGATCGTGAGTCAGGGAGAGCGACGAAAGCCTTTCCTTGCCGCAGTTGGCGTTACAGCCGCGATGATGTTCCGCTATGATACTCGCGTTGTTGCCTGGATATCGAAGCTCGAGGTGGACCCTTTCCGACTGCGAGTTTTCTTTAGCCCACGGCTTGTGAATTTTTTCACAATAGGTTCCCGTCAACATAAATATACATAGGCGGTTCGCTCTCTCGAGGAATCGGTGACCGAGAATGACCACAATCACCAAAGGCTTGAACGTTCCGATCTCCGGCGAGCCCCAGCAGCTTGTCGAGTCGTCCCATGCGGTAACTCGCGTTGCCCTGTTGGGAGACGACTACATCGGCATGAAGCCGACAATGCTCGTGAACGTCGGAGATCGCGTTAAGTTAGGCCAGCCCGTATTTACCGACAAAAAGACCGCTGGCGTCACCTACACCGCTCCCGCTGCGGGAACGGTTGTCGAGCTCAACCGTGGTGCAAAGCGTCGCTTTGAATCGCTGGTGATCGAGATCGAAGGGGACGACAGCGAAACCTTCGAAACGCCAAGCGATCTGAGCACCGCCACTGGCGAAGCGATCACGGAGGTCCTGACCGCTAGCGGTTTGTGGTCGGCGTTCCGCACTCGCCCCTTCGGCAAAGTGCCCCTCCCGGGCAGCCAGCCGCATTCGATCTTTGTTCAAGCGATCGACACGCATCCATTGGCTGCCGATCCTTCGGTTGTCATGCGTGGCAAGGCGGAGCAGTTTGCAATCGGGCTCAACGCGATCAAAAAGCTGACCTCTGGCAAAACATTTGTCTGCAAAAATCCCGACGCCGAGATCCCTGGTGCGAACGTCGATGGCGTCACGCTCAGCGATTTCAGCGGACCGCACCCCGCCGGTCTGCCTGGAACCCACATCCATTTCTTGGATCCCGTCGGTCCCACCAAGACCGTTTGGTACATCGGTTATCAGGACGTGATCGCCATCGGTCACTTGTTCGAAACCGGCAAGCTCGATCCGACGCGGATCATCTCGCTGGCCGGGCCTTGCGTTGCCAAGCCGCGTTTGCTCGAAACCCGATTGGGAGCCGATCTGACTCAACTGACGGCCGGCGAACTCGAAGGGGACAACCTGCGAATCGTCTCGGGATCGGTTTTGGGTGGTCGCACCGCAACCGAACCTTGCATGTTCTTGGGGCGTTACCACACCCAGGTCAGCGTGCTGCAAGAAGGAAACGAACGGGAGTTCTTGGGCTGGCAAAAGCCTGGCTTCGAAAAGTTCTCGATCACGCGAGTGTTCGCTTCGGCCCTGACCCCAGGCAAGCGATTTGCGATGAACACCGGCACCCACGGCAGCGAACGGGCAATGGTCCCGATCGGGTCGTACGAACGGGTGATGCCGTTGGACATCCTGCCGACTCAGTTGCTGCGATCGTTGATCGTTCGCGACACCGAAGAGGCGCAGCAATTGGGCGCTCTGGAGCTTGAAGAAGAAGATCTGGCACTTTGCACGTTTGTCTGCCCAGGCAAATACGAATTTGGTGAGATCTTGCGAGAGAATCTGACCACGATCGAAATCGAAGGCTGATACGGTCGGCCGCCGCCGAGTTCGGCTGGCGCAAGACAAAATGAAACGAAAGCCCAGCCCCAGGTGGTTGTCGCTTTCGAAATATTATTCGCGGCTAGCGTCACGTCGCTTCATCACTCACCACTAACGTAGCCCCTTATATCATGAAAGCGCTGCGAGATTTTCTCGACCAGAAGGTCGAGCCTTGGTTCAAAAAAGGCTCACCGCTGGCAATGCTCCATCCGATGTACGAAGCGCCCGATACGTTTCTGTACACTCCGGGACACGTTGCCAAAGGTTCCACCCACGTCCGCGACAACATCGACCTGAAACGGATGATGATCATGGTCGTGGTCGCTTTGATTCCCTGCACGCTGTTTGCGATGTGGAACACCGGCTACCAGGCCAATCTGGCGATGGCCAAGATGGAATCGGCGGGCTACGAAATCTTGACCCCCGCGGAATACGAACTGGTCCCCAAGACCGAGGTTCCGCTTCGCAAGCTGGCCAAGACCGACTGGCACTACACGATCCAAACCGCGATCGGACTGGGGCGCGACCCAGGCAGCTTTGTCGACAACTTTGTCTTCGGCGCGTTGCACTTCCTGCCCGTCTACATCGTCTGCATGTTTGTCGGTGGTCACATCGAAGCCCTGTTCTGCGTCGTTCGCGGCCATGAAATCAACGAGGGCTTCCTGGTCACCGGCCTGCTGTTTCCGTTGACCCTTCCGCCAACGATTCCGCTGTGGCAGGTTGCCATCGGGATCGCCTTTGGCGTGATCGTGGGCAAAGAGGTCTTCGGCGGCACCGGCCGCAACTTCCTCAACCCCGCGCTGACCGCCCGTGCGTTTCTGTACTTTGCCTACGCTGGTGAGATCAGCGGCGACAAGGTTTGGACCGCGGTCGACGGCTTCAGCGGTGCAACCAGCCTGGGTGCGATGGCGTCGGCGGTACCGGGAGCCGGAATGGCGCCCGTGACTGGCGAATTCGACGCAGCGGGCGAATTGGTTGCCGGAGGAATCGAAACCTCCTGGGGAACGCAAACGCTTTCCTGGTGGGACTGTTTCTTAGGAACAATCCAAGGTTCGATGGGCGAGACAAGCGCTTTGGCGTGTTTGATCGGTGCGGCGATCCTGATCGCCGCAGGCATCGGATCGTGGCGAATCATGGCCGGCACCGTGGTCGGTGCGGTTGCAACCGCAGCCTTGATGAACGCGGTCGGCAGCGACAAATACGCGATGTTCGAGATGCCACCGATGTGGCACTTGGTCGTCGGCGGGTTTGCCTTCGGTGCGGTCTTCATGGCGACCGATCCGGTCTCCGCAGCGATGACTAACGCCGGACGCTGGATATACGGCGTGCTGATCGGATTCATGACGATCCTGGTTCGCGTCGTGAACCCCGCTTATCCCGAAGGGATCATGCTGGCAATCCTGTTCGCCAACGTGTTCGCTCCACTGATCGATTATTACGTTGCCCAAGCCAACATCAAACGGAGGGTCGCTCGTTATGCCACCTCGTGATTCAATGACCAATACGGTTTTGGTCGCCCTGGTTCTATGTCTGGTTTGCTCCAGCTTGGTCAGCGTCGCCGCCGTCAAGCTCAAGCCGCTGCAAGAGATCAACAAAGCGCTCGACGTCCAGAAGAACATTCTCGACGCGACCGGGATGGCGATGGAGCAGTTGGGGATTCCGGCCAGCCAGCTGACCAAGACTCAAGTCGAAACGTTGTTCGAACAGATCGAGACCAAGTTGGTCGACATCGAAACGGGAGAATACGTCGAGTCGAACCCTGAGGAGATCAAATCATTTGATCCCCGCAAAGCGGCTCGCGACAAAGATGAAAGCACCGCGATCGGCGATACCGCTTACCCCATCGGACTCGGGCGCCGCGAAACCGTCACCAAGGTCTACCTGGTCAAATCGGCTGATGGCCAATTGGCACAAGTCGTGTTGCCGATCTACGGCAACGGACTTTGGTCGACGCTCTACGGCTTCCTCGCCTTGGACAAGGACCTGCAGACCGTCAAAGGCATCACGTTCTACGAGCATGGCGAAACGCCGGGCTTGGGGGGTGAAGTCGACAATCCCGCCTGGAAGGCGGAATGGGAAGGCTTGAAAGTCTACAACGAAGAGGGGCAACCCGAGTTGGGCGTCAGCAAGGGCCCCGCGCCGCTGAACGACAACTACCTGGTCGACGGCCTCAGTGGTGCGACGATCACCAGTCGTGGCGTCACGAATCTGGTTCGCTACTGGGTTAGTGAAGATGGGTTCAAACCGTATCTCGAGAAACTCAAAGCGGAACTTCCGCAAACGGGAGGGAAGTCATAGATGGCTGCTCTAAAATCAAAAGACGTTTTGCTGGGACCGGTTTTCCATAACAACCCGATCGCCTTGCAAATCCTGGGAATCTGTTCCGCTCTGGCGGTCACCAACAAGATGAGCACCGCATTTGTGATGTGCTTGGCGGTGACCTGCGTGACGGCGATGAGCAACGCCGCGGTCAGTTCGATCCGAACTTATATCCCCAGCAACATTCGGATCATCGTGCAGATGACCGTGATCGCATCGCTGGTGATTCTGGTCGACCAAATGCTGAAGGCTTACCTGTTCGATATCAGTAAACAATTGTCAGTCTTCGTTGGTCTGATCATCACGAACTGTATCGTGATGGGACGCGCCGAAGGCTTTGCGATGAAAAATAGCGTCGGGATGAGCTTCCTGGACGGCATCGGCAACGGTCTCGGTTACAGCATGGTGCTGATGGTCGTTGCGTTTTTCCGAGAACTACTGGGCAACGGATCGCTGTTCGGATACCAGGTCATGGAATTGACTCGCAACGGTGGTTGGTACAACCCCAACAACTTGATGTTGTTGCCGCCGAGTGCGTTTTTCCTGATCGGGTTCCTGATCTGGGCGATTCGCGTCGCACGGCCCGAACAAGTCGAGGAGGCTTAACGTGAACGAATCATTGATGACTATCTTTATGAAGGCTGTCTTCATCGAGAACTTGGCGCTAGCCTTCTTCTTGGGAATGTGCACCTTCTTGGCGATCTCCAAAAATGTGAAGACCGCCGTGGGCCTGGGCCTGGCTGTGATCGTGATCCAATCGATCACCGTTCCCGCCAACAACTTGATCTACACCTACCTGTTGAAAGAGGGGGCGTTGGCACGCTTTCTTGGTAGCGAATATTCGACGCTGAACTTGGAATTCTTGGGCTTCATCAGCTACATCGGCGTGATCGCCGCGATGGTCCAGATCCTCGAGATGGTGTTGGATCGCTTCTTTCCACCGCTGTACAACGCGTTGGGAATCTTCCTGCCGTTGATCACCGTGAACTGTGCAATCCTTGGCGGTAGCTTGTTCATGGTCCAACGCGAATACGATTTCGCGCAGAGCGTTACCTATGGTTTCGGCTCGGGCGTTGGATGGGCGTTGGCGATCGCCGCGCTTGCAGGAATTCGCGAGAAGATGAAGTATTCAGATGTCCCCCCGGGGCTTCGTGGCTTGGGAATCACTTTTATCACCGTCGGTTTGATGGCGATGGCTTTCATGGCCTTCGGCGGCATCTAAACATCTACTGCGACGCATCAAGCGTCGCGGTAGCGTTTAACTTTTTCAAATTTATGCATTCTGGAAACACTGGTAACGAGTAATTTCCCTATGACCATTTTCTTCGGCGTATTGATGTTCACCGGGGTCATCTTCCTGCTGGTTGGCGTGATTCTGGGTGCAAAAAAGATCTTGGTCCCCTCGGGCGACGTCAAGATCAACATCAACGATCAAAAAGACATCAGCGTCCCCGCTGGCGGTAAATTGCTGGGCGCGTTGGCTGACGCGGGAATCTTCGTTTCCAGCGCCTGCGGTGGCGGTGGTACCTGTGCCCAGTGCAAGGTGAAGATCCTTGAAGGTGGCGGCGAGATCCTCGACACCGAACGCAACCATATCTCGAAAAAAGAAGCTGCCTGTGGCGAACGTCTGTCGTGTCAAGTTGCGGTTAAGCAAGACATGAAGGTCGAGGTGCCACACGAAGCCTTCGAGACCAAGAAATGGGAGTGCACGGTCCGCAGCAACAACAACGTCGCGACCTTCATCAAAGAATTGGTGTTGGAATTGCCCGAAGGGGAAGACGTTGCGTTTAAGGCGGGCGGTTACATCCAGATCGAGTGCCCACCTCACACGGTTCACTACAAAGACTATGAAATTGAACCCAAGTTCCACGAGGACTGGGACAAGTTCAACATCTGGCGTTACACGTCGGTCGTCGAAGAGCCAGTGGTTCGCGCCTACTCGATGGCTAACTATCCCGGCGAAAAAGGGATCATCATGCTGAACGTGCGCGTCGCATCGCCGCCGCCACGCGCTCCAGAAGACACCCCGCCCGGTAAGATGTCTAGCTATATCTTCGGGCTCAAGCCTGGCGATAAGGTGACGATCAGCGGTCCTTATGGTGAGTTCTTCATCAAGGACACCGAATCGGAAATGGTCTACATCGGTGGTGGTGCCGGTATGGCTCCGTTGCGTAGTCACTTGTTCGAATTGTTCCGCAACCTGAAGACCGGCCGCAAAGTTAGCTACTGGTACGGTGGTCGTAGCCATCGCGAATTGTTCTATGTCGATCACTTCCGCAAGATCGAAGAAGAGTTCCCGAACTTCAAGTTCAACATCGCCCTTAGCGAACCGTTGCCCGAAGACAATTGGACCGGATACCGCGGCTTCATCCACCAGGTGCTCTACAACGAATATCTAAAGGACCACCCGGCTCCTGAAGACATTGAGTACTACATCTGCGGTCCGCCCATGATGAACGCTGCGGTCTTCAAGTTGTTGGACGACCTGGGCGTCGAAAAAGAAAACGTCGCTTACGACGATTTCGGCGGCTAAAGTCCGAACTTGCCAAACCATGGATCCAATGCAACAGAACCTCGAAGACATTCGAGGTTCTGTTTTTTTACCCTTGGCCGCTGGCGTAAACCGTCGGCACGAAGTGGGGTTTTCGTTTCGCGGCGGCATCACCGTGGCGCTACCGCAGAGGGGGCTTCACGGCCAACCGGCACGCCCTGCGCGCAAGAGCGCTGTCAACTTGCGGACCGATTCGCGGAGGGGACTGCAAAAAGCTAGCGGGCGGTATAGTCGGCCGCTTCGGGGCCGTCGGTGAAATGCAAGCTGTCGACTTCGCGACACGTCGTGACGGGGTCGGCCAGTTCGCGCCAACTGGCGACCTTCGGTTGATTCAGCGACCAACGCAGCCGAACGGCATGTCCTTCGACCCAGGCGGGGAATTCGACAGCGGCGTCGTCCCCCTCGACGATTTCCGCACCAATCGCAGTCAGCTCGCTGATGAAAGCGCGGATTTGGCGGCGGTCTTCATTCAGAGAGCGCCGCATCGCTTCGAGTTCTTCATGATAGGGCCCCGAACCGGAGTCGGGACGCGATGTCAACACTTCGTCGACGCGCGACTGCCGCGACCGTACCGCCTCACGCAGTTCCTTGATATCCGACACGATCGCACGGACCAGGGGCAGGGTCTTATCGGCCTTTTCTGGGGTAAACCAGCGAGTTGCAGCAGCGGTGGTGGTCATGGCGGTTACGATTTCTTGGGGGGAGCCGGAAGTGAAAATCGTGGAGAGCCCTGTGGTTTCCCAACGGCTCCATTACCTATTATGTAAGACTAATCCGCAAGCCCCATTGGTTCCCTAGGAAACCGTGAGATTTTCGACTCAGCCAGCCCGAAACCTGATGGAACGTTACGGATGTTCGTTTGGTTCGGCAAATGCTGCCAGCCGAGTCGATTCGCGAATCACGAGACGAGTCTTGGCATTGTTTGCCTCGGCAACGCTGCGGTCAACCCAATCGCCTCTACCTTCCATTGTAATGCTCGATCCAGTCCCTGACACTTCAGTCGCTCCTCGATCGGCCGACTTTGCCACAACATCCCACGGCTTGGTACTGGTTCCAACGTTGGCGGAGCTAAATGGGATTCGGCAATCCTTGGGAAATCCTAGCGGCATCGTCTTTGAATTGTGCGGTTTTGGACCGATCGCGGCGGCGGCCCGAACCGCCAGCTTGCTTGCACAGCACCGTCCCAGCCGTGTTTATCTCGTTGGAATTGCCGGAGCAGTAGGAACGCAGTTGTCCGTTGGCCAAGCGAGTGCCTTTGATCGCGTCAGTTGCTACGGGGTGGGGGCGGGCAGCGGAATTCGACATCAAAGTGCCGCCGAATTGGGTTGGAACCAATGGTCCCCCGAAGCGGGCGATTCGATCGTGATCGGTCCCCCGTCGCAACCATCCCGGCATCTGGTGAGCGTCTGTTCGGCATCGGCCGACGCGGCCGACGTGCAGGCTTACCGCGGGCGTTTCCCCGACGCGCTGGCGGAAGACATGGAAGGCTTCGGTGTAGCGATGGCCTGCCATTTAAATCGTGTGGGGCTCTCGATCATCCGGGGTATTTCCAATGTGGCCGGGGATCGCGATAAATCGCGCTGGCGGATCGCAGCGGCGCTGAACGCTGCCGGTGAATTGTTGCGGCAAGTTATCGATCTCGACCGCTCAAACCAAGGAACGCATTGCGGATGAAAATTCGACTGGGAATATCAACCTGCCCCAACGACACTTTCACGTTTCACGCTTTGATGGCGCGTCGGGTCGACTGGCGGGGCCTCGATTTTGAAATCGAACTGCTCGACATCCAACAGCTCAACGATCGCTTGTTCGCAGGCGACTTTGATGTCGCCAAAACCAGCTTCCACGCCGCGCTGCTGCTGGCCGGACAGACGGTGGTGCTGCCCAGCGGTTCCGCACTCGGGTTTGGCGTCGGCCCGTTGCTGCTTTCGGACCGCCAAGGGCACCGCCCCGGCTCGACCGCCGAAACGACGCTTTGTCCCGGACAGCACACCACCGCAACGTTATTGTTTCAGTTGTTTTACCCCCAAACGACGCAGATCGAGCAGGTCGTCTTTTCGCAGATCATGCCGATGCTACGCACCGGCCAAGCCGACTTTGGCGTCTGCATCCACGAGGGACGCTTCACTTGGCAAGACGAGGGACTTGGCCTGGTGGAGGATCTCGGCACGCGATGGGAATCGGAAACGGGATGCCCCTTGCCGTTGGGCGGCTTGGTCGCGCGGCGCAACTTGTCCGACGACACGCTCGCTCGCGTTCAGGGCGTGATCCACGATTCGCTCCGCTACGCGATGGCCGATCGCGGCGCGGCGATTCCCACGATGCGACGATATGCCCAGGAGTTCAACGACGACGTGTTGATGCAGCATGTCGACTTGTACGTCAACGACTGGACGGTCGACTTGGGCCCCGTTGGCGGCAACGCGCTCCGCCAGCTTTCGCAGCGCGCGGCGGAAAGCGGAATCTTGCCTTGCGGCCTGCCGCCATTGCAGGTATGGGATGGTTCGTGGTGATGGGGGGGCGATCGAGCCCCATGCGCGATCGAATCGACCGCGATTGCCACCGTAAAACTTCGTCCAACACCTTGCTTCGTTGCGGTGAATCGAGGACGATCAGAAATCGTTGCACATCGTCTCACGATCTCCCTCCCATGCGACCCCTCAGCGGCTTTCAATGAGTCTATTTGTCTTTGGACACAAAAACCCCGACACCGATGCGATTTGTTCGGCGCTGGCTTATGCGAACCTGTTGAGGAAGACATCGCGGCCCGATGCAATTGCCTGCTGCTGTGGTCCGCCCAATAAACGGACCGAATTCGTGTTGCGACGGGCGGGGCTTGATACCCCGCGGATCGTGATGGATGTCCGCCCCGAAGTCGAAGATGTCTGCCGCACCGATGTCGTCACCGCGTGCGATACCGAAGTTTTTTCGGAGGTCTACGAACGGCTGAAACAGCATTCGCTGCGGGCGATTCCGGTCCTCTCGGGCAGCGGCGAACTGGTGGGGATCTTGAACTTGTTGGACCTCTTAGAATTGGTCTTTCAAGGCGACGACGACCCGGCCCAGTCGCGGATGGTCAATTCCAGTCTCAGCAAGATCTGCGAATGCCTGAAGGGACACTTTCAACATGTCAGCAACGCCGACATGCGGGAGGATTTTATTGTCAGCGTGGGCGCGATGAGCGCCCACGGCTTCATCGAACACATCAAAGACTTTCCTTCCGAGAAACTGCTGGTCGTCAGCGGCGATCGGCCGACGATTCAATTGCCGGCACTGGAACGGGGTGTCCGTTGTCTGGTCGTCACCGGCGGCTACACGCTTTCGCCGGGACTGCTGGAACTGGCGAAGGCCAAAGATGTTTCGGTGCTCGTCAGTCCATTTGATACCGGCACCACCACGGTCCGGATCAAAAGTGCGCGCGGGATCGCTTCGGCGATCACCGATCGCTTCATCAGCCTGTCGAACAAAGACACGATCGCCCATGCGCGGGCGAGCGTCGAACGGTCGCGACAGTCGATCTTCCCGGTCGTCGACGATTCGCAGCAACTGCGCGGTGTGCTATCGAAATCGGATTTGATCGATCCGCCGAAGCCACAACTGGTGCTTGTCGATCACAACGAGATGGCGCAAGCGGTCGATGGCGCTGCCGACGCCGACATTGTCGAAGTCCTCGATCACCATCGCTTGGGCGGCAGTCTGCGGTCCAGCCAGCCAATCCGTTTTATCAATGAACCGGTTGGATCGACCTGCACCTTGGTGGCGATGCGGTATCGCGCCGCGGGGATCGAACCGAGCCCCGCTTATGCCCTATGCATGGCCTCGGGGATCATCTCCGACACGATCAAACTGCGGTCGCCGACGACCACCGACATCGACCGCGAGATTTACGATTGGCTGGCCAGTTTATGCACCTGCGACCTCGACGACTTTGCGCGCGATTTCTTCGAGATCGGATCGGCGCTACAGACCTGCACCCCCGAACAAGTTGTTGCCGAGGACTGCAAAGAATTCAGCGAAGCGGGACACCGGTTCTCGATTTCCCAAATCGAAGAACTCGGCTTTGGCCTGTTTTGGGACCGCCAGAAAGAGATCCGCAAAGCGCTCGAAGAACTCGCCACCCAGAAAGGGCTCGACTTTGCCGCCCTGCTGGTAACCGACATCAGTTCTTCGGGTAGCCTGTTGTTGATGTCCAGTGAACCGGCGTGTTGGGAAGAGATCAATTACCCGCGCGTCGGCCGCAATCTTTACAAGCTGGAAAATGTTGTCAGTCGCAAGAAACAATTACTGCCATTGATCTGCAGCCTGCTCGACGCCCACCCCGAACCGATCGAATAGCCAGCCACACGTTGTGCGGAGGCCTAACGGTCGCCGCATGCCACAGCGATACGATCCGCAGGGACAGAAAGCACGAACGCATCCGCACCTGCAGCATCGGGAAACGGCGATCCGTTTCCAGGAATGGTTCTGCAAACGGATCGACAAGGTCCCTGCGCATGCCACCTACGGCGGCTTGATTCGCGACGGTCAACGCCCAGCAGCGCTTATGACTTCATGAACCGTTGCTCGATTTCCAACAACTTGGCCAATCGGCGGGCGTGACGTTCCGAGGGGGTGTAACGGGCTCCCAGGAACGCGCGGATGCACTCCATTGCTAGCTCGGGGCCGATGATCCGAGCTCCGATGCACAACACGTTCATGTCGTCGTGCTCAACTCCCTGACGAGCCGAGTAGCAATCGTGGCACAACGCCGCTCGAATGCCTGGGATTTTGTTCGCCGCCACGCTGACTCCCACTCCGCTGCCGCAGACCAAGATCCCACGATCGGCTTTGCCCGAGCGAATCGCTTCCCCCACGGCGAGGGCGAAGTCGGGAAAGTCGCTGCTGGTTTCATCGTGAGCGCCACAATCGACGATCTGCAAATGCTGGTCGGTCAACGTTTGCGTGACGACCGACTTCAGCGGAAAGCCAGCGTGATCGCCACCGATGGCGTAAATCAGAGAAGATGCGTTACTCATGAGCGTTCGAAGCGATCCTGGTTCCGGTTTTGTGCGAAATAGATTGGAATAATGCCACTTCCTGGCTTGACGTCCGTTGTGGCATTTCGGTGATTCTGTTAGCCTTTCGGGTTGCTATCGCTGCTTTTTTCGCCAATCGCATGGGTCGATGGGCGGCAGCCTGCAGACACTCTAACCCCGCTGGGAATCGCGTTTTTACTTCACGCGGCCCGAAATGGCCAGTCGCGCTTCGATGAGGTGCGAAGATGCCATTTTTAACCACGCACGGTATAGCTTCTCCTGGAAGCTTCGTAAACCTGGCGCTCGATCAAAAGCCAGCCCCGCGATCGCGAATCCGACCCCCGGCAACTGAGTCTTTCATGGTTAATCGAAATCTGATCCGTTCCCTCGAAGATGACACTCTGGCCAATGAACTGTTGGGACTGGCCCCCGACGAAGAACTAGAAGAAATGCTGTTGGAGGCCTTTGAGGTCGAACAGCAAGACTTCGATGTCAACAAAATTGTAATCGGCCGGATCGTCGAACTGAACGACGAATGGGCCCTGGTCGATGTCGGCTTCAAGAGCGAAGGAACGGTCCCGTTAAACGAATGGGGCCCCGACGAAGATCCACCCGTGGTGGGGGGCAGCGTCCAAGTCCTGATCGAAGAGATGGAGGACGAACTGGGTGGCGCGGACGACCCTTACGGCATGATCTCGCTGAGCAAGCGAAAGGCCGAGAAGATCGTCCAGTGGGAAAAGATGATGGAATCGGTTGCCGAGGACCAAGTGGTCACCGGTACCGTGATTCGCAAGATCAAGGGCGGCCTGTTGGTCGATATCGGCGTCAACGTCTTCCTGCCAGGAAGCCAAGTCGATATCCGTCGCCCTGGCGATATCGGAGATTTCATCGGTCGCGTGATCCAAGCCGAAGTCTTGAAGATCGACGACACCCGCCGCAACATCGTGATCAGCCGCCGTTCGTTGATCGAGAAGCAGCGTGAAGAAGATCGCGCTTACTTGATGCAAGAACTGGAAGTGGGCCAGATCCGCAAGGGTATCGTCAAGAACATCGCCGACTTCGGTGCGTTCGTCGACCTGGGCGGAATCGATGGTCTGTTGCACATCACCGACATGAGCTGGGAACGTATCCAACACCCAAGCGAAATGGTCGCCATCGATCAAGAGATCGACGTCAAGGTGTTGCACATCGACCGCGAAAAGCAAAAGATCGCTTTGGGTCTGAAGCAAAAAGAACGCAACCCATGGGAAAGCATCGGCGAGCGTTACGAAGTCGGTTCGACCCACAAGGGCGAAGTCGTCAACGTGATGAGCTACGGTGCGTTCGTCAAATTGGAAGCCGGTATCGAAGGCCTGGTTCACATCAGCGAAATGAGCTGGACCAAGCGGGTCAACCATCCATCGGAATTGGTTTCGATCGGCGACCAGGTGGAAGTCAAGATCTTGGGTGTCGATGTCGAAGGCCAACAATTGAGCCTTGGCATGAAGCAGACTCAAGACAATCCTTGGGACATTGTCATGGACAAGTACCCCGAGGGTGCCGACGTCACCGGCAAGATCCGCAACCTCACCAACTACGGTGCGTTTGTCGAACTCGAAGAAGGCATCGACGGCTTGTTGCACGTTTCGGACATGTCCTGGACTCGCAAGATCAGCCACCCGAGCGAAGTCTTGGAGAAGGGACAAGAGATCAACTGCAAGGTCTTGAGCGTCGATCAAAGTCGTCGCCGGATCGCGTTGGGTCTGAAGCAGATGGAAGGCGATCCTTGGGACAACGACATTCCAGATCGTTACCAACCCGGCCAAGTCATCAACGGCAAGGTCACCAAGATCACCAACTTTGGTGTCTTTGTGGGACTTGAAGATGGCCTGGAAGGTTTGCTGCACATCTCCGAATTGGCTGACCACAAGGTCGAAGATCCCGAAGAAGTCGTCAAGGTTGGCGATGAGATCGAGGTCAAGATCCTGCGTGTCGACACCGAGGAACGCAAGATCGGCTTGAGCCGCAAACGCGTTGAATGGGCCGAGGACCAAGAGGAAGCAGCCGCGGAAGAAGAACGTCAAAAGGTCTCCGAGCACCAAGAGCTGAAGGGCGGCTTGGGCGACGGTGGTCCGCTGATCCCAACCGAATAGTTTTTCATCTTTCAACTTTCGGTTTTCGGATTCGGCTCTGCCCTTGGGCTCGAGCATCGCTTGATTCCAAACGCATGACACAGAAACACCCAGTCGAATCGGCTGGGTGTTTTTTGATGCGCCTCGTGAAGCATCAACACTAAAATTCAGGGTAGTGGACGAGGGCACGACTCCTTCTCTCGCCAAAGATGATGGGGACTCGTGACCTTCTGTGGATTACCCACAAATATCCCGGCAGGGATTCAAGCTATTAGCCGTAGGTAAGCGCAAGCGCCACCTACGGTTCCTAAATCCATCGCCTCGCTGACCGCGAAGGCGGTCACAGAATCCTATGCAGGTCGGGCTGCGACCACCTGCGGGGTCGGATATCGCGTCGCTTTTCGTCATCCGGTGGTGTTCGCTGCGCTCGACCACCGGCTAATGACTTTAACGCTTTCGGCGTAGAGTGACTTGTGTATAACTGTCAGACGCATTCGCGTCCGGTTGCCCAAGGGAACCGGACGCGAATGCGTACCGGCTGATACCTGATATTGAAACACAGATTAGCCCCCTCGCGCCCCCCACGCGATTTGAATCCCCCGTGCAGGATGGTATCTTGGTGCCTACTCGGCGGAGGACCACCCGCCGGTTTCCTCTTTTGAAAGCGCCCCATGAGTATCTCACGCCGCACCTTTTTCGTCTCTGCCGCAACCGCAGTTGCCGCGTCATCGATTGCCTCCGCCGCCCCCGCCCGACGGCGTGTCGCAGTGATTGGACACACGGGAAGAGGCGACTTTGGACATGGGCTCGATACGGTTTGGCACCAGATTCCCGAAGCGGAGATCGTTGCGGTGGCTGACGCCAATCAAGCGGGGCTGGCGCGTGAGTTGACCAAACTGCAGGTCGAACAAGGGTTTGGGGACTACGAAAAGATGCTGCAACAGGTGCAGCCCGAATTCGTTGCGATCTGCTCTCGCCATGCCGACCAACACCATGCGATGGCGCTGGCAGCGATCGAAGCGGGCGCACGCGGACTGTACATCGAAAAACCGATCTGCCGGACGCCGGCGGAAGCCGATACGCTGCTGGCCGCTTGCGCGAAACATTCCGCCAAGATCGCCGTCGCACACCGCAATCGCTACCACCCCGCCTTGCCGCAGATCCAACAGTTGATCGCCGAGGGCCGGATCGGCAACCTGTTGGAATTACGCGGTCGCGGCAAGGGGGACCACCGCGGTGGTGCAGAGGATTTGTGGGTGCTGGGCAGCCACATACTGAACCTTGTCGACTACTTCACGGGCCCTCCGAAAAGCTGCTCAGCGGTGATGCTGCAAGAGGGGAGGCCGGTGACGGCGGCCGACGTACGTCCGGGAGCGGAAGGGTTGGGGCCGCTGGCCGGCAACGCCCTACACGCCCGCTACGAAACGGCCGCCGGCCCGATCGCCTACTACGATTCGGTTGCCAAAGACGGCACCGCAGGGACCGCGTTTTGCCTCCAGTTATTGGGCAGCGAGGGGACGATCACGATCCACATGGACGGTCGGCCGTTGGCTTATTTGTGCGAAGGGAGTCCGTTTCGGCCGCCGAAGACGCCGCGGCAATGGCTGCCGATCAGCAGCGGCGGGGCGGGAGTGGCGGAGCCGAACCCCGAGGCGGTCGCCGATTCATCGCATCACATCACGGCAGTTCGCGATCTGATCGAAGCGGTCGACGAGAACCGTCGTCCATTGTGCGACATGCAAAACGCCGCGACGACGGTGGAGATGATCTGTGGCGTTTTTGAATCGCACCGCCAGGGAGGCGCCGCCGTCGAACTGCCGCTAAAAAACCGCGACAACGCACTGACAAAGCTGTGAAGCCGTTCCGCCCTAAGACTGGGAAGCGAACATTTTGTAAGCCACCGAGCAATACACAAGGCTGCGCAAGCTAGTTGCGAACAATCTCCGAAACCGTCATCTGTTTGACATAGGTCTGCTACGGATCTTCGATCCGTAGCAGGATCTGAATCGCCTCGGGTGCCTGAGCAAACGGCGGATCGACACCAACCCCAAGCTACTGTTCGATTAATGGGCTACAGATTTTCCGAAACTGTCAACTGTCGAATCTGCCGACTTCTCTTGTCTTCGATTCGCAGCGTAACTTGGATGGCAGCGGGCTGCGATTGAAAAGGCGGAACTGCACTTCCCATCGCGTCGAGTTCACCCGCGATAGGTGCCCTAGGAACGGTGCCTGTCGGAATGGGCCAAACCATCGTGTTGTACGTAGTGTCAAATTCAAACGGGAAGCCTTCGGAATACTCCACAGACCACGTGTCAAACACAGGTTGATACCAACGTGCCCCCCCTGTGACCGTCGAGTATCCGTATTTCCCTGACAGCCGTAGTGATCTCATGTGGTCGAGGGCGCCGGTATTGTCGTCGTACACAGCTCCACTGAACTCCGACTCGAGGAGAAGGCGAGCATTGACACCAACATTGGTCGGCATGGTTTGAATCATGGGATCCATCCGAGCCCGCACATTACCGCCACGCAACGTTGCGTAGCCCAGGTCGACAAATGCGCCACGAGAGATCAGCAGCGGATCGTTATTGGCTGCACCTGTCGGATGATTCTGCGCCGACCGGACAGCGATCGAACTATCGTCGGTTCCATCCCAATCGAGATTGGCATCGAAGAAATACCGATATCCTGGATCGTTTGGCGTGATCAAGACGTCGTCGCTATTGGCTTCACCCATGAATTGCCATGAACCGGCTCCGGTCTGATTGTTTCCTGGATTGCCATCGTCTCCCGGCAGCATGACCAATGCTGTGCTGCGATCGAACAACTTTACGTCAAAACCAAGCATGTCGTCCAACACAACATCTTCGCCACGTCGGTCGCCGCCCCAGCCCGCGGGCATCGCGTACCCGTAGGTTGTTGTTTGACTGGTTAGATCCGCGGCCGTTTGTGGGACCTGATATTCTTGTTTGAGTCCCAAGGCGAAATCGGGAAGCAAGAAGCCTTGCAGAAGGTGTGGACTTCCAAACGCCCAGGCTGGGTTGGTGTTTGCTCGAGCGACTCCGGAGGCAGCGGGCGTTGGCAGTGCGGACAATGCACTGGGATTCCCCATCGCCAGCAACGGCAAAGTTGACTTGGCAACACCGGTGGTCGGCAATGGCATCCGAACGTGCGCAAACCTATTTTCAGGCCGCGACAGGTCCTTCAACGAGTTCGCGCGAATCTCGGTTCGTGGTTGGTCCCAGCCAATTGAACCCGAAAGTGCTGACTGTGTTATGCGCGAGACCGAGAGGTCGCACATTTGATGAATCTTGGCCATCCCCGTAAGCCATCCAGCAGTTGCAATATTGTTGGCCCATGCGCCAGCCTGATACGCTGCGGGCAGCTGGAGATAGGGTTCGCCCCAAGACATCGTGTTGTTGTTAAGATCGGGGCGGATCAGTAGCACTCGACGATGCAATTGCAGTCGATTGGGGACCGGGACCGCGGTCGGCAACGTTCCACTAACGGGCAATGGTGGAATCGTATCGATCGAAAACGCTCCGCCGGTTTCGTTGTAGGTAGGACCGATCCAGTAGATGATCTCCGCATACTCGGACCGGATCGTAACCGGTGTCATATCGGTTCCCGTCCCATCGGCGATAAACTTCGGCACGCTTCCGGTGAAGTAGGCGCCGGGAGGAGCTTGTGCGGTGAAGGCGATGTAGTCATCGAAATCGCCCCACTTTGAAACATCTTCGCGACCGATAGCCACCGAAGTCGTAACGTCGGCAACGGGCCCTTCGTAATAAACGAAGTAGCCGTCTTCTTGCCCGCGATCGAAGGAGATGTTTTGGACGGTGCGGTATTCGAGATCGTTCCGCAACTGCATCGCGACGCCACGCAGTTTGGTGCTCAGGCCGACCTCAACCGTCGTCTCGCGAATCCGCGTTCCAATCACGCTAAATGTCTGCGCCAACCCTGCCATGATCAGCAGGGTCACGGTCATCGCGATCAACATTTCGACCAGGGTAAAACCCCGCTGTTTTCTATCTTTGACAAACATCAGGCTCAGTCCAAATTTCGTGAATGAATAATGGCGCGTTTGGCCGATTCCCCGTCGCCTGGTTCGTAGCGAACAGGAATCGTGCGATCGATGATGTAGAACGATCGATAACGACGGTCCTCGCCAATATCGGCACCGTATTCGTCCGCAGGGTCACCATTGGCATCGATGTTGAACAAACCAATCGTTGTCCAAACGGCAAACACCTGGGAGTTCGAATCGGTCAGATTCGGCAATCGTGTGATGCCCAAATTGCGATGGAATTGGCTGCGCGTATTCGAAATGGCGCGTACCGTGTCGTCATCGTTGCGACGAAACAGCGGTTTGGTCGCCGAGGCTGGATCTGGACGCAAAAGTCCCGTGCTCAACGGAGTACCGTTTTGCATCGTCGTTGAATACGATGGTGTGTTAGTTGATGCGTCATAGTTGATCACCAACGGCCCAATACCAGCAAACCCGGAAGGCTTAAAGGCTCCCGCAAATTGAGTCGGGCGTGTTCCGTCCAAATAGGGCGATACCGAAACAGTAGACGTTGCTGGAACAGCATAGCCACGCCGACTTTCAATGTATGAACTCCAAAACGCAGGAGCGTCACTTTCAGTCTCAGCGGTTGTCGAATAGGGCTGCATCAGATCGAGAAACGTGCTTCGGCTCTGCAACGTATTCAGGTTGATCTTGCCAGCCCGACCTGCATTCGGTTTCCAGTTAAATGGCGGACGCAGGATTTCGAACGGAACGAGATCGCGGAAGTCAAACACATTTGTGTAACTATTAACTTCAGGAGGCCAGGTCTGCGCCGCGCTTTGGATCGGACCAAGGTAATTACCCGGATGAATCATTTCGTGCCGATAATCAAACGGATCGGGGGTTCCTACCCACTCGAGGATCCGACCGAAGTTGGGACTGTTGCTGAAATCAGGATCCGACGCTAAGTAATTGAACAAATGGCCGAACTCTCCACGATACACTTCGGGACCCTCCGGTGATCCGTTCGCTGTCGCGGCGGGGTTATAAGTGTCATACATTGAATCGAGCATAGCAGCCGTCGAAAACTTTAGCATTAGCCGAGAACTACTGGTCATCGGAACATGCATGATTTCGTACGGCGATGCAAACGGCCGATTGTTCCACGTCATCCATGGAAACGGTCGGGTTGCCGGGGCACCTACATATCGCAATAGCTGACTCGACGGGCTACCCGGATTTTGAACCCAACGTGGTCCAAAGGATGCGTTCAAATACCCAAGCGTTGACGATGCTGTTCCCGCCGTAGGATTATCCTGCGGCCCACTGTTCAATATGTCGTGCGCGAAGTTCGATGTCGAAAGTGCGATTTCAGACGTTGTGCCCGGCACGCGGGTCCCGTACGAGTAGATGTTATTGTGCCCCATCCCCTCATTCAAAACCGAATCTGCGGCAGTGATATCCCCATCGCCGTTCGAGTCGTAGTGCCAAAAGTCGACTCCGTTTTTATAACGGGAGGCAAAACGTTCATCCGGCGCGGTTGTATACGGATTTGGATCCGAAGGATCAATCCAGCCTGGTGTCCCAGATTGGTCGTTTTCCTGCTTGTTCTTCTCTTCTCCGTTGAAAACGGTCAGATCCAACGGCATCCAATCGACCGTCAGGTAAGGGTTGGTGGTCGCGTTGTACGGCATGGTTGGATCGGCCAACCGCTGCAGGTACGCGGTCTTGTAATTCAACCGAGTTCCTGTCTTTTGCCCATCCGTGAAATCGTTCGCGAGTGGCGCCCATGATCGCTCGTCAAACGGTTGGTCGGGCAAGCTGTTGGTTGGGGTTTCTTCATCGACATATGCGTCAAATGGATACGTATTGTCCGAACCTACCAGTCGATATTGGGGTTCGGGATAGTAGGTCGTCTCCCATGGACCGGGTTCGGAAATGTTGACTCCAATTCGTTCCGGCGCTGTCGTTGCAGCATTCGCCCAGGTCGCAGGAACTGGCGCCGATGCGATGATTCCCACCACGTCGCGAATCTGTTCACTGTAAGTTGGCGTGATCATGGCACCGGTGGTGTCTCTAGTTTCAATCGCGGTCGGGGTCAACGTGATCGATTGGGGACTCGCATAGCTGCTGTAGTTTAAGCCTACAGGTGTCGGAACGTTTTGAGCTCCGATTGCAGTAAACGTTCGAGAACCGATCACGGCATACTGCCCTCCTCCCAACAGAATCCCGTCAGGCGAATAAGTCGTGTCGGTGTTAAAGCTGTAGAACACCTTAGGCGTGCCACCAGCGGTTTTGGAATCGTCGGGAAGTGTAACCGCAGTCGGGTCTTGAGATGTCATCCAAATCACGCGGTCGAACTTGAACGCAGGATCCTGCCGATATGGGAAGTGCGAAGTGGCATCGATTTTTGGAATGAACTGTTCCACATCAGCTGCTGCCAACAAGTCGTTTTTTGAGGCTGCAGAATCCTGCAAACGCGTGACCGGACTAACTTGAGGGTCATTGTTATCCGCGGTTGCATCCGAACTGTGGTTCGGGGTGATTCCAATTCGCCAAACGGGATTGTTGTCGGGCGCTTTTGCCGACAGATTCAAATAACGCGTGTCGGGAACCGAGTCGGCATCGGTATCGACAGCTGTGTAGAGATCGCTTGGAGCAGCCCACGGGTTGGCTGGATCGGAGCTGGTGTCGAATTTTTGCGGCGATCGCGGACAAAACAATTCCAAGATCGTTGTCCCTTGGGGAATCCGATATTGATCGACGTCATCATCGTTGTCCCCCCAGTCATCCATTGTAGGATCGGGCAGACGCTTACTCATGTCGCCCGAATCAAATTCCGAATCTTTGACTCGGCGATCGTGGAAGTTGAGCGACTCGGTCAACAACAATTCCGCCGCTTCCATACCCCAGACGACGCCTCGTGGCGTTGCACTGCCATCGGGTTTTGTGTCGTTGGTTGTGTTTAGATCTCCGTCGACATCCCATCCGTCGTACGGATCGACGTCGTATTCGAATCCGGTCATGATGCTGTCGCCGTCGCGGAAGTCGACGACGTTCACCGCCCACTGGGCCAAGCGCCATGCGCGATATTCGGCTTCGGTCGCCGCATGTCCAGTGGTTGTCGATCGATAATCAAAGGACGTATCCGTCGCTTCATCACGGGTGACAAACATCGCCAAGCAGTACAGGTGACGCGCGAGAAGAGTGCGACTGTTCCGCGAGATCTCTTCCGGAGTCAAGTCGGCGGGCATGTTGCTGCCAGATCCAGTCGTCCATTGCGTGTTGACAATCGATCCAGACGTCGCATCGATCGCTGGATAAAACGATTCGATCGCAGCCAGAATCTCTTGCGGGTCATCGACAACACCGTCGCCATCGGTATCGATTCCGTTGCCAATCGGACGGTTCAAATTCAGTCGTTGTCCCAATCGCAACTCGGGAGCAATCACCGACCAGAATCGCATCTGTTCTTCATTCAGCGAACCTGAGGGGGTATGCCCCTTTTCCAGAATTCGCAAGAAGTGATTCGTCAACCAAGTGCTAGCGTTTTCGGTTGCCGAACTCCGCCATTCAGCCGGCATCGTGGTTGGTGGTAGTTCCAACGACTCGCTGCGGGTCGTGAACCCGCGACGCACGATATCCGCTCGGCTTGCCAAGTCGGTTTGGATGATCGACGTGAGGCGATCGGCGGCACTCTCGTCTCGATTCAGTACCACATCCAAATCGGCTTCGGAATAAGGAAGGTCCAAATAGACTCGGTATCGCGAAGCCATCTCGTAGGGATCGTTTTGTCGCTCATCCAACGTGCGAGAGTTGACTGGATACGCGGCGGAAACCGAAGACGGTTGCGTCACCGTCATCGAGAAACCATCGAAAAGAGGTTGCCCAAAAATTCCGATCGCTACCCGACCACGGCCCCATACATCCAGGGGACTACCGTAGTGCGAAACACCAAAATGCGTCGTCGGACGACCTGTTTCGCGAAAGAATCCTGTAAGGTCGTTGTCTAACAGATAGTTTTGCGAGGACACTCCCGACTGCCCAGGAACGAAAGTCCCGTGACTGTCATCGTACCGGTCCCAAGCCAACCTCACTCGGGAGTTAGGAAGCGTTCCGACTTCCGTGGTTCCGTTTTTGTAGCCAAGTGGGATTTCGGCAGGCCCGTATCCAAAGCCAGATGGAACGTCGCCGACGGTTCGGGTTTCAGGAGTAGGGCTTGGATACGCGCCTGAGAGTCCCTGGGCAATGGCTCCCTCAACGACTTTCGATACGTCCGCGTATCGTCCAGCATGATTGATGTCGATTCGACCACCGAGGTCTTCGATGCGCACGGCAACCATCGGTTTTACACGCGTCCCGTCGGGCATCGTTGCCGTTGGCAAGCCCCCGTCGATCCAAACACTGTCGTTGATGCCGTCACCGTCGTTGTCGACATCCCAGGGTCCAGTAGCGATCGCAGTCGCAAGGCTTTGAATATCCGCGGCGATCGTCGCAACCGATTGGCTGAAATCGATATCGACGTTTAACGCTGCTGCCCCACCGGAGAAACTGTCGTACCTATCGTCTGCACCGTCGTTGTGCCGCAGCGGACGCAGATTGCATTGAACCAGCATCCGATGAATCGTCTGTAGTTGTGGTACTGTGAGCGAATTCAATGGTGTGTTGTAATAGTTCAACACATAGTTGATGATCGCGGGGCGGACAAACGATGGCGCGGGCAATTCGGTCGATGGAGCATCGACCGGAAAGTGTGCCAAGAACCAGTCGTTATAGTCGGGGACGTCAAAAGGTTCGTTAGCATCACCAAGCAAGTTTGGCGCGTTTGCCGTTGTGAGATAACTGCCGTAATTGCCCATCAAGGCGACCGAGGCATCGGCACCAAATGTTGCGTTAAGGTTTCTCGCTGTCTGGTTTAGATTGTACGTGCCGCTGCGACTCATCCAGCCCATGCCAGGGCCGTTCAGCCGGGTTCCATTGACGTAAAATTTGTAACCCACGTCATCGGATCCAACAGCCGCAGCATAGTACGGCGAATCGGGACCGGCTCCCCATAATTGATTGGCGCCTTTGGAGTAGAACAAAACTGAGGGGTGACTTTGAGTGGTACTCGAGGGAAGATCGAGCCACTTAGAGAGCGTCTTGACTTCATCGTCGATGGTAATCAGATTCTCGAGGTAGGGTTCGACGTCGACAACAATGCGTCCGTTCAACCGGTATTCATCTTCGATGTCGTCCGTCCCTGCGCCCGCCACGCCTCTGTGATCGCCAAAGTACCGTACAATCAACAACGGCAAACCCTCTAACGGGCCTTCCTCAAAAGTTAGCACCCGACCGTTAAAATGATCGTCGAGCGCAAAACGAGCTCCTAGGTACAAGCGAGTGGAGAAGCTGACGTACTTCTTTCCCAAGTGAGGCATGGGACGGACTGCATCACGGCGTGCAGCCGACCAACTGCCAAGCCCAAATGCTGACGGTTCCAAGCAACGAAGAACCGTGTTGCCGCTAATCTGGTACGTAGGGTTATCTGGTGACAACGCGCCACGATAGCCATAGTAGTCTCCCAACATGTCGTGTCCCCAGAACGCGCTGCCGGGGGCAGCACTTCCCGCGAGCACTTGTTCGATCGTTCGTTCCCGGAAAACTTGGGGATCAAACGAACTCGACTCTCTACGTGCGATCGCTTCGGATGCGTACCGCGATTGAGATGTAAACAGCAGGAACGTCATGGCCAGGATGCTGAACAACGCCAGCATGCCGAGCACAACCAACAGGATGATTCCTGAACGTTTCGAGGGTTGTACGATGCGAGTCATGAGATGCCTCTGTACGGAAAGTTCACACGGAGAAAAGGAGACGAGAGGAGTTTGTAAGTTTACAGCGTGATTTCGATTTCTTTGACGGCGATCGCGTTTTCGACGATCGTCATGTGCGTCGCGTTTGACGTCATATCAGGTTGTGGCCAATCGGGACCGACCAGCGATACAGTTCGCTTCCAACCGCCAGTGAAACTTGTCGAAGGAGATGGCTCGGATACGTTATTGACTTCATACCAAACGTGTACGGCTGGTAGAGATGGATTGAAATTGCGTTGCGACAACATTACCCACTGTCCCGCCTTGATCGAATCGTTCATGTCGGTCGATGCTTCGACCGTAACCGATCCGCCCAGACCTCCAACAAAGCCGATTGCTCCGGTTATCAACGCAAGTCGTTCGTTGGTCGCGTTCGATTCGGCATCTGCACTGACTGCGTAATTCAGCGGCGATGTAGAGGTCAGCGGGTTGCTTGGATGGGGAACAAACACACGGTCGCGAATGATCACCACCGACAACTTCATCGCACCGGCGGCAATCACGGAATTCGATGGCGTCACCGTTGCAATCCATGAATAGTGCCCCTCGGCCAGCCGTCGCACTGCGATGTTCGACGCAGCACCAACCTGAGATGTGTACGCGATTTGTTGTGGGTAGAGAGTTGGATCGTCAGGAAATTCCATTGAGAGCGAGTCGTCGTTCTGAAACACGCTTTGGATCGCGCCGCCAATTCGCCGCGAAAGTGCTGGGCTGCCTGTGATGATCTCGGGAAAAACTCTCCATAACCGGGGGAACTGATTTGGATCGCCCGTTGGCATCGCTGTAGCGTTGGGCGAAACGGCTGGCGAGTAATCGGAATCGTAGTACGGAAACACGCCCGCGTGGAAACCGTTGACACTCCCGCTGGTATCGCGATAGGAGAGTGCATGGTTCAAAAACCATGGGTCGATACAAAACGATGGTGTGGTCCCAACCTGAAAACCGGCTGCGGGGAAATTTCCGGGCTCCCGCCGCGGCCGATTGCGCAAATAATCGGAACCTAGCCCCGGAGTTTCATCGTTTACAAAAACCAAATCTTTGGGTTCGAGGAACTTCGACGAATTGATCAATGCAACAGCATGCGATGCATAGACCGTGCCGATATCGTTCTCGAGCGTTTGACGAGCGTAGTTCGCAGCGACGGGGATTACCGAAGCGATTCCCAACAAGCCAATCAACATGACTCCCATTGCGAACATCACTTCGATCAGCGTAATGCCGTTGCGTTTCTGAGTGGATTTTGACATAGGGCTTATCCGTGATTAGATCTTTTCTCGCGACACGTGCATCAGGGCTGAAATGCCGTTGTGCATTTCAGCTGGCGTTTTTTCAGCTGCCTGCAGGCCGCTGTCTCGCACGCTGGCGATCGGATTAGGAGTCTGAGTGGTCACTTCTCCAGAAACACCATTGATGACAACCCAGACCGATTGCAGGTCAAAGGCTGTGGCTTGTTCCTTGGAACTAAGCGACATCGGGTCGGCGACGTCGGTTAACCCTTCTCGCCCGACCATCAGGTAGATATCGGAGTTCACCAAGTGATGCTGCATTCGGATAGCTTTCGAGCCTGGAGCCCCATATAACTCGCCATAGATGACCGAATAAACCGTTCCGTTAGGAGCAAACAGAATGTAGATGTCGCCGTACGGATAAGTCCGAGCGGACGCCACTACCGGAGAAGTCCCCGCCGTGTCGTACGCTGCAGTCGATGTTGCACCGCGAGTGAGATCGTATCGATGCTCGATTTCCATCGGTGAAAACTGGCATGCCGACAGACGTTGATGACTCCCAAACGCTGTGCCGTAATCTTTCACCGAGGCATCGCCGCGACGATATCCCGAAAAGGTGAGGTCGATCATCGTCCCGGTCTGCAAGTACAACGGCAACGATGCGGTCTCGCGAAATCGAGAGATCGAATAACCTCGTGTTGCACTGCTGCCAGCACCCACCGCTACATCGGAGACGACCGATGGATCGACAGGTACGACTTGAAGACTGACGAGGTTGGCCGGTGTCGATGAATCATATGTCACTTGACGGATTTGAAAGTTGACGTCGGAGTCGTCGAACTGAATCGTATCGCCAACGACAACAAAACCAGGAGGCGGCGTTCGAATGACGTCGTTACCGTAGACCGGATCCGTCCCATCGGTATTGGGGAACTGCACGATCCGAATCGAGGCATCATAAGTACCCGGAGGCGTAATAAGTGCAAAGGCATCGGATTCGTCGCCCGAGTAAGACGATGCCAACCGACAGTATCGCAACTCGATACTGCGGGCACTTTCGAATCCGCTGATCCCCGATCGCTTGATCACGACTCCGTAGGGCTTGCCGGTGTTCACGGCACGCGCTCGCGCGGTGTCGAGATAAGAACGAACCAGCGACGCGGTGCGGGTTGCTTTCTGATCGCGAAGCTGGTCGCGGACCGTCGGCAAAGCGATCGCTGTCACCAAGGTGATGATCGACACAACGATCAACAGCTCGACCAGCGTAAAGCCGATTCGGAAATTTCGTCTTTGTTGTTGCATCTGAGACATCGCCTAAAGCTCCGAACTGATGATGTTGTCAACCGCAGCGTCGTATCCGTCGCCATCCAGATCCGCCCTTGAACCAACGCCCTCGAAACCACCCTTCGTGTAATCGTTGTCCGCGTCCGCTAAATCTGTGTTGACGTAATAAGGATCAATCTCGTTCAGGCCACCAAAAACGATGCGAAACTGTGCGCCGACATAACTAATTTCCACTGTAGAATTAGGGTCTGTTCCGTTAAGGAAACGGGTGTCGAACTCACCATCAGGTCCTGCCGACACGACTAGTGGTTGAAGATTAAACGGATCGGGAAAGCTAGTGTCACGATAACGCAAGCTTCCATTGAGCAAATCGAAACCGTCTGGACCAAAGTCTGTGACGGGATCGGTCTCACTGATGCCAACCCAATAACCAGCTGGCCAACGCGCCCAGGCGATTGGAGTCCCCCAAGGGTCGACGATCTCGGGCATGCTGTCGCCATCGGTATCGGCGATCTCCGAGGGACGAAACGCATCGAGCGCAGGGCGACCGGCAAAGTTCATCGCCGAAAGGATCAGATACAAACACTCAGCCGACTGATGTTCGCGAGTCCACAGGTCATCATCGGTAGTCGATGGCGGCAAAGGGTCCATCCCCCCCGGAAAAACATCGGCATAGACCGCCGACGCGGGAAGTTTCCCCAACGCGACGTACGTCTGTACGACTCGTTCTCGGTAGATATCGAACAAGGGGACTGTTACTGAATCTGCTGTTGCGGCTGCATAGGTTCCCGGGGCCGTCCGAACGGCGGTTACCCAGGTTTGGGCTGGACTTGCCAAGTCGGTTATCCGGTCAGGCATCTCAATACGCATGCGATCGCGTAACAATGCTAAACGGACGCGTGCTCTCTCCCTAGATGCTTGTCTTTGCTTCGTGCCACCAATGGATACAGGCATTTGCATGACCATGTAGTCATCCCAGCGATGCAACAGAATCTCGCGAATCTTGGCGACTTGCAATTTCGCGCGGGCACGTCGGGCGTCGCCTTGAGCACTGCTAAGTGCCATGCCAATCATCGTCGCCATAATCCCAAGCAGCGAGATGGCGACCAATAACTCAACAAGTGTAAAACCACGTCGTGGCCGGATATTGGAGATTTGTTGGCGAACTATCATGGGACTACTCCAGATCCGATTCGAGGGTCGTCGATGAGAAGTTCGTGACGTTGTCTTCCTGGAAATTGGTTGGGTCGGGTGTGTAGAGGTAGTTGCCAACACCAGCAACCAATCCGGAATTCAAATTGAACCCGGTACCGGCAGGGAAGATATAAGCCATCGCTGGTGCGCTCGGGTCACCACCGTAGTGTTCGTCCTGCCCACCACTGACGATCTGGAAGCTGTCTCGATTGACAAAAAACAGTCCATCGTCAGGAATTGAACTCGTCGTGCCGGTGTTCACCAGCAGTGACTTGTAGGGCTTAGCAACACCCACGGAGCCTGCCGTAGGCTGGTAGACGTTTACAGCACGCGACGTTGTACCAAGACTGTATGTTCGCGAATCGAAGTAGACGAAAGGCAAAGAGGTTTCGTCATTCCTGCGGCGATAGACGGGGAAAAGGTCGGCGGTCACACCCGACGGAGCGGCCGGCGTGGCGTTGGGTGCAACCGTTGCACCCAGTGCCGCCGTGGAAGTATTCCAATAGAGCCCTTCGTCGGTCGAATAACCGAACACACCGTTCAGTCCCATCGTTAGGCGAACCTCGTCAAACTCGAACAGTCGGTTGTCTCGCGATGTGTTGTAGTGATAGGAATCCAAGTCGTCGACGTTGCCGGTCCCAACATAAACAAACGGACCGCCGCTTCCAGAAAAAGGAAACCGTGGATCGCTACTGAAACCGCCCAATGCAAACACCAGTGCTTCGGCACGATCGATGCCGTTGATCTGGAATGTCGTGGAATCGGTTGGATCGACAAAACACGCTTGGGATAGTAACCCCATGTCCTTAGCTGAGATCTTAGGAAAGGCGGTTCGATAGTGTCGCTGCACGACGGCCCAATCGGAGAAATCGGGAGGATAGTCGCCGTACTTGTCTCGATAGGCCTCCAATGCGAGCTCAACGTTCGTCAGTTCCACTTTCAACGCGCTGTCAATCATCCGGCTTCGCGCCGACACGACGCCGGCGGTCACCAAGCTCGCCAAAATGCCGATGATGATGATGACCACCAACAGCTCGATCAACGTGAACGCTGTGCGGGGGGGCTTGGTTCTGGGGCGGAGGGGATGGGACATGCGTTTTACCTGTGCCTGTGCCTGTTGCGTTTGCATCACTGGGTTTCCTCGTTCGGCCTCCGGGACGGTCCGTCGTTGGCAAGCTGCGGTTGGGGCCATCGATTAGGTCCACAGCTTGTGTCCAAGTCCACCAACGGTCGCGCTTTCGCTCGCTCGCCGATGCCTTAAACCGTTCTCTGTTTCTTTGACTTCACTTCCACGGGGCCCTCCCGCCTGCCGGCGATCAGCCCCGTCGCCCCTCCCGCGTCGGTTCAATCAACAGCGGTTCGCGGCGGCTTGGAATTTGCAACTTTTGGGTAAGCCTCCGACGGGGCCGGAGGGCTACCTTGATTTCGTTTGTCCTAGGCGCCCCCGACGGAGTCGGAGGGCTCGGTTTTCTCTTCGTTCGACTTAGCCCAGGCTGCTGATCAGCGAGACGAGGGGCATAAACAGGCTGACGACGATAAAGCCGACCACCAGGCCGAGGAACACGATCAACAACGGTTCCATCAACGCCATCATGCCGTCGGTCATTACGCGGACTTCTTCGTCGTAGGTATCGGCAACTTTGTAGAGCATCGTGTCCAGTTCGCCCGTCTCTTCACCCACGTCGACCATGTTGACCACCAGGTCGTCGACGACGCGCTCTTTCATCTTCATCAGGTACCACAAGACGGCGAACGTACATCCGCCGGCTGTGCCGCCAAACGCGATGCTTCGCAGCGTCTGGACCATCTCGGGGTTTTCACCCAGCTTGGTGTAGTTGGCGGTCAACGCGACCGACATCAACATGATCCCTGGAAACGCGCCCAAAAACGCCCAGAAGAAGGCAGCCATCGGGTGGAAACCAGGGGTGCTGTTTTCGGCCAGCGGTTTGCTGATCACTTCGCCCTGTCGGATCGATTCGGTGACTTTGGCAAACAGCCGCTCAAACATCGCGTTGCCGGAGGTCTCGCGGGTGATGTTGAGCGCCTCGAGAATCGGCACGCCGCTGGAGACCAACGTTCCCAGCGTTCGCGTCGTCCGGGCCAAAATGTTCTTTTCCAACAGGCCGCCGAAGATCGGGGCTTTGATGATGAACATGTCAAAGCCCATCCGCCCCTGTTTAAACTTGCGTATCAATTTCACGATGATGAACATACAGATCGGGATCACAACGATCAGGAACCCGTACCGCACGATGTAGTTCGACAGCGCGATCAACAACAGCGTCGGCGCGGGCAGCTCCAGATCAAACTCTTCGAACATCTGTTCGAACGTCGGCACGATCTTGATCATGATGAAGGTCACGATCGCACAAGCGACGAAGACGACGACGCAGGGATAGATCAACGCACCTTTGACTTTTCGTTTCAGCGATTCAGCCCGTTCCATAAAGTCGGCCAACCGCTGCAGGATCGTCTCCAACGCACCACCGGCCTCACCCGCTTTGATCATGTTGACGTACAAGCGGTTGAAGACCTTCGGACTCTTGGCCATCGCTTCGCTCATCGTCGAACCGCTCTCGATCTCTTCGCAGGTATCCAGCAGGGCGTTCTTCAGTTTGCCCGGCTTGGCGTTCGCTTCAAGGATCTTCAGACTGCGCAGGATCGGCAGCCCCGAATCCTGCAGGATCGACAACTGCCGCGTGAACATCGCGATATGTTTGGTCTTGGCGCCACCAAAGCCGCCTCCCCCGCGACGCTTCTTCTTCGCGGCGGCTTTGGCCGCTTGCTTCTTGACGGAGATCTTCGTGACGAAGTATCCCATCTGGCGAATGGTGGTTTGCGCCTCTTCTTCGTTCTGCGCATCGATCTCGTCCCGGATCTCTTGCCCGGTGGCGTCCATCGCTTCAAATAGATAGATAGGCATAGGGGAGGTCTATAGTTTGAAGGGTGAAGTAATTGGGTTTCGGGTGGCGTGCTATGGAAATGCCTGGCGTCGTAGGCCGCTGGCGGTGGTGTTGCGACCGGTCAGTGGTCGACGGTTTCGCGAACGACTTCTTCCAGCGACGTGACCCCTTTGTAGGCCAGCCCCATGCCGAAGGCGCGGAGCGTGGTCATGCCGTTGGATTCGGCGACGTCGCGAATCTCGTCGGTCGATGCGTTGGCCATCACCATCTCGCGGATCGTATCGTTCATGATCATCAATTCGAACAGCCCCACCCGGCCCTTGTAGCCGGTGTTGTTACATTTATCGCAGCCGCTGCCGCGGTAGAATTTGTGTTCGGCGACGTCTTGAGCCGACATCCCGATCTCGGCCAACAGGTCCAGCGACGCCGGCGCTTCTTCGCGACACTGGGTGCAGATCCGGCGAACCAACCGCTGCGCCAAGATCGCTTCCACCGTGGCGGTTAACAGGAACGTCGGCACGCCCATGTCTTTCATACGGGTGATCGTGCTGGGGGAATCGTTGGTGTGCAGGGTGCTGAAGACCAAGTGACCTGTCAGTGCCGCTTGCACGGCGATCTCAGCCGTCTCCAGATCGCGAATCTCACCGACCAGGATCCGGTCGGGATCCTGCCGTAGGATCGCCCGCAGACAACTGGCAAACGTGACTCCCGATCCAACGTCGATCGGGATCTGGATGATTCCATCGATGTCGTATTCCACCGGATCTTCGGTCGTGATGCATTTTTCGTCGATCGTGTTCAGTTCGGACAGGGCCGAATAGAGCGTCGTCGTCTTGCCGCTACCCGTCGGTCCGGTGACCAAGATGATGCCGTTGGGTTTTTCGATCGCTTTGCGAAACGGCACCATCACGGTGTCGTCCATGCCGACATTTTCGAGACTCAACGAAACGACCGAGCGGTCGAGGATCCGCATAACCGTCGATTCGCCAAACATCGTTGGCATCACGCTGACGCGAAGGTCGACCGGGTGGCCACCGACCATCAATTCGATCCGGCCGTCTTGCGGCATCCGGCGTTCGGCGATGTCCAGGTTCGCCATCACTTTGATCCGCGTGGTGATCGCGAAAGCCAAGTGGCGCGGCGGTGGGACCATTTCGTAAAGGACCCCTTCGGCTTTGATCCGGATGCGGAATTCATCTTCGAAGGGTTCAAAGTGGATGTCGCTGGCGTGGTCTTTGATCGCCAACAGCAGGACCATGTTCAGCAGCTTGCGGACCGGCGCCGAGTCGGCCAACGCTTCGGCATCGGTAATGTTGAACTTGTCGGACTCCAGCGCCGAGATCGCCGCCTTCAAGTCGTCGTCGTCCTCGAGCGCCGCGATCACCTTTTCGACGCTTTCGGATTCGCTGTCGAAGTACCGCGTCATCGCGGTCATGATGTCCCGTTCGGTCGAGACGGCCATCCGGATGTCGTACCCCAGGAAGGTTCGCAGTTCATCCTGAATCGAAAGGTTTTGCGGATCGCAGGTGGCGACGGTCAGCGTGCTGCCGTCGAATTTGACGGGGATCACGCGGTACAGCTGGGCCATCGTCTCGGTGACCATCGCCAGCACTTCCGGCGGCAGTTCGACATCCTGCAGCTGAACCGTCTGCATGTTCATCTGCTCGGCCAAGCCCTGGGCCACCTGTTCGTCGGTGACCAGTCCCATGTCTTCCGCGATCCGCCCTAACAACGCGCCCGGTTGCTGTTGCTGCTCCTCCAGCACCACCTCCAACTGTTCGTCGGTGAGGAAGCCAAGGTCGACGAGGATCTGTCCGATTTTTCGTGTAGCCACAGGTCTTCGGCTTGAGGTTCGAGGAATGAAAAGGGAACTTGTTTATTCGTTTGCTCGTGTGTTATTCAGGCGAGGACTCGCCGTCTTCGCCGCCGCCTTCGCGCCGGGCTTCGACGATCCGCTTGGCCAAGTCGTCCGGACGGTGCGATTTGCCGAGCACGTCTTCGACGGTGACCAGCCCACCGGCCCACAGGTTGTAAAGCGCGTCGTCCATCAACTGCATGCCAAACTTGGCACCGGTTTGGATCGCCGAATTGATCCGGAAGGTTTTGTTCTCGCGGATCAGGTTGGCGATACCTGGGGTGACGATCAATGTCTCGTAAGCAGCACAACGGCCGCCGCCGATTTTCGGCAACAGCGTCTGGGCGACCACACCGATCAGCGACGAAGCCAATTGGGTGCGGACCTGGTCCTGCAAGTTACCTGGAAAAGCGTCGATGATCCGGTTGACGGTTCCCTGAGCACTGTTGGTGTGCAGGGTGCCAAACACGATGTGACCGGTTTCGGCGGCACTGATCGCCGCTTCGATCGTCTCCAGATCGCGAAGCTCGCCGACCAGGATCACGTCGGGATCCTGCCGCAATGCGCGGCGGATCGCTTCGGAGAAACTGGGCACGTCGACGCCGACTTCGCGTTGATTGATCGTGCTTTCAATATGTTCGTGGTAGAACTCGATCGGATCTTCAATCGTGATGATGTGATGATCGACGGTCTCGTTCAGGTAATTGATCAGACTGGCCAGTGTCGTACTCTTGCCGCTACCGGTCGGCCCGGTCACCAAGAACAGCCCGCGGGGGCGTTGCACCAGTTTGATGATCGCTTCGGAGAGCCCCAGTTGTTCGGGAGTCAATTTGTCGTTGGGGATCTGCCGCAGCACCATCGAGATGAAGCCGCGCTGCTTGAAGACCGAGACGCGAAACCGCGCCATGTCGCCAAAAGCGAACCCAAAGTCGGTGCTACCGGTCTCCTGAAGCTCACGCTGACAGCGGTCCGGCGTGATACTTTTCATCAACGCCACAGTGTCTTCGGCCTCGAGCACCTTGGTCTCCAGTTTCCGCATCCGGCCATGCAGTCGAAAAACGGGAGGTTGGTTGACCACGATGTGGATGTCGCTGACACCTTGCTTTACCGCTGCCTGCAGCAGCTTATCAATCAGAACGGTTGCCATACCTAGGTAGTTCCTCGCGCTGTGGCGAATCGGTCCACGCGTCAGTGGTGAACCCATCAACAATCGACGCCCCCAAATGGGGCTCTGCTATAACTTCACGATCTTCGATTTGAACGGTTGACGATGTCTCGGCGTTGGAATCGCCGGAATATAAAACGAGTCTGATTGCCCGCGATCGCAATTAAAAGCGAATGTCGGATCAACCAAAGGAATGTTGGATTATTAGATAAGCAGCCATGTCGGCTGTGGTGGTATTATCACCTCGGGCAACCGGTTAGACAAAGAAACGGATCCCAGCTGCGATTTTTGAGCTGCGGAGCCCAACGCTGAGGATCCCCCTAAAAGAACCAAGCTGGCGGCATCGCGATGGAGCGATCGGACGGATCGTGCCCCGCAATTTCCGTCCGCTGCCAGGCCGCCCCTGTCGTCTGGGCAGCAAATCCGCTGCAACCGGAAACCGAACCGCCTGGGGGTTGCGAAAAAGAAGGCCAATGCGAATTAAGTCGCCATTGGCGATGCGAGCTGGATGGGCGTCTGCGCCGCTCCGCCCGAGCCAACCTGCCCCCGTCGCACCCTCCGGCTGGTCGCCGGAGCGGCGAGGGGATCGTCGTCGCAAACGCTAGCAATTTCGCGGACTAGAAGTCTTCGGTAAGCAGCTGCTGGATCGCCAAGTGATCCTGTTCGGTCTTCTTTGCGACCCGATAAACCTCTTCAAACGTGGTGATTCCACGCATGATCTTACGGATTCCGTCGGCATACAGCGTGGTCATGCCGTTTTCGATCGCCGCTTTGCGGATATCCTGCGAACTGCGGGCCTGGAACATCATCTCGCGGATCGTGCTGCGGACCAGCATCAGTTCGTAAATACCGATCCGGCCACGGTATCCACTTCGCTGGCAATGGGCGCATCCTTTGCCCTTAACGAATTCCGCCTTCTTCGCCAATTCCGGCGGGATGCCGGCGTCGCGGATCAGGCTCTCTGGCGGCTTGTAACGTGTCTTACATCGCGGGCAAACCGTCCGCACCAGCCGCTGGGCGAGGACCGCAATCACACTGCTTGCCACCAGATAGGATGGTACACCCATGTCCATCATCCGTGTCGCAGCACTGGGCGCATCGTTCGTGTGTAGAGTACTGAATACCAAGTGTCCAGTGAGAGAAGCCTGGATTCCCATCGAAGCGGTCTCGTTGTCACGCATTTCTCCGACCAGGATGATGTTGGGTGCCTGCCGCAACATGGCCCGAATGATCAGCGCGAAATCGAGTCCGATGTTGTGCCGCACCTCGCACTGATTGATCCCCTGCAGGTAGTATTCGACCGGGTCTTCCGCGGTGATGATCTTGCGGTCAGGGCGGTTCAGCGCGTTGAGCGATGCATACAGGGTGGTCGTCTTTCCCGACCCCGTTGGGCCGGTAACGAGGATGATGCCGTTGGGGCGTTTGATCAGCGATTGGAAATTGCGGAAGTCGCGCTCGGCGAGACCTAGCTGGCGAATACCCACCTTAATGTTGTCGCGGTCCAACAGTCGCATGACCGCCGATTGCCCGTGGTTGGTGGGGATGATGCTGACCCGCAAATCGAGTTCTTTATCCCCCACGGTGATCTTGATCCGCCCGTCCTGCGGTTTCCGCTTCTCGGCGATATCGATTTTGGAGAGGATTTTGATGCGGGACATCAACGCCATCAGCATCCGGCGGGGGGGGCTATCCCGCTCAACGAGCCGGCCGTCGATCCGGTAGCGGATCCGCACGCGATCTTCAAACGGTTCGACGTGGATGTCCGAAGCCCGCAACTGCACCGCTTCGGCGATCATCAGGTGCACCAATTTGACGACAGGCGGGCTGGCTTCGTCGAAGATCTCGTCGACATCCCCCCCCGAATCCTCTTCGGTCTCGGTGAAGTCGATCGCTGTATCGGTAAATTCCTGCAACATCGAGTCAGCCGATTCACCTTCGACCTGACCGTAATAGCGGTTGATCGCTTCTTGAATCGAGGTCTTCGGGGCGAGCGCCGTTTCGACTTTACGGTTCAGAATGAACCGCAATTTTTCGACGGTCTCGAGATCGAAGGGGTCGCTGATCAGGACTTTAAGAACATTCTCATCCCCCCCGATCGGCAGGACGTTGTTTTCACGGGCGACCGATTCGGGGACCAATTCGATCACGGTCTCGTCGATTCGCACTTCGCTGAGGTTGATGTATTCGAGCTTGTGAAAGTCGGCTAGCGCCTTGGTCGATTCCTCCGGCGTCGCATACCCCAGTTTGTCCAGGGCTTCACTGATGTGCAGCCCCGAATCGCGGGAGATTTGCAACGCTTCGTTGAGTTGGTCGATGCTGACGATGCCCCGTTGGAGCAGGAGGTCGGTGAAGTTGCGTTTTGGGCCAGCCATGAAATCCCTCGTAGCGTTTCGGATCCGATGAGCGACGGTGCACTTGCACAAGACGAGCGCCCGGAGTGTGCTTCGTGGGCAGCAAGTGTGAAGCCGTCGATTGTGTTTTGCTTGATTTGCGCGTGGCCTCAACGAGGCCTTGTTGCTGGGAGCTGCCGCATTCGCCGATCGCTGGGCGTCAACGCGCTCCCCCGCCGCTAGGCGGAACGTGTACTGTGGTCTATTGTACAGAGGAGAACCCGATCGGTTGCGTGGTTTTTCGCCACCACAAATCAGTTTTCCAAAGTAGGATCGGCGTTTTCAACCGCCGCCGGTAAGCTCGATTTCACGGCCCCTGCCAACGGACACGCCCCAGCGGTTCCCATTCTCTCAATCCCCCCCCCACCGAATGAAATGCGGCGTCGGCGGCGGAAAGGTTCACTCGGAGGCGCAGAGCGCACGGAGGAGACGTCGCCTTCAAACCAAATTGCGCAGGTTCTGCTGCCAAGCAATACCTCTGCGCTCGCAGCGCCTTTGCGTTTGAACCAGTCCCGCCGTTTCAACGCAGGACGCGGCGCACCGTTTGCCCGAAGCGCTACCGGACGCGACGGGTGGTGACCAGAAGGTCGCCTTCGATCGTTTCGACCTGCAGCGGTTCCAGGCTTGGCGATTGGGCGATCTGCGATAGACCGACGCCTCCCAGCGGCCCTGGAGCGGTCGAGCCGCCAACCAACTTGGGAGCGATGAAGATCTGGTACTCGTCGATCGCGTCGACTTCAAAAAAGCTGGCCAAGACTCCCGCGCCCGCTTCCAACAGAATATTGGTCATCCCTTGGTCGTGGCACCACGCCATCAGTTGCTCGACGCCGCCGGTACGGGTTCCCGATGCGTTGACGATCACACCGCAGCCCGTGTTCCGCAACGCGTCGATTCGATCTTGCGGTGCCGCAGCGCCAACCATGACGTGCAACCCGGCAAGCGACTGGGTCTTGATGAGTGTGGAATCCAGAGGCACCTGCGCCCGATCATCCATTACGATGCGGGCGGCAGTTCGCGGGCCCGGTGGCCGCGCGGTCAACGTGGGGTCGTCGGCTAGAACACTGCCGATTCCGGTCACGATCGCATCGACTTGGCCACGCACTTGGTGCACCCTTCGACGGCTCGCCTCGCCACTGATCCACTGGCTGTTGCCGCAGTGGGTCGCAATCTTGCCATCCAAAGTCATCGCCCACTTGGCGATCACCCACGGCTGTCGCTGACGGATGCGTTTGATGAACGGAGCGTTCAGGCGATTCGCTTCCGCTTCACAAACACCAACTTCGACCTCGATCCCGGCGGCCCGGATCTGCGCGATCCCACGACCTGCCACTTCGGGGAACGGGTCGACCGCGGCCACGACCACGCGCCGCGGGCGGGCGGCGATCACCGCGTCGCTGCATGGCGGCGTCTTACCGGTATGGCAACATGGTTCCAGCGTCACATACCAAGTCGCCCCGGCCGGATCACATCCGGCGGGCAACGCAGAGAGAGCTTCGCGTTCGGCGTGCGGACCGCCGAACTTTTGATGAAACCCTTCGGCCAGGGCGACGTGATCGCGAACGATCACACAGCCGACCATCGGATTGGGTTCGACACGCCCCTTCCCTTGAGCGGCTAATGCAAGCGCATGACGCATCCATTGCTGATCGTCGGGAGGGGGGGCTTGGGTCATACCACTTCGGCCCACATGCTTGCGGGACGAGGACGTTTGCCCTTAGGCTTTGGCTTCGCGGCAGCTTTTGCTGCAGCGATGGTCGCCGACGCACCGTTTTGTGGTGCGTTTGCGGCAGCGGCAGCGGCGGGCAGTTTATTCGAGCGTGGTTTGTTCGCACGCGGCTTGCCCGAGCGCGGTTGTTGGGACGCCGCGGTGCCATTGGACGCACCGGCATTCCGTCGCGAACCACCCGGGCGACGCGTGGTCGACCGCATTTCGTGACGCTCGGCGGCCGTGACCGGCTTGGGCTGTTCGCCACTGACCTGCAGCTTTTGCCCAATCAATTTCTCGATCGCGTGCAATTCGCCACGTTCGGCAGCGGTGCAGAACGAGATCGCCAGCCCTTCGGCTCCCGCACGCCCGGTCCGACCGATGCGATGCACATAGGATTCTGGTTCGGTTGGCAGATCAAAATTCACGACGTGTGTGACCCCGTCGATATCGATTCCGCGTGCGGCCACGTCGGTGGCGACCAATACTTGGACCTGGCGACGACGGAAGGCATCCAAAGCCCGCTGGCGTGCGCCTTGGGATTTGTTGCCGTGGATCGCAGCCGATGAAATCCCGCTCTTGACAAGTTTTTCCGCCAACGTGTTGGCGCCACGCTTGGTCCGCGTGAAGACGATCGCGCGGTCGACATCGTCGCCCGAGAGGATCTTACGCAGCATCGATTGCTTGTCGTTGCGTTCGGCATGGATCACGCGCTGTTCGATGCGTTCAACGCTTGTCGTCTTAGGAGTTACGTTGACGCTAACCGGATCGCGCAACAAACGCTGGGTCAGTTCGACGATCTTCGGCGGCATCGTGGCCGAGAAGAAGAGCGATTGGCGTCGTGCGGGCAGTTTGGCGACGATCCGCTTCAGGTCGGGCAGGAAGCCCATGTCGAGCATCCGGTCGGCTTCGTCGAGCACAAAGACTTCCAAGCGATCCAAATGGATATGCCCTTGGTTCATCAAATCCAACAAACGGCCGGGCGTTGCCACGAGAACGTGGACGCCACGTTGCATGTCGCGAACTTGTTTGTGCTGACCGACGCCGCCGTAAACCAAAGCGTGGCGAAGCTTCAGGTGCTTGCCGTAGGTCTCAAAGCTGTCCCCGATCTGGATCGCCAGTTCGCGTGTTGGAGCAAGAACCAGCACACGCGGCCGTCCGGGCTGCGTTTGTCCGGGATTGGCACCCAAACGGTTCAGGATCGGCAGCGCAAAGGCGGCGGTCTTGCCGGTGCCGGTCTGGGCGCATCCCAGCACGTCGCGCTGGTCGAGTGCCGCAGGGATCGTTTGCGCTTGGATCGGTGTGGGAATTTCGTAGTTTTCTTCGGCCAAAGCGCGTTGCAAAGGAGCGATCAGGTCGAGTTCTTGGAAAGTTTTCAAAGTGGTTCCTAACAAGGATGTCACGGAACAGTCGCTGGGCATTGGAGCCGCAAGGCGGTCGGTCCGTGGGTTCGCGCCGTCAAATTCGGCAGCGAAGGGTGTGTCTGAATGAAACCGCAAAGGTTGCGGTCGATGCGACAAACTTGGAACGCGGGCGGCATTTCTGGAACCGGCGGGCAAGCCAACGCATTTGCCGCACGCGCGGCGATTCTGGACAAACAAGAAAGTCACAGAATTTTGCGTCCAGTGTGGACGCGAGCGACGATCCAGAGCGGTTTACATCAACCGATGGAGGTCACCGTATGCGGAGTGCGGCGAATTTGCCGACACGCGTTTGGCAGGGTTTGCAGGAGCATCCAGCCCCATCGCAGCAGATCCTGTTGGCCCGGAAAACGTTTTCAATTCAGATGAACAACGCTACTCGTTTGTTCCGCGGCCAGCGAGCGAACGCTCCGTGGGGAGCGGTCGTCTGCGAAAAGAGTACACCAAGAACAACGATTCTGCAAGCTGGAAAGGGCGGTTTGGGTAAACGGGTTGGTTGGGAAGGACCATAAACTCGCATTGGTTGGATTCCGCAGACCTCGGGCCCCGACGGCTCGCCTGCAATCCAGTCGGCCGAGGCAATCGCTAATTATCGGCTGGCAATTGCGGGACAACCATTTCCCACTTGGCTTGGGGGCCGTCGCGGCGAAGTGTTTGATTCGGATCGGCCTTGGTGAAACGGAGCGTCTGTTTTTCATTCGCTCCCATCAACAGTAGGGTGTTGACCTGCGTCGAAGCGATTTCGTGCAACATCCGATGGCTGATCCGCAGTTCGCGCGAAGCCGCATCGGGTTGCAGTTCCAGGTAAACCCAGACGTATTTGGTTTCGTTCTCCATCCCCACCCAGTGCCACTGCGCGGGGCGATCCTGGCCGTCGACGGCGGTGAACTTGGCTTTCACGTAGGCCATGATCGCGGCTTGCAACTGGTCGCGATCCGTCGTTTCCAGGTCGATCCGTTTGCCAGCGTGCTTCGATAACGCAAGCTGGAAATCGCGAGGCTCCAGTCGGATCGCAATTTCGAATCGCCCCGACTGCGGATTCCATTCCCCTTCCGCCAAACTGACGTGAAACGGATGCATCAACATCGATAACAATAGAGGAAGGATCATTCGGCCGCCTCCGCAGTTGCAGGTTGGGGTGCGGGCTTCGATGCCGCAGCCGGCTTGGCTGTTTCGGCTTTGGCAACAGGCTTCTTCTCCGCAGCCTCTTCTTCGCTCGACTCTTTCCCCTTGTCAGCGTCCGACTTCTTCTTTGCTTCGTTTGCCTTTCGCATCGGGTTGGACGATTTCTTGTCCTTGTACAACTTAAATCGGCTGGGGACGATCCGCGGCGGATAGAAGTTGTTCGACGCATCGGTGTCGGCCAACTGGTGTCGCGGATCGAGCTCGATTCGGTCGAGTTCCTTGTCGGTGATCACCAGTTTGGAAACCGTCTTGTTGTTCGTTCGCCAGATCTCCGCCGGAATCTCCAACATCTGTTTCGATCCGTCGGTGTAGCGGATCTCGGCGATGATCGGCATCACCAGACCGCCAACGTTTTCAAAGGTCAGGACGTAGAAGTTCGTCTTGCGACGGATCAGTTGTTTCTCTTCGGCGTTCAGGCTTTCGACAAACTTCTGAAACGCTTTCCGCGAATCCTCGGTGACTTCCAGTTCGTCGAAGTCGTTGTAAAAGTCTTTCAGGCCAGGGAACAGATCGATCCGTTTTTGCAGCGGTTCGTTCCGCTCAGCCGACAGCGATGGCCGCCGCTTATCTTTTTCCTGACGCTTGCGTTCGGCCTCTTCATCGGGATCGGAGCTGTCGATCTGATACAGCTTGACGTCGCGGATCGCGAGATCGACGTGGTCGGTGCTGTAAAACCATCCGTTCCAAAACCAATCCAGGTCGACTCCCGAAGCATCTTCCATCGTGCGGAAGAAATCGGCCGGCGTGGGGCGTTTGAATTTCCAGCGACGGGCGTATTCGCGGAAGGCAAAATCGAACAGCTCGCGGCCCAGGATCGTTTCTCGCAAGATGTTCAGCGCCGTCGCCGGTTTGCCGTAGGCGTTGCTGCCAAACTGCAGGATCGATTCGCTGTTGGTCATGATCGGCACCTGGCCGCTGCTGCGCATGTAACCGGTGATATCCTCCGGCTCCCCTCGCTTGCTCGGGTAATCCTCTTCCCATTCCTGTTCGGCGAGGTACTGCAAAAACGTATTGAGCCCCTCGTCCATCCAGGTCCATTGCCGTTCGTCGCTGTTGACGATCATCGGGAAATAATTGTGCCCGACCTCGTGGATGATCACCGAGATCAATCCGTATTTGGTCCGGGCGGTGTAGGTCTTATCCTCCTCCGGTCGCGGCCCGTTGAAACAGATCATCGGATACTCCATCCCGTAGACCGGACCGTTGACACTGATCGCGATCGGGTAGGGGTAATCGAAGGTGTAGCGGCTGTAGACGTCCAACGTGTGGATGATCGCGTGTGTCGAATACTTGCTCCACAACGGTTCGGCTTCGTTCGGATAATACGACATCGCCATCACGGGGTTCTCGTTTTGGTCGTGACCTTGAGCGTCCCAGATGAACTTGCGACTGCTGGCCCATGCGAAATCGCGAACGTTTTCAGCATGGTAGACCCAGGTCTTGTCCTGCTTGCTGCGATCCTTCTGATTCTTCAAAGCTTCTTCAGGCGTGACGACGAAGACAGGTTCTTTGGCGGTCTTCGCCTTTTCCAGCCGCTCCCGCTGCGTTTCGGTGAGCACTTCTTCGCCGTTTTGCAACACGCCGGTCGCCGCGACGATGTGATCTTCTGGAGCGGTGATCCGGACCTCGAAATCGCCTAGCTCCAGCGTGAACTCACCGCGTCCCAAGAACTGTTTGTTCTGCCAGCCTTCGTAATCGGTGAACGCGGCGACGCGTGGATACCAGTGCGCGATCTCGTAGATGTAGTTGCCATCTTTCTCGAAGAACTCGTACCCCGTCCGGGCGTGAATTAGTTTGCTGTCGTTAATCAAGTAGTCGAAGCGAATTTTGACGGTCGTCGATTCGCCAGGCGGCAGTGGCGTGGGCAGATCGATCCGCATCATCGTCTTGACGATCGTGTATTTCAGCGGTCCGCCCTCGGCATCGGTCACGCCGTGGATCTTGAAGCCTCCTTCAAACGATTCCCGTGCAAGGAGCGATCGAATCGTATTAAAGGATGCGCGGTCGGAGAGATTCGGTGCCGTCGCGGTTGCGATCGCGTCGGATCCCGGTTCAAAGATGTTCTGGTCCAATTGGATCCACAGGAACCCCAGCGGCTCGGGAGCGTGGTTGTGGTAGTGGATCGTTTCGCTGCCGGTGATCTTCTGGTTCTGGTCGTCTAACCGCACGTCGATCTTGTAGTCGGCTCGCTGCTGCCAATATTCCGGGCCGGGCATTCCCGATGCGGAGCGGTATTTATTGGGCGTTGGCAGCCACTGGTCGATCTGCCGAAAATCATCGGTCTGACCGTATTTATTGTTCGGCCGCGGTTGAGCTTGGCTGGCTACCGGTTCGATGGCAGCGTGGGCAATCAAAATCGCCAAGGCCAGGATGGGAAGAGAGGATCGTCGAAAGAACACGACCATGGAGAGTCTCATCAAGTAGGTGGGAAGGCATGGTGCAAAGCAGCGTCTGTACAATCATAGTACAACGAACACGGGGCGGGGAACGGAAAGCATCCCCCACACGCCCAGCTTATCTCTTTCGTCCACCCACGCCGGCACCAGCGCAGGTTTAGCGGTCGCGATACGGGCCTTGCCGCAGCAAAACGCGTCTTCAATGCATCGACTGAGGCTCAAATAGCCTGAGGTCAAACCTCCAAAGGAAGGTCGTGCGCATCGCGTCTACCGAAATCAACGGCTTGTGCACGCATACGTTCTAGCCACAGAGATCACAGAGGACACAGAGCACGATGAGCGATGACCTGACAGAGAAGATAATTGGGGCCGCGATTGAGGTGCATCGTGTTTTGGGCCCGGGGTTACTGGAGTCTATCTACGAGGAAGCACTTTGTTATGAACTCCACATACGTGGCATCGCATGCGAACGACAAAAAGAAATCGATGTGATGTATAAGGGACACATCATCAAGGGACAAAAGCTTGATCTAATGGTTGAGGGTGAGGTGGTCGTGGAATTGAAAGCGGTCCAAAAGCTTCCCGACGTGGCTACGGCTCAAACGTTGTCCTATCTCAAATCCACTGGATTGAGGCGGGCACTACTCATGAATTTCGGTCAGGCGAGGCTTGTTGACGGCATAAAGCGACTTTCTCTGTAAAATCTGCCATACCAGGAATATGCCTCGATCGCAGGTGCCATCGAGCCACAGAGGGCACCGAGAACACAGACGGTCACCAGACAAAAACTCATTGGCCTCTGAGTCCTCTGTGGCAAGCTTCGAGTATTTATTCTGCCGCACAAGAATGACGCCGCCACCGCCGACGTGACTGTGAGCCACAGAGGTCACCGAGAACACAGAGGATCACCAGACAAAAACTCATTGGCCTCTGAGTCCTCTGTGGCAAGCTTCGAGTATTTATTCTGCCGCCCATGAATGACGCCGCCACCGCCGACGTGACACTGTGGGCCACAGAGGGCACCGAGAACACAGAGGATCACCAGACAAAAACTCAGTGGCCTCTGAGTCCTCTGTGGCAAGCTTCGAGAATTTATTCTGCCGCACATGAATTGCGCCGCCACCGCCGACGTGACACTGTGAGCCACAGAGGTCACCGAGAACACAGAGGATCACCAGATAAAAACTCAGTCGCCTCTGAGTCCTCTGTGGCAAGCTTCGAGAATTTATTCTGCCGCCCATGAATTGCGCCGCCACCGCCGACGTGACACTGTGAGCCACAGAGGGCACCGAGAACACAGAGGATCACCAGACAAAAGCTCAGTGGCCTCTGAGTCCTCTGTGGCAAGCTTCGAGAATCTATTCTGCCGCACATGAATGACGCCGTCACCACCGCGTAACTGTGAGCCACAGAGGGCCACCAGACAAAAACTCAGTGGCCTCTGAGTCCTCTGTGGCAAGCTTCGAGAATTTATTCTGCGGCACATGAATGACGCCGTCACCACCGACGTGACTGTGAGCCACAGAGGTCACCGAGAACACAGAGGGTCACCAGACAAAAACTCATTGGCCTCTGAGTCCTCTGTGGCAAGCTTCGAGAATTTATTCTGCGGCACATGAATGACGCCGTCACCACCGACGTGACTGTGAGCCACAGAGGTCACCGAGAACACAGAGGATCACCAGACAAAAACTCAGTGGCCTCTGAGTCCTCTGTGGCACGTTACCAATAACTGCAATCGCGTCATACCGAATCGAATGGGACCGATGGCCACTGCAATTCAAAATGGCCCAGCAGACGGCACAACGGCTACGCGCTTCGTACATCCGAACAAGCAGCGACTCAGGCCGAAACCTCCGACCACAACCGCAACAATTCCTGCAGGTGCTCGACCGCCTGGATCATCTCTTCCAGGCATGCGAATTCGTGTAGCGAATGGATCGCGTGCTGACCGCTGGAGAGGTTTGGCGTCGGCAGCCCCTTCTCCGTCAACGCCGAACCATCGGTCCCGCCGCGGATGATGCTGCGTCGGACCGGGCGGCCCAGGTTTCGGAACGCCTGCTCCGCCAGATCGGCCACCCGCGGATTCTCTCGCAAACCGTCGGCCATGTTGCGGTATTGCGGTTTGACTTCGACGCGGACCGCGAGACCGGGATATTGCTTTTCAGTCGCCGTTGCCGCTTGCCGCAGTCGATCGGCGTATTGAGTCAGCTCCGCCGTATCGAAGCTCCTCAACAGCACGCGTAATTCCGCCCGGCCGACGCCACCTTCGATCTCATACGGATGGATGAATCCGTCGCGGCCATCGGTCGATTCGGGAGATAGCGAATCGTCGGGCAACTGCTGCAGAAAGAAGCCCGCCGCGCGCGTCGCGTTGACCATCCGCCCTTTGCCGATCGACGGATGGATGTTCCGCCCGGTAAAGGTGACCCGCACCCCATCGGCCGAAAAAGTTTCGACGTCCAAATCTCCCGCTCCGCCACCGTCCAACGTGTAAGCGGCGACGGCATCCAATTGAGCCAAGTCGATCTTGTCGGTGCCGTGTCCGATTTCTTCGTCGCAGCTGAACAAGATCTTGACCGGACCGTGGGGCAGTTGCGGATTTTCGATCAGCGTCGCCACCAATTCCATGATGATCGCCACGCCCGCTTTGTCATCGCCTCCCAACAGCGTCGTGCCATCGGTGGTGATCAAGGTCTTGCCGACCAGATCGGCCAGTTCGGGACAGTCGGCGACGCGGATGACTTGATTGTCTTCGGGCAGCGGAATATCGCCTCCCTGATAAACGATCACCTGCGGCTTCACATCGTCGCCGGGAGCTTCGGGCGATGTATCGACATGGGAGTTCAGTGCGATCGCCGAAGCGCCAGCGACGTTTGCTGGGACCGTTCCCCAGACCAAACCGTGGTCGTCCATGTGCGCATCGGCTACGCCCAGTTCTACCAATTGCTCCGCCAACACGCGGCTCAAATCCTTCTGCTGCGGACTGCTGGGATAGGTCTCGCTGTGCGGGTCGGCCGCAGTGCCGATCTGAACATATTGCAGGAAACGTTGCAGCAGACGCTCGCGGTTAACAGGAACAATCATCGGCGGATTCGGGTGGTTGGAAACGGTGGGGAAATCATGGGACTCATCAAAACGGAATCAGGCGATGAGTATACAAGAAACGGGGCCCCAGAATAATCCTGAGGCCCCGTTTGCGTTTTTCCAATGTCACACCAAGCCTACGCTTGGATCGTTGGCACTTCGTACCCTTCGCGGTATTTCCGTTTCAAGAAGGCGTTTGCCGCATCGGCATCGTCGCCAACAAACTGCTCCGTCTTCTCGTCGATCGTCAACAGATGGCTCATCTGAATCGCGCTGTTGTCCAACGACAGGTCGTGCGATTTCAGATGCTGATCCATCTCGCAAATCAAATCATTCCACTGGGGCAATTCGACCGCTGCGGCATCTTTCTGCGAGAACGGTCGGCCGGCGCGGAACGCGATGTTGGCCAGATTGCACCATCCGGTGCTGTCGTTTCCGACGGCGACATCGGTCTTCAACAGGCTGCGATCGTGGCTGCGCACCGCATCGATGAAGTTCGCTTGATGCAACACGTTGCCCCCCGATCCCTTGAAGCTGGCAAGCTTTCTCCCATCGGCATCATACGCTTGAGCGCGGCCGCGTTGGCCTTCCAATCGGCCTCCTTCGCAATAGACGACGTATCCGCTGCCCGGTCCCGGATGCTCTGGACTCTTTTTAACGCCTGGTTCATTAGGAAGATTCGACAGGCCGATGACGACCGGAATCGATCCGGTGTCGAAATACGCAAAGTGAACGTTGGGTGTTTGCCCCGCATCGTCCAGGACCACGCGTCCGCCGCCGCCAAGAATTTGCTTCGGCAACGCGACCCGGTCTTGGAAGACGTTATTGCGAACATCGTCCAGGACGTGGACACCCCAGTTGCCCATCTCGCCCGATCCGGTGTTCCAATCCCAGTGCCAATCGTACTGCAAATTATTGCGGAAGATCGGTTCGTCTTGGGCTGGCCCCAGCCACAGATCATAAGCGACCGACTTGTCGATCGGCAGCGGCTCTGTCCGGCGCCCGATCGAACCTCGCAGACCGTAGCGGTTGACGCGGACCGCTTGGATCGCTCCCAACGCTTTGTCGTCGTGCAAGTACTTTTGAATCTCCGCCTGCATCGGATCCGAACGCTGCTGCGTTCCGACCTGGCAGATTCGATCGTACTTCCGCGCCGCCGCGACGGTCTGCCGACCTTCCCACTGGCTGTGCGACAACGGCTTTTCGACGTACACATCTTTGCCCGCTTCCATCGCCCAAATCGTGGCCAGGCAGTGCCAGTGGTTGCAGGTGGCGACGACGACCGCGTCGATGCTGTCCGAGGCGATCAGATCGCGAAGGTCTTTCCAAGTTTGCGCTTTGGGAAACCTTCGGCTGGTGCGGCTCAAGCGAGCCTGATCGGGATCGCAAAGACCGGCGATGTTGACCCCGGGGACTTTTTCGAAGTAGCCCATCAATTCGTTCGATCGTCCGCCACAGCTGATGAAGCCAACGTTGATTTCGTCGTTAGCCAGGGCTGCGGTCGCGCGGCGACCGGGGAGCGTCGCGACAGCGCCGGCAGCGAGCCCAGAAGCGACAAACTGTCGTCGTGTTGCTTGAGTCATGTCTAAAAGTCCTTTTGATAAAAAAGAGCGTTAGGGAAGATAAGAAGCAGCTATCCGCCGGTGGCGGTCCACTATCGGACACTGGCGAGTTTCTATAATAACCAATCTCGGTGTGTTTCGCCCACCTAGAATGTCGCCTGGACAGGGCAATTCAGTGTTTCAATTTGAGGTATCAGCCGCCACGCGTTAGCGTCCGGTTTACCTGGAGAACCGGACGCTAACGCGTGGCGGCTAGTTTGCCTATGCACAAACACTGATTAGCCCTGGTCGCCAGGGAAGGGCAATTGAGCTTTCCGAACAAGAACGCCAAAGGAAATGGTAACCCGACGCGTCAGCGGGGCACCGCGTGAATTCCTCGCTGACGCGTCGGGTTACCAAGAATGCCTATCTTGAAACAGCGATCTGCCGTGAGGATGTAGCTGGCTGGTGGGTTAAGTACAATCGGAGGCTCTCCTGCCCACCTCGAGCTGGCGGCTGCCTGATCGCCGGCAACCCGATCTCCCTTCCTTTGATTTGAGTCGAAACATGCATCGCAGCTGGATTGTCGCTCTCGTATTGCTGCTCGCCCCCACAGCGAACCTCTGGTCGCAACAGAAGGACGACGGTTTTGTCCCAATGTTTAACGGCAAGGACCTGTCGGGCTGGCAACTGGTCAACACCGATCCCCGCACCTGGTCGGTCGAAGATGGGATGCTGATCTGCAGCGGGAAACCGATCGGCGAACTGCGGACCGATCGGATGTATCAGAACTTCATCATGGAAGTCGAGTGGCGGCACATGGTTCCCAAAGGGAACGCCGGAATCTTTGTCTGGGCCGATGATATCACCGCCAAGGGACAGCCGTTTCATCGCGGGATCGAAGTCCAGATCCTCGAGAACGCCTACGGCAAAGCCGATTGGTTCACCACACATGGCGATATCTTTCCGATCCATGGGGCCAAGATGACTCCGGTCAACGATCGCGGTGGCAGTCGCGCTTTTCCGACGGAAATGCGTTCGCTGCCGACGCCCCAGTGGAATCACTATCGGATCGAAGCGATCGACGGCACGATCTCGCTGGCGGTCAATGGCAAAGTCGTCACCCGTGGCACCGACTGCAACCCGCGCAAGGGCTATCTGTGCATCGAATCCGAAGGCGGCGTCGTCCATTACCGCAACGTGAAGATCAAAGAGCTGCCCGATACGCCGATCGAAGCCAACATGATCGCGATCGCCGATCGCGGTTACCGCTGTCTGTACACCGGCATCGACTTGACCGGTTGGAGCGTGCAGCAGCCCGCAGGTGCGGCGGAGCAGACGGCGGAAAAGGCAGCTGGCCATTGGAAGCCGAGCGACTGGGTTCTCTCCTGCACCGGAGCCGCTGGCACGAACCTTCCACTTGCCTCCGACGAAGCCTTTGGCGATTATGGATTTGTCGTCGACTTCCGACTGACCAAGGATTCGGGCTCGCCACAGATTCGTCTGCGTGGCGATGCGGCCGCGGTAGCGATCGCGGGTGACGATTCGCCGCTGACGCCTCATCTGGATAAGGTTGGCAAGTGGAATCGGATCGAAGGAGAGGTTCGCGGCGACAAGGTTTCGCTGACGATTAACGGCACACAGATCGAGCCGTTTGCGGCGACGGGATCCGCCGACGCCAAGGGGCCACTGACGCTGGTCCCCGACGGCCCCGTCGACTTTACCAACATCTTCGTTCGCTAGCGGTGACGATGTTCGGGTGGCCGATCCGCGTCCGGTCGACGTTGTCAACATTATCGTTCGATAGAAGGAGAAGGCCGATGCTATTGATTGGGACAACCGATTTGCGTCGCACGCGCGACCGCGGCGATTTTCGCTGTCCCCAGTGTCGGCAGCTGCAACCGTATCGACTGAAGAGCGTCCGGCCGTTCCTGACGCTCTACTTCATCCCCACGATTCCGATGGGGGCGGTGCAACATTACGTCGAATGCGACGAGTGCCGGCAAGCGTTTGAGCCGGCGGTGTTGGAGATCGATCCATCGACCGCCGTCCATTTGGAACAGCAGCAGTTCCATCAAGAGGTGATGAACGTGGCGGTCCTGACCGTTGTTGCCGATGGCGAGATCACCGAAGCGGAGATTAAGTCGCTAGGGCATGTCGCCGAAATGCTGTTTGGTGAACCGACCGACCGCGAGGACCTTGGTCGAATGTGCGCCGCGGCGACGCAGGTCGGCTACAAACCTCATAACTACTTGCGCAGTGTCATGCCGCGATGGGACCGCGATCAGAAGTACCTGGCGATGAAAGCGATCTTCATGGCAGCAAGTGCGGAGGGGGATCTTACCCCCGAACAGCTGGAAGCCTTGGTGGCGGTCCGGCGAACGCTGGGATTGAGCGAAGAAGATTTTCAGGCCGCGATCGAAGAAGCACTGGCGATCGCCGACCAATTCGACCGATAGTTCACTCCATGCCGGTACGGTACAATCAGAGGGCTAACGCAGACTGGGTTAGTTTTTTTGATTGGGCAGGCAAATTAGGTTAAAGCGACTTGACCAGATTTGCCGATTCTCCTATCGTACGACTCCTCAAGGCGCCGTGGCCAAGTGGCTAAGGCAGTGGATTGCAAATCCACCATCGCCGGTTCGAATCCGGCCGGCGCCTCTTAGAAGGATACCATTTAAGAAGCCCGCAGGAACGAAAGCTCCTGCGGGCTTTTTTCGTGGGTACACGGCTCGTTGCCCAACGCGGCCACGCGGTCATCCAAGCGAGATCACCGGCGGCTCGACCGCTTCACGCATTCCCGACCGTCTCGTTCCTTCCCCAATGCGTCCAACAAGTCGAAGGGAACCGGGGAGTGCTGAACTCGTCGACTCGCAAGTACCGTTGACGTCAAACGTCGCGGAGTCCCAAGCCGACGTCACCGCCCATTCGGCGGACGCTCCCATCCCCACAAGTCACCAGTGGGTTGGTCACCCACAATCTTCTGGAAACGGCGCGCTGCTTCGCCGTGTGACAGGAGCCTCCACAAATTTCCCGCGTCGGGGATGTTCGGACGAAGGTGAACACCATTCCCATCGAGGCAAGTTCGAGCATTTGACGTCAATGTACCCAAGTTTTGCTATACGCGACCGCTCCACCTGTTCCAGTTGTTGTGGCGCTGCGCCACACCCACAGGGACTACTTCTCGTTTCTCGTGATTGAATCGAGAGAGAGGCGACGAATCTTAGGGTGCCAAGTAGACCACTTTGGCTACTTCTTGGGCGGCGTGTTTTCCATGGATCACTGGCATCCCCAACACAGTGCTTCCAGAAAATTTCCGCTCGTTGGCACAAACTCCTATTTGAAGAAAAGGATTTCCACGATGAGACGGACACTCTTTCTTTGCATTGCCATGCTCGCATTTTGCACCTCGGCCAAAGCGGAAACGCTGGGCCAACGGATGGCCAGCGGCAATTGCGAATGCAATCCCTTCTATGTTTCGGTATCGTCCGGGTGGACGTTTCTTTCCGATGTAGAAGACGGCATATTCTCCGCCGATTTTAACTCGGGCCTGAATGCCAACGTTGCACTCGGCTGGCAAGAAAAATTTGGTCGTGTTGAATTCGAATACAGCAAATTCGATTTCGATTTCGATACCGTCGGCTTCGGCCCTTTTAGAGCCGATGCAGATGGCAGTCAGTCCCTCGACACCTGGATGGTCAATGCTTACATTGATGTCCCCGTAACATCGCGTCTAACCGGGTACGCTGGAGCAGGCTTGGGAGTTGCTCAAACGTCTGCCAACAGCTTGGCCACCCTTGCGGGCACTGTCAGTGCAACGAGCGAACTCGGTTTCGCGTATCAAGCGCGGGCTGGTATTTCGTTCGACCTGACCAACCGTGTCGAACTGTTCAGTGGATACCGATTCCTCGGAACCGAAACCATGACGCTTCAAGATTCAGTCCTTCTAGTCCCGTTCAGCGACAAGCTGTTCGTCAACGAATGGGAATCGGGCATTCGTCTGAAGTTCTAGACGCAAACGATCACTTGACCAAACATCTTGGATCGATGGCGGTGCAGCGTTCGCATGAACGCTGCACCTGTCTTTCGTTGACGCAGTCGCCGGTCCCATTCAGGCGGTAAACACTTGTTCGTTTTTGTGTTGGGAAACGAACATCCGACGCTGGCGACGTGCAACGTCCGTCCGCTTCCGCCACCGTTGTTGGCCCGGCATTGGCGATAGCGTTCCGCGCCACGACCAGGCTGCGCGGGCCTACCGCACTGCAAGGCGAACCTATTTAAAAGACACATGGGCTTCTTGCCACCACGTGGTCCATTTGTCTGCGTCGTCGCCAAAGTTTTGCTGAGTCAGTTTCTCCAGTCCGGCAACCGCTGCAGCGCGGACTCGGGCGTCACCGTCTTGCAACGCGATCATTAAGGCTTCCACAGCGACGGGATCTTTTACGTTCGCCAGAGCACGGGCTGCGGCGATTCTTAACAGCGGCAGCCGCGCCTTCAGCCCCGCCAAATGGGGCACAAGCTTGAGACTGGCGAGATCGGCAAGTTTTTGCTCCGCCTGTCCGTCGGCAGCTTGTCGGCGAATGGCTTCGACCATCGCCATGATCTCGTCGACCGACTGGGGAATCTCAAGTTGGGGCAGCTCGATCCCTGCCGGGATCAGGCTTTCCAAAGTGCTACCGGCGCGCAACTCCTCCACGGTCGGCAGTTTTCCGCCGCGCAACACGTTCAGTTTCAACAGGACATCCAGCTTGGCGCGATCCGCTGCGTCCAACGCCTGCACTTCCGCATGTGCCTGCGCCCGGACGGCGGGATCGGCGGAAAAGATGCCGCGCGCGGTTGCCTTCGCCTGAACCGACACATCGACCTGTTCAAGCGACGCCGCACCGACAGCTTCTGACTCTTTCAAAAGATCCGCGGCGGCTTGCAGGTCGGTGCTGGGAACTTGGAAGGTCGCTTGTAATTTGCTGGGTGATACCCCCGCGCGGTCGATCCAGATCGCCGACTGGTAAGCCCAGATCGAAAGATCGCCGCGAAGCGACAGAATTCGCTGGCAACGTGGATCGACAGCAGCGATGACAAACGACTGTCCGGCCGGCGGAGAATTCTTGTGGTAGTCGATACAGACGACTTGGACCAGAAAGCCATGCTCGCTGGCGTCGTTCAATTCGATCGACGCGGTACGGCGATAGGTCCCCTGAGCGGTCAGTTTTCCCTTCAAACCTACGGCCGCCAGTCGCTGGACGTCGCCGCCTTGAGGCAAGAAGAGCGTTCCGGGGGTGACGGTCAGTTGCAGATCTCCAGCTGCTTGCTTCCGCAGATAGAGCTTCATGCGATCCCCCATCGCCCCGCCGAGAAAATCGATCCGGACACTCACTGCCCCCGATTCGATGGCGGCGTGCAATTCCAATCGACGGGCTTCGGCAAACACAGGCAAAGCGAAAAGTCCTAGCCATGCCAAAGAAAAACGGATCGCAAATTTGATCGATAACATCAGCGCACTCGGTGTTGGAAGATTGAGGTTGGCGGCGAGCGATTGTACCGCAGACTGGCAGTGCATGAAGCAACCGAAATGAGTAAACGCAGGGGCGTCCCGTATTTACGTTGAGACGGTTCGACGCATGAGCCAAAGCGGCCGACTTCTCGACCGGTCCCACGGCACTCGCCCACGTACCGGATGGCTCGACAAACGGGAGCGGAATCCAGCCCGCGGGTGTCATCCGAAACGTCCTCTCACAGGCAAGCAAGTCTTATTGAGCGGCTGGCTTCTCGGTTTCTTTCGTCCGAGCAACGACTTGTTGCAGGTGGACGTTGGCGACGTCGGCCATGTAGTGGGTTTGGTTCAGCGAAACCGCTTTTTTCAACCAACGTTCCGCGTCGGCTAAATTGCCTTGAGCGTCTTGGTACATCCCCAAGTAGAGCCAACCGTAAAACTGAGCCGATTTGGCAGCGGGAGAATCTGCTGGGAATGCCGCGATGGCATCGGTCACGGTTTGGATCGATGCGGTACCGGCAAACAGGTCGTACACCTCTTGCAGCGGAGGCCGGGAATCGCCGGGAGCGGGCAGGTAATCGTTGACTGCTGCATCGGTGCCCTGGAGCCGTGCGACACACATGTAATGCCAAACTGCGTTTTCGACGTCGTGCGCGTTCACGGTCCGGTGAACAACAAACTGTCTCCGCCCCGCTTCGAATTCGCCTGCATAATATTGGGCGATTCCACGCTGCCACATGAAGGGAATCTGAGCGGGCTGGATTTGGGCCGCTTCGTCGAAGGCAACTAAGGCTTCTTGAGCCAATCCGGCGCGAAGCAACAAGCTGCCACGGGCCATCGCAGCGGAAAAGCTACCGGGGTGCTGAGCATCGATTATTTTTGCGATTTCCGCCACGCGAGCGGTGTCGCCACTGCGAAGCGCTCGATAGCCCTCCGCCTCCCAATGACCGACCGTTTGGATTGGCACCAGCACCGAAAGAACCAGCAGAAACGTTAGCATTTGGGATCCCGATCGTTTTTGTTGGCATCGAAATTTGATGCGGCCTGCATCGATGAATTGCAAAAAACGGTTCAAATGTACGATTTTTGCCAAACCGCCCAGATTGACAACGGCAAAGTGTTGGTTAGTTTAACGTGACAGGAAAATTGTTGCAAATCGCATCAAGCCCGTAAACGACTTGATTCCCCGCGCGCATTCGATGCATCGAGGATGGTCCTCTTGGGAAAAAGGTCGCTTGCTTCTGGTTTCAGGAGCGGTGGTTTTAGCGGTTTGTATTGGGTACCCAGAAACTTTGTTTGGAGATTTCGGAATGAAACGTACTATCGTTAGCTGCGTTGCTGTAGTTGCAATGATGATCGCATTCGGCACAACCGCTGAAGCGGGTCACAAGAAGAACAAGTGCTGCGCTCCAGCACCGACTTGCTGCGAAATGGTTGAAGAAGTTAGCTGTTGCGAAGCACCAGCACTAACCTGCTGCGAAGCACCAGCACCAACTTGCTGCGAAGCACCAGCTCCTAGCTGCTGTGGCGCTCCCGTTGTTGAAAGCGGATGCTCGAGCTGCGGCGGCGAAGTTGTCGTCGAAGCTGCACCCGCATGTGCATCGTGCTCGGGTACTGTTGTCGACAGCGCTCCAGTAATCGTTGAAGAAGCTGCTCCAGCACCAGCCGCTCCAGCTCCAACTCCAGAGCCCGCTGCAGACGCTGCTTCGCCTTCGGACGCGGCTCCACCCGCTCCTGAAGCGAGCAACCTGCGTGCTCCAAACGTTTACCGCATGGTAAGCTTCCGTCGCTAAGTCGACCGGACGTTTGAAGTTGAATTGTACAAGCCGGGATGGGAACCCAATTTGCGTGCGGCTTGCACGCGGATAACTAAGGCTGTCCTTGAATAGGACGACAATCTACGAAACCTCTGTTGCCAAGTTTGGCGGCAGAGGTTTTTTCATGCGCCGATTTCTCAGCGACTCAGATCCAGATCAACTGTCGGTCCGTTCGTCGCTACGGACCGACGCCGCAGCGGCATCGATCGTGTTGGGATCCGCTTGCGTCGGCTGCGCGTTTTCGCCGAAACCGAAGCTTTGAATTTGAAAGCGACCGCCGATCCGAGCGGCCAGAAAGTGCCGAGCCAATAACCGCGTCTGCGGGATCAGCAGCAGAAAACCCATCGCATCGGTCAGCAGCCCGGGAGTCAGCAGCATCCCGGCGGCAAAGAAGATCAGCAGCCCGTCCTGGACTTCGGGAGCGGGCATGCGTCCTTCGGCCAGCGCCTGGCGAAAGCGTTGCCAAGCGAGCGCCCCCTGCCAACGGGCTAGCGCCGATCCGACGATCCCGGTGAAGATCACAATCCCGACGGTCACCAGCAGGCTGGTCGCCTTGGACAGCTGGATCAGCATCGCCAATTCGACGAGCGGGATGATCGTAAAAGCGAGCAGCAATTTGAGAAACAACGGAACGGATCCTCCCCGAATTTTTAGGTCGCCGGGGCCAACATGCCGCGGCGGTTTCGATTACTCTACGATGCCTGAGATTCACAGTGAAGGTCGCTCGGTCGGTCCGCGCGAACCCGCTGCGTTGGTTCATCATATCCCCTCCCCGGAGCGCGTCCCATGCGTCTGTCCTCGATCGCTTCTGTTCTTCTCTTGTGCTTGCTTGTTATCGGGGGTCGCGCCACCGCCGCTGAACCGCTGCGTGCGTTGCTAGTCACCGGCGGTTGCTGCCACGATTACGAAAACCAAATCAAAATCTTGCAAGCCGGATTGGGCAAGCATCTGAAGATCGATTGGACCGTCGAACAATACGATGAAAAACGCGACCGGAAGGCCAACGTTTACACCAATCCGAAGTGGGCGGAATCGTTCGACGTGATCATCCACAACGAATGCTTTGGTGGCGTCACCGATGGCGAATTTGTCGAGAGCATCGTCGCCGAACACGTCCGGTCGGGCGTCCCCGCCGTCGTCATCCATTGCTCGATGCATTCGTATCGCAACGCTCCCACCGCAGACGCGTGGCGTGGATTGATCGGTGTGACGTCGAAGCGGCACGAGAAGGCAAAGCGCAGCCTGAAGGTAGTCGCTCGCGAAGCGGAGCATCCGATCCTCGAAGGCTCCCCCAGCCCCTGGTCGACTCCCAACGGCGAGCTGTACATCATCGAACGCTCGTGGCCGAACACTCAAGTTCTGGCGTCGGCGTACAGTGACGAAGAGAAAGCGGATCAACCGGTCGTCTGGACCAACACCTACAAAGGCGTTCGCGTCTTCGGGACCACATTGGGACACCACAACGAAACGATGCAAGACGATGTCTGGTTGAACCTGACAGCCAAAGGCATCCAATGGGCAACCACCCCCGACGCGGAGTAGTCCTGGCCGTGATCGCATACGAGCACGAAGCGCACGTTTTGATGTTGCGCGTTGATGGGGGTGCTAGTGAGAATTGGTATTGCTGAAAGAGGTGAGGCATCCTGAGTTTGTGAGTTACACCGTCCGCGAGGCGTTGCTGGTAGGCATTCGCTATCGCGAGCATCAGTGGCATCAGCGACGGCTAAAAAGCAACCACGGACTCCGCACACTGAGGAAACACGACACTGAGCTTTTATCCCAGGAATACCGGTGCGTCGCCTGATTAAAGCATCCATCGGCGCAACATCAAAAAGCGCAAGCGAGTGATTCCACACCACGAGATCACACGACGCGGAAGGCGACCATCAGTCTCTGAGCGACATGTCGACCGTTCCGCCAGCAACAATCTGGCGTATTCGCCCAGTAGCGAATCGCTGAATGGATCGTTGGTCAGGAGGGGGGATGGAGCGGTCTTCAATGCGGGCCTTGCATGCCAGTCGGGGCTGGTGACGCGACGCTACATGTGCAGGCTCTGTCGTGTCGCTTGTGCATAATGGTTGCAACTGCGTCCGTCGTGCAGACCAGGGCAAAGCAATTTTTCCATTGGGAGCGTCTCAGGAAATGGGGGCGGGGGGCGAGAGCGAGGAATTGTCGCGGTGCCTCACTTTTGAGTCGGGGTTCCCATCATGCCTCGACGCAAACCGCACTTTGCCCTGGGGCCCAAGTTTGGACGCGGGAACTGGAGGGGGGCGCGTTATCGAGCGAGAGGAGCTGGCATGCAACTTTGGGGAAAAATGGGCAAATGCATTGCACAGGGGAGCAACATTTGCGCGAAGAAAGCTTTGCGCTAGCGAGAATTCCCGTTGTCGCGTGGGGGCGAAGAAGGTTTCTGCTGGCGCCGCTCCGCTGCCGATCAGCGGCAATCGTTGCAGTGGCCGCGCAACAAAATTTCGGTGACCTCGCCAACCTGTTCGCTGACGCGCTGACTGCCTGCGGTCAGCTTGACTTCATCCAAACAGGAGACGGTCCCGCAATCGACGCACAGGAAATGGGGGTGTCCCGCATCGTGTTGGGAGTCGGCATCGATCGCTTCAAAACGCCAGACGTGATCTCCGACTTCGGTCCGTCGCAACAAGCCCGCTTCGACCATGTCGTTTAAGTTGCGGAATGCCGTCGCCTTATCGACACCGGTGGTAGCGAGATGTTCGGCGACGGTGGCGTGGGTCAGAGGAGAATTTGACTCGCGAAGCAATTGCAATGTAGCAATTCGCGCCGGCGTGGCTCGTAGCCCCGCGTCGCGAATCGCTTGCTTGACCAGGTCAAGCGATTCGTCGTTTTTGGTCATGTAGGGTTTCCTGACAAGAGATACCGTTCAGTTTACCCAATAGCAATTGAGATGCAAGTGCTACACAGTGTAGGGAGCAGGGCAAATCCGTGTTTCAAGCTGAGGTTTCGGCCGGCAATCGCAAGCACTTCGTCCGCCCAACTGCCCGACCGCCAAAAGCTTGGGGATCGCTAGGGGAGGGACTGCAGTACCGGTCGACGCACGTGTCGGTGATGCGCTGCTGTTGTTGGGGGGATATGGGAGACCAAACCGGGCCTCGATGCTGGATCTCTCAGTTGTCGTTGCGCTCTGTTCCTCGCCACGGGCGTCTCGAGGTTTGCTGAAGTCCGTGTGGAGTGAGTTCACCTCGGCTTCTCCTTTTTTATCTCCGGTAATGCGTCCCTCACGGCGCTTGCCGCGGATTCGAGCGTCCAGACGCATGCGCGTCGACGGGGATGGGCGGCTGACCAGTGCCGACCTTTCCATCTGATGTCGTTACTGCTGCTGGTGTGCAGCGGCGCGGGAACCGCCAGTGCCGATATCGTGTCGACGATGACCCCTTCGACCGCGAGCTACAACGTCGGCGACAGTGGCTACATCGATTTGATGATCTACAGCACTTCAGCCGATGCCTTGGATTCCTATTTCGCCGGCGTGAATATTGCCGGAGGGACCGGGCTCACGTTTAGGGATCCGCAGAGTGAAAGCTTCCTGTCGGACGGGAACTATGTCTTTGCTGGCAGAAGCTCGAACGTAATCAATATGTTTCCGGCAACGATTCCCGGTCTCGGTGGAAGTGAAATTTCGGTCGGCGATTTCAGCGAAGACCCTGGATCGCCTTTCACCCCGCTGCCCGTGAACCTACCGAACGCGGGATCGCCGAACCTCTTGGCGCGACTGGAATTCGACACGAACGCGGCGGGCGTGTTCGATTTCACGTTGGATCCTGGATCGTCCTTCTCCGACGAACTCTTCAACGACTTTGCCTTCACCTCCTCGGGAACCAGTGTCACCGTCAATTCGACGGCCGCGGTTCCCGAACCGACGAGCATGACGTTGCTGGGTGCTGCATTGCTGGGGGCCGGTTGGCATCAACGACGCCGACGGCGCAAGGCAACATCGGAGAGCGTTGCGGCATAAAGGATCCTGAATAAACTGCCCAGCACGACGCAAATCGCGTCTTGCTGGTAGGGTCACCAATTGCGGAGCGAATGGCGATTAACAGTATTCCTCTAGCGCACGATTCCAACGTTTAAACTTGGACGACAAACGGTTGCCGCATTGATGGCGAACTGGTGTCGCGCGTCTGGCTATGTGAAATTCGATTTAGGTCGTAGATGCGCCGGCGCCATCGTGGGACGATTGATTCGCAATCGCCGGGGGTGTTCATCGGGTTGGATCCAGCCGAGATCGCACAAGACGACGTACAGGCAGGGGACGACGATCAGCAACAAGATGGTCGATGCGAAGAGGCCGAAGACGATCGAGACCGCGGTTGGGATCAGGACTTGCGCTTGCGTGCTCCTTTCGGGCGTCAATGGCAACAGACCAACCCAGAACGTGAGGTAGCGTTCAAAGAACCCGATTCCGCCACCGGAAATCGACGCGTCATTTCCCGGGCAACACGATGTTTCGTCCATTTGCTCTTCTCGCTTCTTGTCGAATCCAACCCGTGCATCGCCCTCTGCGAGACATCTCCATCCCTTCCCTATAACCTCTCGCAAATCGAGTGTCACGCGACGTATCTGCAAATCTTTTTCCTGTGGAATGTCCCACGTCGGTCAGCGGCTTGTGGTATTGGTATTACCATGGCACCAACAATACCACCTCACGAGTCTGCGATGCTGAACAACGATCCGCTGATCGGAATTTGGTGGGACCATGGAGGTCGTTTGGCTGTCTTCGCCGAGACGATTGATCCGGGCAGAGCGGTTTGCGGGATCTGCGACAGCGACTTCGCCCACGACGCCTGTTGGCATGAAGCTGCCAAACAGCTTTCGCTTTCCAGCACCCGCGAATATTTCGACGTCCCACGAGGCCGAGTGATGTGGCACGTGAAAGATTCTCGAAGCGTCATTCTGCATGGCAACGGAACGAGCCGGGATCGACTGGAATCCATCGCTTCCAAGTTTCAGCTATCGAACTGGCGTGCTGAAACGGACCTGCATTACATGGTCGGCGAAGATGCTGAAACACTTTGGAATTTTCTATAAACTATGTTCGCCTCTAGATCTCAACGTCATATCTGGCACGAAGGTTGGCGACATGCGTTTTCAAAGCGGGTGTGCTGTCCCAGTCTCGCCATAAGTCGCTATATGAAATTGCTGCCAAAGTAACAGCGGATCCACTGACCGCATCGATCAACGCAGAAATTTCTTCTCTATGCTGAACACAACAATCCAATTGGTTCGCATTTGCTGGCTCCCAAAAAACATACAACAGTTCTATTCGCCCGGCTCCTCCGTCGCACATATGCCGACGAAGACCTAGATAGTGCTTTACGAGTTGTGCCACATCCAAATAGCGTTTTCCAGCATCTTTTGAATCCTCTAGAATTGTCCACCAACAGTCTTCGGCATATGGCAGGTTTTCGCGAGTGTAGCTGTCAGCGAAGAATGCTTGTTTTGGAGTGAAGTACTCAGTTAGTTTCGATTCGATCGCAACTACTGCGTCCGAAGCCGAAAACCAAACATCAATATTAGGTGGTGTTCCACCTAGTCCTGTTCTGCATTGCCGTTCGAACTGTGGTGGCGCAAACTTGTCCCCGTTCCATTCAAATTGCGTTGAACACTGGTCTGACTTGAAAATCCCAAAGCTGTTCACAACTAACGCCGTTGAAGAATGCACCGCGAGGAATTTTGCGTTCAACTCATTTCCTGCACCTTGTTCAAGTTCTTCTCGGATTTTCCTGAACTCAATTTCCGGTAAAAGGTTGTCAGGTATCGACTGTACGTAGCCGGGGCGAGCGATGCCTTCATCACCAAACGCTCTCCACAATGCCGCATACGCACGATTTAACATCAAACTCATGGATGAAAGATCCTTATTAAACTGTTTGCTGCACTCACTCTCCAGGGCAATAGTTCGTTGCGACACGCTCGCGACTTTCCTGGCGTTTCATCGGTACGACTCTATCCTGCCACGACTCGCCGTGGGCGACTCGCTCGTCGAACCAGGTCCAGTCGTCGTCGAGCATCGGTGGATGTTTGCTGAGGAATATCCAGTCGCATTCCTGGGCGGTCATCATCGCCGCTTCGATCGTTTGCCCGAAATAGGCATCTTCCCCGGCGATCTCGACCCAAATCCCCGCTCGATCCGCAACCCACTTCATCCGTACCTCACCAATTTTGTGAACGTATTCGGGGAGCACGGTGGTTTGGATCGCTTGTTTTAAGCCTGCTCGATCTCGTTCGCTAAGCATCGGTTTCCCCATCGACTTCATTCACAGACTCTTACGTATTCGCTGACAGACGGAACGGATACGGTCATCGATTACGCGTAAATCAGAGGGCTCACGATGTATTAACAACTCCGGTATTTGTCGATTTGGGACGGGACGTCGATGATCGAATTGGGCATCCGCGGGGACATCCAATTGCAGATCGCCGCGTTGCGCGCCAAGAACGCCGCTTCCGATTTCCACGGGACCATTAGAAAGTCGACGTGAGACTGCCAAACGGTGCGAATGAACGCATCGGGACAGTCGCGGAATGCCGCCATGAAGATCGTATGGAAATTGGCGAGCGCAACGCTCGGAAGGTTCAGCCGAGCATTCCATTGCATGGCCCAAGGCCTTTCTTTATGCAACTCGCTGAAGTTGTGGTTCTCATGAATCCAGCGGGCGACGAAGTCGATCTCCGATAGCGTCATCGGATCGTCCACTGTGAAAAAGCCTCGGTAATGATCAACAGCTTCGGATTGACGCGACATAGCCGACTCGCGGATGTTCATCGGAATGGGGATGCGATAGTTCAGCGGCAGACGGTAGCTGGCGGTTTCTTTGTCGAAGTACCATGGCACTCCGGCATACGTCAAAACTTGTAGGTCGCGTGCGACGGTTCGCGTCGAACAACCGATCTCGCGAGCGATTGCTTTGACGTCGTAGTTCTTCCCTGAATGAATCAGCGCAAGCAGACGCAAAACGCGAGCGAGTCGATCGGCTTGCTGCACGCGTCGGTCGCGGTCGGGGCGTGTTTTGATTGCCAACGGATCGAAGGGCTTCGGTTTGTCGTTCATCGAAGGCCTCCATCTTGGGCGGTTCCACTTTGCTCCACCGACCAGGTCGTTCCGGTGGCGGGCTCCAGCGCGGTTAGCCGACCGCCGAATCCACATCCGGTATCGATACAGATGAGATGACGATAGTTTCTGACGATCCGATTTGGCGTGTGCCCCACGACGACCAACTTACCGCTGCAGTGCGGCGCCGGCACTGCGCCATCGATCGAGGTCCAACGCAACAGGCTAGCCGGCTGGTCTTTCATCGCCAAATACGGGTCATAACAAGCGTGGGTGAAGACACAGGTTTGCGTCTCGTAGAACGCCAAGCAGCCGTTCAAGAATTCCCAATGGCTGTCCGGGACGAGGGAGAGCTTCGCCGAGATGATCGACGGTTGGGGGCGATAGGAATCGAGCGTTTGTTGCCCGCCAGCATGGCGAAAACGATCCAAAGCGTAACGATCGGATCGCGCGTCGAGCATCATTTCATCGTGATTCCCAAGCACGGGGACCAGGTGGCAAGAACTGTCGAGTTCGATCAACGCTTCGATCACGCCGCGCGCATCGGGACCGCGGTTGACGTAATCGCCCAACGGAACGATCGTGTCGCCACGTCTGGGCCGTATTTCGTCGATCAACCGTCGCAGCGCGTCGGCGTGCCCATGGATGTCGCCGATCGCAATCGTGCGACCACCGTCTGTGTCAATGCTTGTCTTCGTCAGTTTTCTTGCTCCTAGGTCGGTGTGGAGCAAACGTGAAATTGCGTTTGCCTACCTCTAATACCCGAAACAAGCATTGCGATGCGCTGGCCGCCGCCCCCAAAATGGCCTCCTGTTGACCTAAGTCGTTTCAGCTGCGGAAGATAAAAAAATCCATTTTGTCAGCTCCCAACCCGCGGAATGACAAACATGGGTCCGTGACAAAGGGGCGTCTGAAAACGTCGCGACAAGATCCTCCTTCGGCGAAGCCGTCGGAAAATGAGGCATTCGTTAGCATCGCGACCGCCTGCGTTCGCGGCCTCATTCGTCGCTCCCTTCGAATCCCCCTGTTACATTTGACGCCTGCCCAATTGTGTTCGTTCGGCTCTTTTCTCAGCGGCACAAACCGTTGTTAGAAACCGGAGACCGTAGCGGGGTTAACTCGTTCGCTTCACACAGCCGGTTGCTCGGTTGGAGTTGGTCGCGGGGGCAGCGGCCCCAAGCTGGTTGACGAACGTTTTCATATCCGTTGTTCGCGTTTGGCTTGTTGATTGCAGCAACGTGCCTCCAGCGGCCGGTAGGTTGGCAGTTCCGCTGACAACGGCGACGATACAGGCGAACAGGAGATTGGGAGGAGACGACATGAACGAACTGGTACAGGTGTTGTTGTTGACGACGATGGCGGGAGCGGCGATTCCGATCGGTGGCGCGATCGCGATGGTCGAGCGGATCTCGCCGCAGTGGCTCGAAGAGGAGTTCCGGCACAGTGTGATCGCCTTTGGCGGCGGTGTGCTGATCTCGGCGGTGGCGTTGGTGCTAGTCCCCGATGGCGTGAAGGCGTTGTCTTTGAGCTGGATCGTGGCGGCGTTTGTCGCCGGGGCGATCGTGTTTTGGGGGCTGGAGACCTTGTTGGCGCGATCGCAAAGTTCGGTCGCTCAATTGGTCGCGATGCTGTCCGACTTTATTCCCGAGGCGATCGCGCTGGGGGCGGCGTTCGCGCATGGCGAAAGCACCGGAGCGCTGCTGGCGGTATTGATCGCACTGCAAAACCTGCCCGAGGGGTTTAATGCGTTCCGCGAGTTGAGTGTGAGCGGTAACGTCCGCGGCGGCAAGTTGGTTTTGATGCTCGCCGCCTGCGTTCCGTTGGGGCCGCTGGCCGGTTGGATCGGGTACCATCACCTGGCGGAGTATCCGAGTGTCGTCGGGTTTATCATGCTCTTCGCCGCCAGCGGAATCCTGTACCTGACCTTTCAAGATCTGGCGCCCCAGTCCCGCAGCGAGAGCCAGCGTGCGCCGGCGATCGGTGCGGTGTTTGGTTTCCTGTTGGGAGTCGTCGGGCAGGTCTTGCTCGACGGCTGAAATGGGAGCGGCTTCTGAGAACCGTTCGAACTCCAGCCGTTGCGGCCTGCCGCCGAGAGCCGCTTAGGCCAGGTCGAAGAGCATGATTTCGGCGTCGGTCGTGGCGGTGATCACTAACGTCGATTCGTCGCTGATCGCCGCGCCGTCGCTGGTCTCCAACGCTTCGCCGTTGAGCGTGACCGATCCGCGAAGGACTTGCAGCCAGCCGTGTCGGCCCGCTGCAAAGGTCGCCTGAACGGAGTGATCTGCGTCCAACTGCGATAGGAAAATCCGAGCGTCCTGATGGATCAAAAGCGAACCGTCCGCTGCGTCGGGTGACGCCACCAGACGCAGCGTGTTGGATAGTTCGTTGTCGTCGAAACGCTTCTGTTCGTAGCTAGGGTCGATGCCGGAACTCTCGGGCTGCAACCAGATCTGGTAGAAGTGAGTGGATTCGTCGGCCAAAGGGTTAAATTCACTGTGCGTGATTCCCGTCCCTGCGCTGATCCGTTGGAATTCTCCCGGACGCAAGACCTCCCCGTTGCCTAACGAATCCTTGTGTTCCAGCGCTCCCTGCAGAACGTAAGAAACGATCTCCATGTCGTGGTGGGGATGCGTACCAAAGCCTTGGCCGGCGGCGACGCGGTCCTCGTTGATCACTCGCAACGCGCGAAACCCCATCTGAGTCGGGTCGCGATAGGACGCGAACGAAAACGTGTGATGCGAATTAAGCCAACCGTGATCTGCGTGTCCACGGTCGTTGGCTTTGCGAACTTTGATCATTGCGTTGCTCCTTTACTTGGATTCCCCATTCAGTCACCACGTGGATATTTTACATGTAAACCGTCGTCTGGTCAACGTTCTGCGATGGACGCGTGAGCACCAGCAGCGCGGAACGCGATTACGAAAGAGCCAACGCAGGTAAGAGAGCTGCGTCGTTTAAACCAGATCGGTACTTGGCGGGTGAAACGGACGGTCTCACGGGAGCGGCTGGCTATGCCTTCTTGGGACGGGGGACACTGCGGCGACCGGCGACCTTCTTACGGCGACCGCGCCCCGACTTTTCCTCCTCCGCAGGCGCTTCGACTAGCCGTTTGCCGACCTGTCCCTTGAGGCTATCGATGCGATCGCGGAGCGCCGCAGCCCGTTCAAATTCCAGCTCTTCGGCGGCCGTAATCATCTCGCCTTCCAATTCCGCAATATATTCCAGGGTCACATACTTCCCTTCGCCAGGCTCTTGGGCTGCCGCGGTAGTGGCGCGATGCTGCTTGGCGGCCGCGTCGATGCTCGAGCCAATATTGCGTTTGACCGTCGTGGGAGTGATCCCGTGTTCGCGATTGAACGCTTCTTGAATCTCGCGACGCCGAGCGGTTTCGTCGATCGCCAGTCGCATCGATCGGGTGATCTTGTCGGCGTATAGGATCACTTGAGCGTTGGCATTACGAGCCGCGCGGCCGATCGTCTGGATCAAGCTGGTTTCGCTGCGCAAGAATCCTTCTTTGTCGGCATCCAGGATCGCCACCAAAGAAACCTCGGGCAGGTCGAGCCCTTCGCGGAGTAGGTTGACCCCGACCAGGACGTCAAACTTTCCTTCCCGCAATTCTTTCAGCAGGTCGACGCGTTCGAAGGCATTCAATTCGCTGTGCAGCCAGCGACAGCGGAGGCCTTGTTCTTGGAAGTAGCTGGAAAGATCTTCGGCCAGTCGTTTGGTGAGCGCAGTGACAAGTACGCGTTCGTCTTTCTCGGCCCGCTTGCGAATCTCTCCAACGAGATGATTCACCTGCCCGTGAGCCGGCAAGACTTCGACCAACGGGTCCAGCAATCCCGTCGGCCGAATCAATTGCTCGACAACTTCGCCGTGCGTTTGATCCAATTCGTAATCGCTGGGAGTCGCCGAAACGAAAACGGTTTGCCCCGACTTTTGTTCCCACTCTTCAAATTTCAACGGCCGATTGTCGAGCGCACTCGGCAGCCGGAATCCGTGTTCGACCAGGGTGTTCTTGCGGCTTTGGTCGCCGGCAAACATCGCTCGGATCTGCGGGACGGTGACATGCGATTCGTCGACGAAGACCAGGAAATCCTTGGGGAAATAGTCGTACAGCGTATCGGGAGTGGCACCGGGGGGCTTGCCCGAAAGCGGCCGACTGTAATTTTCGATGCCGGGACAATGCCCTACCTCTTGCATCATTTCGAGGTCGAAGCGAGTCCGAGCCGACAGCCGCTGCGCCTCCAACAGCTTGCCTTGACTCTTCATCTTTTCCAGCTGTTCTTCCAGTTCCTGCTGCAGCGATTCGATCGCAGCGGCGATGCGATCCTCGGGCATCACAAAGTGTTTCGCCGGGTAAACGTAGACCTCGTCGGTGCGGCCGATGATCTCGCCCGAGACCGGACGGATCATCGAAATCTGTTCGATCTCATCGCCCCACATCTCGATCCGTAATGCAAACTCTTCGTAGCTGGGCCAGAGTTCGATGCAGTCACCACGGACGCGGAACTTGCTGCGTTCAAAGTTCACATCGTTGCGGCTGTATTGGATATCGATCAATCGCAGCAGCAGGGTGTCGCGATCAAACGACTCCCCGACCTTCAACGGAACGACCATCTCTTTGTAGTCTTGTGGCGAACCGAGCCCGTAGATACTCGAGACGCTGGCAACAATGATCACGTCGCGGCGACTGATCAGCGAGCTTGTCGATGCCAGTCGCAAACGGTCGATCTCTTCGTTGATCGACGAGTCCTTTTCGATATAGACGTCGCGCTGCGGGATGTAGGCTTCGGGCTGGTAGTAGTCGTAATAGCTGACGAAATAATGAACCGCGTTTTCCGGAAAGAACTCTTTGAATTCCGAATACAGCTGGGCGGCAAGCGTCTTGTTGTGGCTGAGCACCAATGTGGGCCGCTTCATCTGCTCGATGACATTGGCCATCGTATAGGTCTTGCCCGACCCGGTGACACCCATGAGCACCTGATGCTGTTTGCCGGCATTCAGGCCCGCGACCAACGATTGGATCGCCCGCGGCTGGTCACCAGCAGGGGGGAATGGACTGGCAAGATGGAAGTTTGCTGGTGCCAGTGGTTTGGTCGTCATCGCAATACCCGCGCGTTGTCGATTTTGAATCCTTCCATTCTCCCCGACAACGTTTCACTTGCCCAGCCGGGCATTTGGGTACAGCGGTCGGCGCATGAAAAAAAACGGTTCGATCGGATCGAACCGTTTTTTGCAAAAGCAATGGCGAAGTGAACGTCGCAGCGACTACTTCTTCTTCTTCGAAGCTGCGGTTTCTTCGGTCTTGACCTTCTTCTTTTTCTTCAGCGAAACCTTTTGAACTCGTACCTTGGCCATGCCAATGACGTTCGAATCCTCGGTCCATTTGTCAAGTTCTTGCAACCGTGAAATCCGCTCGGCACGGGTCAGAACATTGCGACTCTTGATCGCTCCGGCCTGAACCTTCAGGCTTTTATCCATTGTCATGGGAGGTCAGACTCCGACGTCTTAAATGCTTATTAAATAACAGTTTACGGTGTATCGAGGCGATCGCGGGCAGAGCCTTCGCAGATCGCATAGGATGATAATCTATGGGGATTGGCAGCAAAAGACAACCTCAACGCGGCGATTGGCCGCGAGAATTTGTCGGAGGGCCTAGCGAATGCCCCCTGGTCCACCTAAAATACCCAGATGTTTCGTGCTCTGAGCCGGGACTTTTTATGGCGTCTGCAGGGTTTGCGTCGCTGTTTTTTGTTCATCCTCCCGCTCGACTGCCCGCCCAACGATCGGTTGCACTTAGCATCGGTATCCCCACCACAGATTCACGATATTTTTATGACGGATTCACAGAAGGATCTTGTGCTTCATCTTCTTCACCAAGGCAATTGGCATGATGCTGTCGTTGCTTGTTGCGAGGAAACCGGAGCCGACGTCGAAACCGCCCGTGCCGTGGTCCGCCAGTTGGCCAACGAGCATCGTTTGAATCCCACCCGCAAATGGTGGCTGATCGGATTTACGATGCTGATGATGTCGGTCGTGACCGCTTACGTTCTCGCCTAACGTTTGCGGCCTGTGCGGACCTTCGATTTCGCAGGGGCGCTGCGTGGCGATCCAAGCTTCAGCCCCCGCGCGTAACGCTGTTCGGAAACAGCGTGTCTCCGCGCTCGCGATCCAACAACCAGCGTTTGGTCTCGATTCCTCCATCGGCTGAAAAACCTGTCAATCTTCCGTTGCTGCCCACGATTCGGTGGCAAGGAATCACAATCGGGATCCGGTTGCGAGCCATTGCCTGTCCAACGGCGCGCGATGCCGCGGGGCGTCCTGCACGACAAGCCAGTTCTTTGTAGCTGATGATTTGCCCTGCGGGGACCTTGCGGCAGGCATGATAAACCTGAGCGAAAAACGGAGACCAATCCGAAGCGTCGACCGGGATATCGTCGAAGGTGGTCGGCTGCCCCTTGAAGTATGCGTCGATCCGCTGGGCAAACGATGCGCGGTGGCGAACCTGCTTGGCTTCGGTCTGCTGCAACGCCTCTTGGATTCCGGCCGATGAGGGGTCGGCGAATAACCGGATCCGGAACAGCCCCGCCGTGGTCCATTGGTGGGTCAAGATTCCCAACGGTGTCTCGCAAAGACCCGTGCATTCGATCGGTAACATCACAAAGTTCCAACAAGATGGCGAGGGCTCACACGCCAGGGAGACGCCCGCAAAGTCAAGCGGGGCCAGGTGCGAACGAAGACGCACCCGCATGCAAAATGGAATATACCGGATCGAGTGGACGTGACGCAAAGGTGCCCATCGCATGGCGGCGATTGGCAGCGCGGCGGGCGATAACCGCGCTTACCTCGGTTGTCCTGCTCCGGGAGACGCGTGGCGCGTCCGCCGCCATGGAAAAATGCTTCGATGGGAAGTGGCGTTTTCCAAGACGCGCGGTGCGTTGGCTGTCTTGCTTGCGCGTTCGCGTTGGGCGTCGTCGACAAACCTTTGCATTTGTTGCAACGTGTCTTGCACCTGCATCGCGTTGCGTTCGTCCACGGCAGTTTCGCAGGATGCTGCCAACATAGACAATTGCGCGAGTCCGACGCTATCTCCAGAGCCTTTAATCCAGTGGGATTGGCGGGCAATTTCGTCGAAGTTGTTCCCGGCCGAGGCGTCGAGCATCCGTGGCAGCGCGTTGGCGACTCGATCGATCAGGAAGCAAGCAAACTCGCAACGCCAATCGTTCGGCAAGATCGGGGTGTCGCGTTGGGAAGGCGTTGGGAAGGACGGTTGCTGGGCAACGCGCTCATCAGCTTCGCTGTCGGGTGGCGAAACGATGAGCGTCTTTGAGGGAACAGGATCGGTCACCCGATTTGCAAGTGGAACGTCAGTGGTGAGTGCCGTGTTGGAAGCATTCGCACCGATGCGCACGATCTGTAACAACGCATCGAGATCGATCGGTTTGGTTAAGTAATGGGTGCAGCCGGCTTGCCGGCACTTGGCCTCATCGCCGACCATTGCGTTGGCGGTCAGCGCCACGATCGGGCGGTTGTAACCACGGGCACGGAGGGTGCGGGCGGCGGTGTAGCCATCCATGATCGGCATCTGCATGTCCATCAGCACGATGTCGACGGCTTGCCCTTGTTCGATCAACAGGTCGACAGCCTCTTGACCATTGGTCGCCGTGATGACTTCGCTGCCCGCGTCGTGCAGCAGGAAGGTCATCAAGTTGCGATTGGTCTCGCAATCGTCGACGATTAAAACCCGCGTGCCCGAAACGTCGGCTTTGCGGAACTCCTGCGTTCGAGTTTGGCTCGCAAACGCTGTCGCTTCTTCGGGGCTGAGCATGCGTGTGCCGGCCAAATTTTCGATCGGTAGCGTGAAGGTAAATTGCGTCCCGACGTTGAGTGTGCTGGAAATACTCAGCGAGCCGCCCAATGCCTCTGCCAATCGTTTGCCGATCGACAGACCAAGTCCGGTGCCTCCATGTTTCCGCGTCGTCGACGTATCGGCTTGAACAAACGGTTCGAAGATTCGCGACATCTGTTCGGCGGTCATCCCCGCTCCGGTATCGTCGACGGAGACCTCTAGATGGCTCGGCGCCAACGGATCGCCTTTGGAATTCAAATGTACCGTGACGCCCCCGGTCTCGGTGAACTTCACGGCGTTGCCAACCAGGTTGGTGACGATTTGTCGGAACCGTGTGGGATCGCTGACGATCGTTTCAGGGATGGGGCTATCGATCTGGAACGTCAACGCGATCTCTTTTTGAATCGCTTTAGAACGCAGCGAGCGGACGATCTCATTGATCAATTGCGTGGGAGCGCAAGGGACCCGTTCGATCTCCACCTTGTCGGCTTCGATCTTGGAGATGTCCAGGATATCGTCCAACAACTGCAGCAGGTGGGTGCCGTTGGAGTGAATGGTTTCCAGGTGCGAGGTGCGATCGTCTTCGTGAGTCACGATGCCCCGTAACAACAGTTCCGAGAAGCCCAAGATGCCAGTGATCGGCGTACGAATCTCATGACTCATGCGGGCCAAGAATTCGCTTTTGGCGCGGTTCGCGTTTTCGGCGGCCTCTTTGGCGCGTTGGAACTTTTCCTTCGTCTTGTGCAACTGCTTCGTGGTCCGTTCCAGTTCCTTCGAACGTTCGACGACTGCGATGATCCGGTCTTGAACCTTGGCTTCGAGGTTCTGGTTCAGATCGTGCAGTTGTTGGAAACTATCGGCGCGTTCCAAGCCCGCACCGGCAAAGGAAACCAGGTATTCGGCAATGCGAATCTCATCGCTGCCAAACAGATCGGTGAAGCGTTTGTTGGTGATGTAGAGGAATGCCGAGACCTGGCCCTGCACTTCGATCGGGCTACACAAGAAGGATCCTTGGCATTTGGTCGCAAAACCACGATCGATACAATTCTCTTCGTCGCGGACGACGGTGGCCATTTTTCGCTGGGTTTCGGCCAGCAGGTCGGTGTCGAAGACTTGCCCTTCAGGACAGGTCACTGGTGCTTCGCCATCGGGGGAGATCACAATCACAAACGCCTGTTCGCCGCGAAGGATCTTTTTCGCTGCGACGCCCACTTCGCGATAGATCTCCGACGGCATCACGCTGGTGGCGATCCGGCGGCCCGAAGCCAGCAGCGAATCAAAGCGATCGAACAGGGACAGCGAACCCTCTTCAGCGACCTTCTCCGTGGCAAATTTCAACCGCGACAATAGGTCGACCGCGTGGGCGAGCGCCTCGTGATCCGTTTCCCAGCCCAGTTCAGCAGCAAATTCTGCACGCAACACCATGCTTTGGGCGTGTTCAAGTTGCGCCGATTGTCGCGCCGCGACATCGAGGCTGCGTTGAAAATAGCGTTTCGCCTGCCGATTGCGCCCCGCCATCGCCAGGACCGCGGCGGTTTCCCGCAACGCGTGAGGCAGTTCGTTGGGAAAGCGTTTGCCAAACGCGAGCGCCTTTTTGGCGGCACTGGCAAGCTGCTGGATTCTTTGTTTCTGAACAGCGATCGATTTTGCCGGTTGGGCTTCGAATTGTTTTCGCAGCCCCGAACACAGCCAGGTGTAGCACGGACTGATATACGTGTTGCAGACCTCCGCCTGTTCGGCAATCTCGATCGCGGATTCGAACATCGCAACCGCAGCCGAAAAACGCCCCAAGTAGTATTCGCGAACACCGCAAGCCAGCCGCGTTTGGCAGCCGCGTTGCGCGTCGATCACATCGCGCTGCAGTTCGGTTTGCAGGATCTCGGCAGGCAGATCGCCATTGGCCGCCCGTGCCCAGACATCGATGATGTTCCCGGTCGCTTGGTAGTCGCCGTGGGTGACCGCCGATTGATAGTTCAACTGGGACAGCCGAACCGCTTCGTCCCAATGGCCCAATCGATAGTACGACGCCGCAAGCTGGTACCGTGCGATATGGACTTCCCAGTAGTCTCCGGTCCGTTCCAAAATCTGGACCGCCAAACGCGATTGTTCAATACAGTCTTCAAACCGCGCGAACGAATACAGCAAGATGCTGAAGAAGTTGCGAGATTGCCCCTGTCCCCAAAGGTCGTCGAGTTTCTTGCGCATCTCGAGCGATCGCTTCGCGTACTGGATGCCTCGTGTTTCCCAACGCAGCAAGGACATCGCCGGCGCATGTTCGGAATAAGCCTGTGCCAGATACGGATTGGCCGGATAACGTTCCGCCGCGTTCATGCCTCGTAGATGTGCCCACAGGGTGTGGTATTGGTCGCGTGTGTACCAATAGGCATGGGCGATCTGGCTGTACAACGCAAACGTCATCTTTTCGGAGTCGGTCGGTTCGCCGCGTCGACGCCCACAGGTCGAAGGGAACAGAGAATTTCGGATCTGCCGGGTCAGTTCGATACCGATGTTCCAAGCGAGCTGCAATTTGTTGCGGCAGACGGTCTGCCCCAGCTGTTTGAGCGACGCCTCAAAATAGTCGACCGCTTGATCTTTATTGCCCCGTTTAAATTGCAATTCCCCCCGTTTCATCGCCACGCGGGCGTGGTCCTGATCGACCACCGCACTTTGAGCTGCGGCCTCCAACCATTGTTCGGTTTCGTTGTATTCGCCGCGAAGCATCAAAACCTCACTCATCATCATTTCGATTTGATGACGGGTGACGCTATCGGCGTGTTGCAACGCGCGGGTCGCGATCGAGAGCTGGGTTTGGGCGCTGACCAGCGAGAAGCTTTTCAGCGCGACCTGCGCAGCGCGGAGCGCGTACGGGAGCGCTTCGACGTGCATCTCCGCGGCGTCGAAATGATAAGCGATGTCGAAGACACGATCGGGAACGTGCGATTCCAAATAGCGTCCCAGTTGTCCATGCATCGCCCGTTGAGTCTCTTGGGAGATACCACTCAAAACCGCAGCACGGATCTTGTCGTGGACAAACGAAAACTTGCTGTTGGGACGACTCCAAACCAATCGATGGGCGCGGGCGGACTTAAAGGCCACATGCGCATCGGCCATTTCCATCCCTGCCAAACTCGCTGCGGCATCGAGACTGAAGTCGTGACCGATCACCGCGGCGGCATTCAACAGGCTTCGCGAGCTGTTGGGCAACCGCGTTAAACGATCGACCAAGATCTCGCTGGAATTGTCGGCCGCTTGGAATGTCGACAGCCGTTCGTGATCGATTGCCCAGGCTTCGTTTTCGACCGTTAAAACATTTGATTCCAGCATCCCTCGCAAGACGGCCGCCGCCATGAAGGGGCTGCCTTCGGCGTACTTCTGCACGACTTCGATCGCAACGCTTGGCAGCGGGCCCGCCATCGATAAGGCGAGTTGCTTGACTGCGTGAAGACTCAACGGTCCCAGCGTGGTGAGATGAGAAACGCGCAGCGCACGCTGCATGTCTTGACGGCATGGCTCATAGGGACGCATCACCGCCAGCAGGAACAGGTGGCGCGCCTCGGCTTCACAGATCTCCGTTAACACGCGCATCGATTGATCGTCGATCCATTGGCAATCATCCAGCGTCAACATCACGCAACGATCGGCGGTCCCCAGCCCAGACAGCAACGTTCGAAACGCCAGGATCACGCGTCCCTGCCCCAGTTCATCCGGGCCGGACAACCGAGTTCCGGTCCAACCGAGCACATCGGCGATCGCGGGCATCGCGGTGATCACTTCCTCGCGAAAGTCCTCCATCCGCCGGATCGTCTGTTCGCGCAGCTCCGCGTCGTTGACGAGAAATTTCGCCAGTTGATCGATCATCTGCAACCAACACGCGTTCGGCTGTTGGGCCGCGTGCTGCGAAGATCTTCCGTTGAGGATCAGGAAGCCTTTTCTGGCCGCGACGCTAGAGATCTCATGCAGCATCCGGGTCTTTCCCATCCCCGATTCGCTGGTCATTAAGATCTTATGGAATCGACCACAAATCGCGTCTTCAACCCCCAGTCGCAGTTCATTGGTCTGTTCCTGCCGCCCGACGAATGCCGGTTCGATCAACACGGTTCGCCGATCGGCGGTGCCGATCACGAACTTCGGCGCGACAATCCCCGCTTCGATGAAGGAGAGGATTTTATCGACATCAAACAACGCAGCGCGGGCCGATTGGTAGCGGTCGCGCGGTTCTTTGCAGATCAATTTTTCGATGAACTTGATCACTAGATCGGGGGTCTCGACCGAAAAGCGTTCGGCCGCGGGATCCGACGTCATGTGTTGATAGAGGATGTCGTTGACCTCTCCATCAAACGCTGGGACTCCCGTCAGACAGGTGTTGAGCACATGTCCCAGCGAATACAGATCGGAGACTTCGCCGATGTCGTGATCGATTACTCCCGAAAGTTCGGGAGACATGTACGACGCGAATTCGCGGCTCAGCGCGTCGTTGCCTCCCAATGCGTCGGCAGATCGAAGTGGCAGGTATCCACATAAAACGGCCAGTCCATCGGGGCGGATGACAATCTTTGAAGGGCGAATGTCCCGTTGAATGCAGCCGATCTGGTGAATGCCGTCCAACGCGGTCAACAGGTCCCGCGCAATCCGCATCGTGTCGCGCGGTGTGAATCGCGCGTTGCCAATCCGCGCTGACAGTAACGTTCCTGGCACATGAGGATAGACAATCCGCAGATGCTCTTCGCCGAGCTCGAATTCCAAGGGGCGGGAATAGGTTTCACAACAGATTCCCGAGGTCAAGCGAACTTCGTTCATGAACCGCGCCAGTCCGCTTTCGCGAAAAAACCGCTTGGGAACTTCACGCAGCACCACCCGCTCGCCCGTTTGCAAATCCTTAGCAAAGCAGGCATCGACCATCGATCCATCAGACAACCGGTCGAGAACCTGGTATCGGTTCTCGTGGGTGGCAACGGTTGCGTCAGGAACAATGGGGTGTGTCATGAACTTGACCGCGTTCAGTGCAGACCTAATGCGAGACGACCGTGGCAGCTTGCGTCGACAAGGCAAACCGTCACTAGAGGAAATGGATCGTAATGGCAAAGGGGCGTTGCCGGCTGCCGAAGTTTAGGCCCTATTCTTGGCGCTAGCCCAAAAAAAATGGGAACGCTCGACTTGACTATCACGTTTCCCTATCTGTCCCTCCAGATGACGCCACCCCCTTAACGGAGATGCAGTCTCTGGCGAACGTACTGCTTCCTGTTGGGCGTTCGTAGAAAATGCTTGGGATTCGCGAACTCTATAGAGTTGGTCGATCGTTTCTAACGCGCCGACGTGCCTTGAAAAACTTTGTAGTTCCCATCCACATGAGGTAGGAACGACGTCTCATAGTATTTGCCGCAAACTCCTTCGCGGGACCAGCGTCACGAAGCTTGCTAATTAGCATCGAATCTATCGCGAAGCGAATCGTCTCTCGTTGGCTTCGAACGATTGCTTCTTGTCCATACTTTTCATTTGAGGTTCGGTGATGGTCGGTTCACAGGTCGGGCATGCGGCGATTTCTTGGCAGCAAGATTATGCAGATCGCATGAATCCCACGTTGGTCACAGGTTTGTTGCATGAAGCGGTGCCGGCCCTAAAGTCGATCGATTGGCGGATCACCGAAGTGCGTGAAGGGATGTGCGTCACCGAGTTGCCGCTGTGTTATGCGTCGACCAATCAACATGGCACGCATCAGGCAGCATTGATCTCATTGTCCGCCGACTACACCGGCGGGATCGCGTTAGCATCTCTATTACGTGCAGTGCCTATTGTGGGGGTGCATCCATGCCACGAAGACGATTCCGCATCGCTGTGGCTGGCGTCGATGGATGTTAAATACCGGATCCCAAGCACCGGGCATCTGCGTGGCGTGTGTGAAGTTCCCGAGTCGTTAGTGAACAAAGTTCGGCAACGTTACTTTGCGGGCAAACGGGTATTGGTCACATTGCCGGTAACCTTCACTGCCAATGGCGATGTGGTCGCCGAAGCGGAGATGAAATACTTTGCGCAGCCTTCAATCCAGTTGAGGCCGACCAAAGAACAGCCGCAAATCTCACCGTTGTACAAGCACAAACTGAAATCGTCGGCACGGATGATCGCCGGTTTGCGTGCCTCTTCACAACACGAGCACCTACGTCTGGACGCCGGACACGAACGGCAAGCGGCGGGTCCGCATGGCGAATTGCTGGCGATGCGGCTTTGTCGCGTCTTGCCACAGCTGCAAGATATGGTGTTGGCGCGAACGGCGCACATCGATCAAACGATCACCGATGTCGAAAATCTACAACAGGTGGTGATCTTGGGGGCCGGTTTGGATATGCGTCCGTTCCGTTTGTTCGCGGGCGATCGGAAGCCCATCTATTTTGAATTGGATCTGCCCGAGATGCTCGAAGAGCGAACGCGCGTGATCTCTCAAATGAAAGATCGCCCTGACGTTCGTCGTCGGATGGTTGGTGCCGATTTTAAACAGGACGACGTCGCGCGTCTGTTGTTGGAGCATCCGGACTTCGATCCCCAGCTTCCCACCGTGGTGGTCTACGAAGGCTGTTCGATGTATTTCAGCAAAGCGGAAAACCGTCGGATTCTGAATGCCGCCAGCGAGTGGTTGGGCCATCGAGACAGTCGCATCTGGTGCGACTTTGTCACCCAAGGCGTCGTCGATGGAACGTCGCAACATCCCGCGGTCGCTAAGTTTCTCGAGGGAATGGAGGAGCTGGGAGAGCGGTTTATTTTTGGTTGTGATCGGCCCGCCGAACTCCTCCGTCAATGTGGATTCGCGACGACCGAAACCACCCCCTCGGGGCAACATCTTCGGTCGACCGATCCGCTACTTTCGGAATACCAGTTCGCGGTATCGACTGGCGTCCGCCCAACGAAACCGCGTTAACGCCGTCGCTTGGCCCACCGCCATCGCACCAAGCGCTTGTTGTGTTGCGGAAGATAAGACGGTGGTGCGAACTGTGCGGTGATGGAGCCCGCACCGCGGAGTAGGACTTCCGCAAATTTATGGCAATCAGTGCATAAGACAAACGGCCTCTTCCCCACAGGTCGATAAAGCTATCACAGACCGAACGGAACATGGATTCGTTCTCTCGTCGATTTTTGTGGGGCAGCAATCATGGCAACCGATTCACGTTGCATTGTATTGGCTCAAAGCTTGGTCTTGTTGTTGGCAGCGACAGGGGTTTGTTTTGGACAAGGGGCAATCGTTTCATCCGCGGGCCCGGTTCATCGTGGGATGGGAGGCGCATCGACGGCCGCGCCGATCAGCGCCCTCGGCGCGCTGTATTGGAACCCTGCCACGATCAGTGGGATGGAACATGGTGAGCTGGAAGTCGGAATGGATGTGTTGTTCACACAACATCGCATCGATTCATCGTACAGCCCCTACAGCGGTTCCACCGAAGCCGAACCGGGAACGTATCCGATCCCAAATATCGGTTGGGTGCACCATCTGGAGAACTCTCCCGTCACGATCGGTTTGAGTGTCAACGCCGTCGCCGGCTTCAAGACCAACCTGCAATCCAGCCTGACCAACCCGGTCCTGCTGCCTCAGCCCTACGGTTTGGGGCAAGTCAGTTCGGAGGCCTCGTTCCTTCAGATCGCCCCCGTCCTCTCGTACGCCGTGACCGATCAATTTTCAATCGGCGGCGGGCCGATCGTCACCAGCGGCCAAGTCGGGATCGAACCGTTCGTCTTTGATTCGGCCAACGCCAACCGGACGTATTCCTCGGGCCGATCGTCACGTTATCACTGGGGTGGCGGTTTGCAGCTGGGAGCCTACTACATCGCCAACGACGCGTGGCGTTTTGGTGCGTCCTTCAAAAGCCCCTCTTGGATGGAATCGTTTGAGTTCTATGGAGAGGATGAAAACGGAGCCCCACGGCAGATGAGCGCCGATATCGATCTACCGATGATCGTGTCGTTGGGAACCGCCTACGCCGGATTCGACAAATGGTTGTTGGCGTTGGATCTCCGCTATATCGATTATGCCAACGCCGACGGCTTTGGCGATCCGGCCGAATTTGACAGCACCGGGCGGCTGAAAGGTCTCGATTGGAGCAGCATCATGTCCGTCGCGATCGGTGCCCAGCGTGCCCTGGGCGAACGGACCTTTATCCGATGCGGTTACTCCTACAATCAAAATCCGATCCAAGACAGCGAGTCGTTCTATAACGTCGCCACGCCGTTGATCTATGAGCACACACTCAGTGTCGGTGGATCGTACCAGTTGAACGAAACCTTGGCGCTCAACATGGCCTATTCGCACTTTTTCGAAAATTCACGGACCGGTCCGATCGTCAATCCCGTCGCCGGTCCGTTGCCCGGATCGTCGGTGACCAACGAAATGCAGGCCAACGTGCTCAGCTTTGGTATCCTGATGCGACAATAGGGAGCGGGCTTTGGGCGTTAACGTTCGACGAGCGCACGGCAGATCATCGCCAAACTGGCTTCATCGCGTAATTGCATGACAGCGATTCCGCTGGCAACCAACGGTCCGGCGGCTTTGCTGTAGTCATCGATTTCAAAGGTGTTGATGATCGCTATCACCGCCCAGCCGCGGCGTTTAAATCCGGCCAGCACTTCCGCCGCCGCAGCGTCACATTTTTGCATGATCACGATCAGCGTCGTGTCGCGCGACAACCGCGATTCCACTTCCAGGAACGTCTGCGCTAGACTCAGCCCATCGGTGATCTCCAGCCGCGCCAACATCCGATGCACGTCGCGATAGTGAACCGGGCCGCGTTGCGCTGGAATGCAGACCGGTTTCAGATGCGCATCGACCTCATGCATTTTCAAATGTTGTGTGGCGGCATCGCGGGTGCGGTAGTCGGTCATGAATCCTTCGGTCCGGATTCGGTCGGCGGCATCGCGCCCGTTGGAGACCAATCCGAAAGGTTGGTTCATCTGATACAACGCGTTGCTGATCGACGCGGCCAACGTGATCGCCAATTCGCTGCGGACCGGTTCGTGTTGCCGAGGATTGGTGTCGCGATGCAGATCGACGACCAACGTCGCACCGGCGATGCTGGACGCTTCGTAGATCTTGCTGTGCAGTTCCCCGGTCCGCGCGGTCGCCGACCAATGGACTCGCCGCATCGGATCGCCCGGTTGCCATTGGCGAATGCCGACGACGCGCGTGGGATCGTCCATTAACGGATGCGTCATCCGGATCTCGCCGATCGGACGCCGCGATTGTACATCATAACCGTCCAGCGGCACCACGCGGGGCATCACAAGAAGATATTGCGGCACCGCGCCAACCCGATAGCGACGGTTGAGTCCCATCAGGTCGCCGGTTTCCAAGACCGTTGGACCGATCTGATAATACCCGCGACGATTGCACGTGATTTCGTAGCGGATCGTGTCGGTCTGCCCCGCGGACAATGAGAGCACTCGAATCCGATCCCCTTCGATTTGCAAGGCGGGCACTTTGTGAATCAACGCGTCGCGCGGCAGTAGATCTTCAGCCAACAGCCACGGAATCAAGACCTTGCCCGTGTTTTGGATCTCAATCGCGATCGGCACGACTTGGCCGATGTCCGCTTCCAAGGGGCCGCTAGCGCGATGCGCCCGCGGCGCGGCGGACCAAGTGTTGGTCAACCATCGGCTGACGGCAACGACCGCGATCGCGCTGTAGGCGGTGTACAGCAACAGCGACGAACCGAAAAGCATTCCGATCAACAACACCGCCGCCCCCAAGGCGATCCATTTGAATGATCCCTCGGGTTGATTCCGACGCGAATCGGTGGCGGAGGACGCGGCGGTCATGCTTCGCCGACCGTGGGGACTGCGATCTCACCGAGGATCGATTCCATCACGTTTTCGGCCGTGATCTTGCGCAATCGGCTTTCCGGACGGACGATGATCCGATGGTTCATCACAGGGCCGACAATCCGTTTGACATCGTCGGGCTGCACAAAGCTGCGGCCGCGGATCGCTGCCATCGCTTGAGCGCAGCGGAACAAGGCGATGGTCGCGCGAGGCGACGCTCCCAACGCAAGGTCCTCGTGATCGCGGGTGTCATGCACAATTTGCAATATGTATTCGCGGACCAACCGGTCGACGTGGACGCGCCGCACCGTGTTTTGGCACGCCACCAATTGCTGCGCCGTGGCGACCGGTTTGAGCGTATCGATCGGATGCTGGACTTGCAGCAATTCGAGCATCCGCAACTCTTCTTCCAGCGAAGGGTAGCCGAGTGAAAACCGCATCAAAAAGCGATCCAGTTGCGCTTCGGGCAGCGGAAAGGTCCCCTCGTGGTCGACGGGATTTTGCGTGGCGACGACCAGAAACGGGGGCTCCAGGGGGTATGTCGTCCCGTCGACGGTAACACGCGATTCGGCCATCGCTTCCAACAGCGCCGCCTGCGTCCGCGGCGTGGCGCGGTTGATCTCATCGGCGAGAAACAACTGGGTGAACAACGGCCCTTTGCGAAACTCAAACTCACCACTCTTCTGATTGAAAATCGACGTCCCGGAGATGTCCGATGGCAGCAGGTCGGGAGTGCACTGGATGCGTTTGAACTTGCAGCCGACGCTTTTGGCGAGGGCCCGGGCGAGCATCGTTTTGGCCACGCCAGGAACGTCTTCCAACAGAATGTGCCCGCTGGAGAACCACGCGACCAGGGAGAGCACCAATTGCTTGCGTTTTCCGACGATGGCGAGTTCGACGTTGCTGATGATCCGTTTGGAAAGCTCGGTAACTTCCGTCACATTGGGCGGTGTGGGTTGAGACATGGTGGATTCGGAGGGCCCAGAAACGGTGCATCGGTCAATGGAAACGCAGGCTCGAAGCCCTATTGTGGACTAGATCGACGTCGAATGCGATATGTTTGCTAGCGCGGAAATTCTTCGACTTCCACAGCTTTGCCGGGTACGAATCGTTGGACCTGCCTTGGTGTGTGTGCCGAAAAGGTTGATTAGAGAATCCGAACCGATTGCGTTGCGAAAGCGGGCGACGCAAAGGGTTCCCCGCATTTCGAGGGAACGCAACCCAAGTGAAAGGTTAGTTTCATGCTGAACTGGATGGCCGACGTCGACACCTATTTGCAACAGCTCAATGAGACGTCCGAAGCCTTGGCGGGCACTCTTGTCGGATTGGAACAAGCGACCCGCAAAGCCGCCAGCGAAGAGATCCACAACCAGTGCGCGAAACTGGGCAGCCTGCTGCGAGTGCTGCAACAACAGCTGGCTCAGCGGGAGGCGTTGTTAATCGAATTCCCCGACGCCGCCGATGCCGCTCCGGTCAGTCTGCAAGCGGCACTGAGCACGGTCAAGCACTCCGGTGCTGTCGAGATGGTCAAGCGTTGTGCGGTGATCAGCACCGAACTGCAAGGGCTGCATCAGAAGGCGATTGCGTTGTTTGTCGGCCAATATCACCTGAGCAATATGACCGAAGAATTTTTACGCTTGATGTCGGGCGTGTCGGCCAAACCGATCACTTATGACAAGACGGATGACGAGGCTGGCGGCAGCTTCTTGGATCGCGCCGCATGAACGGCAACGGGCCGCGGCGTCGCGAGAAACGATCGATTGCAGTGCCTTTGGGCGAGCCGTGCTCGCGGGCTGGTTTTCAACCCTGCCATGACCGCCGCGCGCCGCGACGCCATGTCACCGTTTCTCAATATGTAAGTCTATCGCCATGTCGCTAATCTCTGCGATCAACAAATCGGTAAGCGGGCTGAATGTGGCCCAACTGGGGCTACAGGTCGTTGGCAACAACATCGCCAACGCCAACACCCCCGGCTACATCCGGCAAGAACTCGTTCAGACGCCAGGGCTCGCCAACCGCCAAGGCGACCTGCTGATCGGCAGCGGTGTTCGACCGGTCGGAATCACCCAAGCCCTCGATCAAGCACTGGCCGAACGTTTGCGAGACGCCACGTCGGCGTTGGCGGCCAACGATACGTTGGGCTCCGCCCAAACCCACCTTGAAGCGTTGGTCAACGAACTGGGAGACGCCGATCTCAGCACGCAACTCTCGTCGTTTAACGCAAGTCTCCACGACCTCGCAAATCAACCAGGCGATTACGCGTTGAAACAGCAGGTCGTGCTCGAAGGGCAAACACTGGCCGACCATGTGCGGCGATTGGAACAAGGGGTTACCCAGTTGGCCGACGCCGCCGATGCGACCTATGCGTCGGACATCGAACAGGTCAACATTTTGACGACCAAGATCGCGTCGTTAAATCGCAAGATCGTCGATATCGAAGGGGGCCGCACGTTGGGCAGCGACGCGACCGGGCTTCGCGACGAACGTGAAATGGCGCTCAATGAATTGTCGGGCTACCTGAATATCGATACCCAGGAACAATCGACAGGATCGGTGGCGGTCTTTGTCGGAGGCGACTTTCTGGTCACCGACGGCATCTCACGCGATGTCTACAGCACCAACGTCAGTAAAGACCCTAGCAGTGCGTCGGAAATTCGGATCGTCGAAACCAACGCCCCGTTGACTATCACGGGCGGAAAGCTGGGAGGCATCTCCGAAGCCCGCGAAGGGATCTACGGGAAGTTCTTGACCGACCTCGATTCGATTGCTGCCGGAATCGCCGAATCGTTCAACCGTGTCCATTCCCAGGGCAAAGGAACGGTCGGGTACACCGACCTCACCTCCGAGGTCGCCGTCAATCCAAGTGTTTCGTTGGATCAAGCGGGACTCGACTTCACGCCTGAAAACGGGTCGTTCGATCTGCAGTTGTTCGGTGAGACCAACGAATTGCTTTCGACGCATCGGATCGACATCGATCTGTTCAGCAGCGGCCAAGGCACGACGTTGAACGATGTCGCCAATCAAATTAGTGCGATCGATGGTTTGCAGGGGAGCATTACTCCCGACGGTCGTTTAACGATCACGTCGACCACGCCTGGCGTCACGTACGGGTTTGGCAGCGATACCAGCGGTTTTCTGGCGGCGGCAGGGATCAACACGTTCTTCGTTGGCAACGATGCGGCGACGTTGCAAATCTCCGATCGGTTGCTCGATTCCCCCGAGTACCTGGCAATCAGCGCCGAGGGCATCGGAACCGATGCGGATCATCTGACTCAATTGGTCGATCTGTTCGAAAAGCCGTTGGCGGAACTGGGAAATATTTCAGTTCGCGACCGCTACCAACGCTTGGTCACCACGATCACTCAAGGGGCTTCAATTCAAAAAAGCGTGACCGATGGTCTGCGGACCTATCACTCAGCGCTCGAAGGGGACTATCTTTCGGTGACGAGTGTCAACATCGACGAAGAAGCGGTTAAAATGATCTACCTGCAGCGCGCCTTCCAAGCCAGTTCGCGCGTGATCTCCACCGCCAGTGAGATGCTGGAATTGCTGGTCTCGCTGTAACCCCCAAACACCCGTGAAGTGAAGGGCCTCATTTTGGAACGTCGCACGCTCGACCTGCGCAGCGCCGCGGATGTCATTGCCGACATCCAGCATCTTCGCGCCGTGGGCTACACCCAGACGAAGCGTTGGAACCTGACACATATCTGCCAACATCTCGATGCGACGATGACGGGGGGAATGGACGGTTTTGGCTTTCGTTTACCGTGGATCGCCCGCCGCACGCTGGTCAAATGGGGGTTCGCCTATGCGTTGAAAAAACGCAAGCTGTTCAGCGGCGCTCCGACCTTTCCCTTCCTGCAGCCCACCGCATCCAACGATCAGGATGACAATGAGATGATCGACCATTGCATCGCGACGATCGCGCGGGCGGGCGTGTTTAATGGTTCGATGGAGGATTATGCGCTACTGGATGGTCTTTCCGCCGACGATTGGCGGGAATTTATGTGGATCCACGCCGCCCATCACCTCAGCTTTCTCGTCCCCCATCCAGACGCCTAAACGGCGCGACCCTTGCGGGATCACATCAACAGGAACTGGTAACACCAACGGATCGTTTGAGGCGTTTCGTTGGGGAGGCTTTCGGGGCGAATCTCGCACAATTTTTCGTCGGCGGTGCAGGTGATCACTGTCTTTTCGTCGTCGGGAGCGACTTGCACACAGACCTGGTCTCCACGAAACAAGATCCCTGCGAAGGCGTCGGTTTGGCAATCGATTCCGTCGGCCCAGCGGTACTGGCTGCCCAACGATTCGGGAGCGGTCGTGCAGCGACAAGCGCAATCGATCCGCAGTCCAACGCTTTCACCGGCCAGCGTCTCGAGACTCAAGCTCCAATGGCTGGTTCCGGCCAGGCCAACTCCAAGAATCGCCAATCGTCCATCGATCGTTTCCAGAGACGCCTGTTGCAACGGCGTGTTTCGGGGCCAGGCTGTCGGCGCCGGATCGACAACGGTTTCCAACAATGGCGATCGTTGTCCCGCTTGCAACACGTCGATCGCGTGCCCAAATCGGTCCTGTTGCCAGACCAAACGGAGCGCCAGAGCGAGGGTGTTCGGATCGCCGGCGATCAGTTCGGCAGAGGTGTTCGGTTCAATCAAAGTCATCGCGCAGCAAAGCCATCGAAACAAGGAAGGGGGCCGCCGGGCAGGTCCCACGCCTCGCGGTCGCCTGCAATCGACGTGCAAGCGGCGGGGCAGTGTTGGCCGGGCAAACGAAACGCCGCGACAGCCGAGATGGGCTGCCGCGGATCGTTCCGATGATAGCAGATCAACGCGTTAGCGTTTGGCTGGCTGAGAGTAAAGTGCCGCTTCGGCCATATAATTGACTTCGTCGCCGATCGCAAATCCGATCCATCCATCGCGAAGTTCGAACTGGGTGATCGCCAGTCCATCCATCGCAGGATGACTTCGCAACTGCTCGCTGGTCAATTCCAGCGATCGATTCGGCGAAAGCACCTTGTTGAAGATCGCTCGCACGGCGACGCGATCCCCCATGCTCAATCGCGGTCCGCTGATGTTCAGATGACCGTCGCGGACCAGTGCCGGACGCAAACCGTCGATGTGAGGGATGTACGATGCTTTGACAATAAAATTCCGCAGCGTGATCCCATCGGTTTGATCCAGTCGGATGATTCGCATCGTCAGGTCCAAACGGCCATCGTGAATTTCCACGGTCACCGGACGGCTGCTGGTGAATTGAATCATCACGTTGTCGGGCAGTTCTTCGGTCGCTTTGCGGCCTTCAAAACCAAACACCTGCAACGTTTCGCGGATCGCTGCATCGACCAATACCGGTTCCCCTTGAGGTGCCAAGCGGGCCATGGCGTTGTTGAGTGTCGACTGGTGCATCTGGACACTCATCATGCATTCGGTGGGAGCCCGTGGCCGGGGTGTGAAGCTGGCCAATTGCCAATCGCCCGACAAGCGGTATCGCGCTGTCAAACGGTCCTCGGTCGTCGACAGATCGACAACGGTCGGCGAAAGGTCCAACGCAGCCAAGGGACCAATCAAACGCGACGAAAACGTCTTTTCCGCTTCGTCGATCTGTTTCTGCAACGATTCGGCCAATTCGGTCTCGATCTGCGACCGCATCCGCCGTTCGCTGTAGCGTTGTGCGTAGGAGCGTGCTTCATCGTGACGCTGTTTGACATACTCGCGAACCAACGGTCCCAAGACAGGAAAGCCATCGTATTCCGTGCGGACCCGGCGCAGTTGATTGTCCGCGTCGACATCCACATCGGGACTTTCGATATCGACGCCGCCGCGATCGACGCGAATCAACGCTCCGGCGACAAAGTTTGCATTGCCAACGTGTTTCAGTTGGGCGGGACCTTGTCGGCTCCATGTCTTCGTGTCGATCTTCCCAAGGCTGCGAAGACGGATCTGCCACGCGTTCTCCGAAGGCTCCAGATGAACCTGCAACTCGGCGGTGGCATGGCTCGTCCCCAACACCGATGCCCCAAGCACACGATCGCGGATCGGTTGCGTCTTTGCGGGCACTTCGGGCAACAAGCGGTTAAGCATTGCCGCAGAGATCGAAACCCGCAGGTTGGCGTTTCGGTAGTGACGGTTGATCGCTTCGGCAATCGCATAAGCGTGGGCATTGTTGGCGAATCGCAGCGTCTGCATCGTCGCCGCCACGCGACCGCCGTCGCGGTCGAGCGTATCGGTCTCTTGGACTTCGATTTGGTCCAACAGCGCGACGTAGTCGACGGGACCATGCGCCCACGAACGGATCGTTTCGCCAAGTTGGCGGCATGCCGACTTGTGCAACCATTCGCTTTGCGCTTCGCTCAGTTCGGTGTATTCCACTCGCGACAAGAACCGCTGCGCGATCAGACGTCGCTCGGCATCGGTCGTGTTCCCCAGACTGGCCGATTCGATTTCGTCGAGCATCAAAAAGCGTTGCCAGTCGGCGGTATCGCGGGTCTGGATGACTTGTTCGCGAAGCTCCGCAACCAACTGCAGCACGTTGGCTTTGGCTTCCGGACGGGGTTGCCGATCTCCGATCTCGGCGGCATACATATTGTTCCATACCGCATGCCAGATGTCCGCGCGGCGTTCGACAGCGTAGGCGGTCGCGACCCAATTGCGGTGGATACTCAAATCGTCTTCGTTGACCATGTGGTATCCCTGATCGGCCAGGAAGTTCAGCTGATCGATCAATTCCCCCGATTCCACGGTCCCCAGTTTGGGCTGTTCGCGTAGCCGCGACAGCGTGTCGCGGACCCGTTGGCTCCACTCGGCCCCTTGCGGGCTAAGCTCCTGGACAATTGACAATTGCGCGTCCAGGGCGGGAGTTTTGGGCCATTCGCTAGGTTGTTGAGTCACCGGGGTGCGAGCCATCGGGCTTGTCACCACGTCCGCCGAAGGGGCAGGAGCCGCAGCTGGCGATGCAGGGGTTTCGACCGCCGGGGGATGGGGATCAATGCGATTGCTGCTGAAATGCAGCCCCGCAAAGGGATCGTCGAAGGCTTGTGGATCGGGCAGGCCGGCCAATTCATCTTTGACGTTGATTTCCGGAGCCGACAAGGTCGCCAGCGGCATGTCGTCAAACGGATCGCTCGACAGCGTCGAATCCAAAGCGGCTTCGACAACACCTTGGTCCACCTGATCGGTCAACAGAACCGAAGGCGCATGGTGCCCCGAGAATGCCAGCGCAGCTGCCGGAGGTGCGGCCAGGTCGGCCGACGGATCGAGCGTTTCGATCACAACCGGATGGTCGTAGCTCGGCTTTTGGACGATCGGAATGTCCAATGGTTTCTGCGGCTGCACGACGGAATCGACCGGGCCCGCAGGGGGAAACGGATAGGAAAGCTCTTGCCGCGAAAAGGGCTCGCGGCTCAGCGATGGCCCCGTCCATGCGACGCGCGGTCCCGGTTGACGTTCGTCGTCGGCGATCGTCCAAGGACGCGGCATCGGACGGGTCGAAGCCGACCGAACCACGGGGGGCTCCTGTGGCTCCATCTGTTCGCGCTCGAAGACGCACAATAATCCGATCACCGCGGCCGATGCTGCTGTTGGCCAAAAGAGGATCCGGAATTTTCGTAATGGGCCCATGCCCCGCACTCCTTGCTAAAGCCATCGTCCTTGAATTCGCGCGTTCCGGAGTGATCCGAATCACGACGATCCTTTCCTGATCATCGATCGGACGGATGCAACGCCGAAATCCAATCGGATCGGCACCGGCGGAATAATCCGCGCTCAGATAGCAATGAAAACGCTGGTGTTCCGCGTATCACGCCTTGGGGGGAGCCCACTGGCCGAGGCACTGATCGGCAGGGTATTTCTTACGATTGAGCACCATCTTCCGCTCGATCGCACTGCTCAAATCGACCCCCAGGCTCGCCGACAACGCCAGAAGATAGCAAGCGACATCGGCCATCTCGTGCGCCACTTCGGTGAGCAGTTCGGGGTCTTGGGCAATGGCTGCGGATTCTTCCGGAGTTCGCCATTGGAAGTGTTCCATCAATTCGGCGACTTCCACCGATAATGACATCGAGAGGTTCTTCGGCGTATGAAACCGCTCCCACTGCCGTTCGGCAACAAAACGTTGGACCACCCTCCTTAGATCGGCGACCGACGTCTGGTCATCCTGCATGGGGCGATCCATCGGCGCCCCTGCCTCCTGGGGTTGTCCGATCACAGCTTGGGAAGCGGGCGTTTGGGGGCGGGTTTCTTCAACATCCGCTTCTTTTCGTCTTGCGCGGCGGTCATGTTGTTATTGTTGTTATTGTTGCCGCCAGCACGCGCGGGAGGATTGAGGTCGGTATACTTCTCGACCCACTTCCATCCGATGGGGGTTTCCAATTCGTTTTTAGCGAGCAGAGCCCAGGGGGTTCCCGCATGCTCCGAAACAACGGCTTGCAGCAGTTCACGTGCCTTTTCCGCTTCGCGCTCCCACTTGCTGCCAACGCTGACCTCATCGGCTGCCTGCAGCACCCAGGTGTTGTTCTTTTCCTTTTCAAACGGCATCCCACGCTTGGCTTTGGCCAGCATGGCGTTGTAGGTCTCGGCACGGACCTTGTGTGCCAGCACGCGGCCATACGCCAAATCGAATCCGGCACGCCAGCGAGGGCTCATCTCCTCATCGCGATCCTTCAACCCTTGAGCCAAGATCTCGGCCATCCGAACCCATTGGGGTTCGATGACCGCCGCGATTTTTTGAGCGTCTCCCAATTCGGTCGCCAGCTGAGCTTCGCTGCGGCGAACGAATTCCGTTTTAGGGGCCTGCAGGGTTTCCAGCTGCGTATCTTTCGCCGCAGTGGTCAACGCTGTCCGCAGGGCGCTGGCCCGGACCTGCCGGACATATTCTTCGGGGGAGACGTAGTCGGGGCGATAACGCGCCATCGTGTTGGAATCGAAGAAGTAGTCGATCTGCGACGAAAACGCTTCGGTCTCTTGTTTGCGAACACGTTTGTTCACATTGCGGTTGGGGTGGACCGAGAAATAGATCCCCCCGGTTTCGTAGCTCAAGCGAGTCAAAGCAAACGGACCAAAACCTGAATCGATGACCGGTTCTTCTTGGTAATTGCCGGTGTACCCGATTTTAACCCGCTCAGGCATCACGCTCTCGGGGCCTGCATCAACTTGAGCCCATTGAGGGGATTGGTCGTATTTGGGATCGGGATCGACGTACTTGACCAGCGAATGTTCACGGCCAAACGGTGCGGGAGATCCGATCACGTAGACCGGCATGCCGTAGCGGCGACAAAGATCGATCGTGGTTTCGAGCCCCTCTTGATCGTCTCCCCGTTCATCGGTCACGACGACCAGCATCACGTTCCGCAACGGCCCTTCGGAGCCTCGTTTGACGCGATACTTCTTAAACTCGTTGGCCGCCATGTAAACCGCCGAGAAGGCGCGTTCGACGCCACTGGAATCGACTTCAATGTTGTTGACGGTGTCCTTGATGACCTTCAGGTCATCGGTCGGTTCTTCGGTCAGCAGGCTCACGTTCTTGCCGAAACCGACGATCGAAGTCAGCAACGGAATATCGCTTGCGTTCTTTCGCTTGCCCGACTTTTCGGATTGGCTGTCGATGATCCCCAGTTCTTCATAGATCTTGTCGAAGCGATCGCGGATCTCTTGCCGTTGGCGATGTAGCGATCCGCTTTGATCGAACACCCAGACGACCAACGTCGGGCGTTCTTCCATCGATTGCAAGATTTCAAAGGTCAAGCGGTCGACGGCCCCTTTGGCGCCGTTGAGTCCTTGCCCAACGCTTCCCTTCTTGTTGACCATCGCCTGTGTTGGGGCAACCGGTTCGGTGAAGAAGTTGTTCAGGTCGATGGTCGCCAGTTCCTGCGGCGTCATGTCCATGGGACTTGGAATTTGAGCCGTTTCAGCGAACGTTTCCGCCGTTGCCATGGCGATCGCACTTTCTAACGAATCGCTGTTCGAACCGATCTGGTCCTGAGGCACTTCACTGGCGACGATCTCTTCGATCGAATGGATCTTGTCTTCGGCGACGTCGCGCATCGGCGACACGATCACGATCGCGTCGGGGTCGACGTGGGGAGTCAGCGTGGCCAGGGCAAGGAACAAGACGATTCCCATGTGAGCCATCAAACTGGCGACAAAGGCGATCGATTCATCATCGAACCAGCTTTCATCGTCGTCATCCTCGTCGTCGTAATCCTCCTCCTCGAACTCCGCCTGATCTGCGATCGCATCGAGGCGTTCACGCTCCAACGCCTCGGAACGATTGGCCGATGACTGCGGTCCTGCAACGGCTTCGGCGGGTACGGTAGAGGGGCTGATGTCGATCGACATAAGATCAAGTTCCTCGGTGAATTAGATTGAACGCGCGAAACCGTTGGCTTGGCGTGAGTCGGTTTGGGTGGCGTCCAGGGGGGCCGCGCCGGTGCCACGCAATAGCATACCGGATCGACCCTGGCATTTCCACATCTCGCGTTTCGGCAGGGGGAGACCACCTGTATTTTCGTCGATTAACGGATATAAATCAATCGTTTGTTGCATTGAACGAGACCGTTGGCGATTTAACACGCACGAAACCCGTCTAGTGACTAGAACGGATCTGGGTTGTTGTTGTACTCATCATGCATCCATGGTCTCGAGGTTGTTCCCTCCCCTACTGCCCATTCATGGACGCTATGTCAGAGAGATTGATAGCGATTGGGGACATCCACGGATGTTCCGACGCCCTAAAAACACTGCTCGAGACGATCGATCCTCAGCCCGACGACACGATCGTTGTATTGGGGGATGTAGTCGACCGCGGACAGGGGACGCGTCAAGCGATCGATTTGTTGATCGAGGCCTCCCAACGCACGCAAATCGTGGCGATTTTGGGAAATCACGAGGAAATGATGCTTAGGGTGCTCGAGGGCGACGCCCCGCAGCGTTGGCTTCAGTTTGGTGGGATCGATACGCTGGATAGCTATGGGTTTGCGGGGGATTTCTCGGTCATCCCTACGTCGCATCACGATTTCTTTGCCGGCATGCGCGACTACTACGAAACCGACGGTTATTTCTTTACGCACGCGGCCTATAAACACGATCTACCGCTGGATTATCAACCGATCGACCTGTTGCGTTGGCATTCGCTGCGCGATGGCCTTCCCCCCGCCCATGAGAACGGCAAAATTGGATTTGTCGGTCACACCGCTCATAAGGAGGGGGAGATCATGGATTTTGGATACTTGGTATGTCTGGACACCTACTGCTACGGTGGCGGCTGGTTAACCGCGATGGACGTCCGAACCCGCCAGACATGGCAAGCCAACCGTTCGGGTCAGTTGCGTAGCGTTTGACGTTTAATTCACGAGGTTCTCGACAGCAAATCCGTTGACGGCGTCGACCACGCTGAATCCGCTGAACGGTACGATTCCGTAGATGCCTTCGGTAAAGACCTGCCGAACGAAGTTGTCGAACAGACGGATCGGGCTCGAGGGGACGACGACAACATCGCCGTCGCGAAGCCAGATTTCGTCCGAGGGCAGCGGCGATTTCCCGAGGATCGCGCCTCGCAAATCGAGGACCGTCGAAATAAGTCGCCAATCTTCCGCGCGGCGGAAGACAACCACCTGACGCAGGTTGGCTCCGACGACATGTCCCTGTGCGAGAGCGATCGCAGTTAAAGCCGTTGTGGGCCCTTGCATCTCGAAACGCCCCGGTTGGTTGACTTCGCCGAGGACCGACACGAAATGCGTCGCTTGTTGTTGCAAGCCCGCTTCGACTTCCAACCCCACGACCATCGATCGGTACCGCAGATTGATCTCTTGTTTGATCTCTGCCAGCGTCAAGCCTTGAACGCAGACGGGGCCAATCTTTGGCAGCGCCACGCGTCCATCGGGAGTCACCACGCGGGCAATCGCCTGTTCGTTGAGCCCGCTGGCACCACCGATCGCGTTGCGGATGTCTTCCAACAGGATGTTTGTCTTGACAGGGGTGACGTCGATTCCGGGTTCGTTGTAGTACTTCTTGTACTTCTCTTCCAATTGATCGCGCAACTGATCGATCGTCAGGCCTGCGGCGTGGATCGAGCCCAAGATGCGAACCGAAATTGTGCCGTCGGGCTGGACTTCCAATCCGCGTTCAAAGGTTCCTCGGGTCAGCACCGCTTCGTCCGCGAGCGATTCGATCAGCAATTGGTCGCCGATTCCGATCCGGTACGAACTGCGCATCATGTCGCGTGACAGCACGTAAGTAAACTGCAGTGTGTCGCCGACACGGACCCGGTATTCTCGCATGTGGGAAAGACGCGATGGCCCGGCGTATTCGCCTTGGCCATAGGGTCCAAAATCGATGGGATACATGTTCTTCCATTTCAGCTTTGGATTGCATTGCCCGTTGGCGCAATCGAAGCCTTTCATGCACGGTTGGCATCCGCCAAGGCAAGCCGAAGGTGGCGTCAGGTGGCCACAATTGCAAGCCGCCGCAGACGGACCGGTGATCGCTCGGGGGGCTCCCAGCACGGTTCCGTTGGAGGATGCGACGGTGGATTCGTAGCCCACAGGGGCGTACTGCACCTGGGCGTCGGCAGTCTGGGTCAATAAACTGCCGACGCTGACCAGGCACATCATCGCAATGCGGGAAAGGCTTGTTCGTGGCATCGATCCATCCAAATTCTTCAGGCAAGACATCAAGGATTCCTAGCGAAAGATCCCTTTGACACGGTCAAAAGTACTGGCCACGCGCCCTTGGGGCTGCGTAGCGACTTGGGATGTTTGAACATTGGAACGCTGCGAAGGGTCTCCCGCGGAAGCGCCTCCGGTATCCGCCGTCATCACTTGCGGCGACATTTGAGCGAACTGGCTTGGTGTCAGTTGAACGACTTGCGCAACGCGTGGCTGTTGGCTCTGCAGGACCGCCAAATTGGTCGCACATGCTTGGGCCAGTTCCATGTTGCCGGTCACGCGATGCAGTTCCGCAAGGTTCTGCAACGCAGCGGTCGAAGGCCGCTTGGCGTAGCTGTGTTCCAACGCCCAACGGGCTTCATCGAACATTCCCAGGGCCAACAATTCGTGTCCCAGCTCGTTAGCCGCGGTCGCGTTGTCGGGGTCGCACGCGATCGCCGCTCGCAAGCAGCAAACCTGTGCCGCCGACAGGTTGCTGTCGCCAACGTCGGAGGTCAGTGGTTCGGTCTTGGCGACAATCGTCAATGCGCGCGACGCGGGGGCCCATCCGGCAACGGCATCGACAAACCGGCCTCGGGCGAATTCGTAGTAGACGTCCGCCGCCCGCAGTGACGTCACGTGTTCCAAGTCGCAGCGTTTGAGAACGCGGGTCGAATGCGAATCGACCAGCCGCTGCATCGCCGTCGCATCGACAACTCCAAATCGTCCCAGAAAGTCGGAGGCTTCGCGAATCGCGGTCAACGCTTGCGTCAACGCTTCGGTCCCGTCGCTGCTACGCGTCGTTTCGTCGGTCGATTGAGCGATCAGATGCAACGCTTCGATCGCTTCTTGGCGAGCGGTCATCGGGGACTGACGCGTCAGCAGTTCTTCGGCATGTTCGATTTTCTGCGATGCCAAACGTCCCAGCTGCCAGTTTGAAACGGTTTTGGTTTCGACGACCGGAACGGGCAGCATCGGCTGTTTCTCGGCCGCGACCGAAGTTTGGTAGGCGGGATAGATCGACGAGACATCGGGCTGCAGCTGCAACGACGGTGGCGAAGGATCCAACGCCACGTATCCGTCCAACGGTTTCGCCGGCAACGCGGCCACTTCGAGAACCGACTGCGAAGGCCGATCATGCGTCATCAACGAATCTGCAGCGAGAACGGATTGTGTTGGCTGGACCGAGGCGAAATGCATCGATGTCGACTCGCTGGGCTCATACTGCGACGTCGGTGCCGGTGGAGTCGAAACGGTCGCCAGAGGCCTTTGCGAACGCTCGCTGGCGGTGGCGTAAACTGCGTTGGCCGAGGGCTGCGGCTGGCCGATGTGCTCCGGACGCATCGGTTCGGCGGCGGGGAATAGGCCTCCCCCCGTTGTCGAAAGCGGTGGCGAGACCGCGTCGCTCATGACGGGCGGCTGCGGGGGACGCGGTCCACTTGTCCGATCGCTGATGGGCGGTTGCAACGGAGGCGTCGGGACCGACGGCGAGGTCGATCGCGTCGCCCCAGACTCATGACGCCCCTCATAAGCGCCGCTGATCCCATATTTGATGGGTCGCGGGCTCGACCAATCGTCCAATCGGTCGGCGGCGATCACCGATTGCGAGGTCAGCAATGCTGCCAGCAATGTGATTTTGCGAGCCTTGGCGGCAGGTAACTTGGAGTTCATCCGTTGACACTCGTGATCCGAACCGAAAAACGGGGTTTAGCGTCACAATACGTAACGGCATCGTGCCTAACTCAGATCGGTGTGCTACAACCGGTATAACCATTGAATCAGGTCAACGAATAGCCGTTGCATTTGAATCCGGCGGAACAACCGGAACATTGAGAACAGGTTGCCTAGGCCACAAAACTTACCAAGAATCACCATTTGGGTGGCTACGGGACACATAGGTAACACAGGCGAGCTTGTCTTGGCAGCTCGCGGTAATCTGGGATGAATATGTCGGAAATAACAAGACCCGTTACAACTCAAACGCTAGCTAAGATGGCAGCCAAGGGAGAGCGGATCGCGATGCTAACCGCGTACGATTTCCCGACGGCTCGGGTGCTCGACGAAGCCGGAATCGATGTGCTGCTGGTTGGCGATAGCTTGGCGATGGTCGTTCAAGGGCACGAAACGACCCTGCCAGTGACGTTAGATCAAATCATCTACCACGCCGAAATGGTGGGCCGTGCGGCGCGCAGAGCTTTGGTGGTGGTCGATCTTCCGTTTCCCGAGGGACAACTGGACGTGGGCCGCACCCTTGCCGCGGGGGCGCGGATCTTGAAAGAAACCCGCTGTCGAGCGGTCAAACTGGAAGGGGGCAGCGAACAGGCCCACCGGATCGACGCCTTGGTGACTGCGGGGATTCCCGTGATGGCCCATGTCGGCCTGCGGCCGCAGAACATCCACATCGATGGCGGCTATCGCGTGCAACGCGATGCGGAACGGTTGATCGCCGACGCCCAAGCGGCTGCCGACGCGGGAGCGTTTGCCGTGCTGATCGAATGCGTACCGGCCGACATCGCCGCCCAGATCACTGCCGCGATCAAGGTTCCCACGATTGGAATCGGTGCCGGGAGCGAAGTCAGCGGCCAGGTTTTGGTCACCAACGACCTGATCGGGTTGACCAACGGCTATCTTCCGCGGTTCGTCAAACAGTACAGCGACGTTCAGGGGGTGATCTCCAAAGCCGTCCAGGATTACGCTCAGGAGGTCAAAAGCGGTGAATATCCTGGCCCCGAGCATCAGTTTTAAGCTTCACCGCGCCACAAAGGGAGTGTTCCGATTTCTCGAGTGACCCGATTCCGCGGCTACCGGCTGCACTACACCGATCTCCAGGCGATGGAGTCGATGTGTCGCGAGGCGGACGAATTCCCTGCCTTCTTCACCCCTCCGTCCGACGATGCGCTGTTCATTGACTGCGGCGCTAACATTGGCGTGATGATGCTCGAATGCAAGCGACGGTGGCCGCAAGCCAAGATCGTCTGCTTCGAGCCCGATCCGTTTGCGTTTGCCGCGCTACAACGGAATGTCGACGTCAACGACCTGCCAGGGGTGCGCTGCATCGAGGCGGCGGTCAGCGATCGCGAGGGGCAGGCGACGTTCTACGGAGCGCTGGCGGCAACCGCTGACGGACGGGGCAACTCGTTAAACGCCGGTTGGGCCCAACGCCCCGGTTCGACCACTCAGACCGTCGCCTGCCGACAGCTGTCGAAGGTGATCGGCGACCGCCAGGTCGATTTCCTGAAGCTCGATATCGAAGGAAGCGAGGAAGCGGTGTTGGGCGAGATCACGGATCAATTACCGCAGATCCAAGCGATCTACGTCGAAGTCCACGAGACTCCGGCCACGCTTGCGGAGAACTCGGTCGAAGCGATCACGCAGCAGCTGAACGCGGCCGGTTTCACGGTCGACGCGCAACAGCGGGCTTACGAATTTGCCCTCCCGCCGCACTTGGCCCAGTGGCAAGCTGCCGCACGGCCGACCCAGACCCAGTTGTTATGCTGGCGCTAAGCCTGTCGATGGCGGCGTTCGAATCGAGCTTGACCGCGGCCAATCGAATTGAATACCAAGCATCTCTGGCGGCAATTCGATTGCCGAAATCTTAGCGCACCTGAGCGCTCGCCCCTGGGATTCAGACAAACAATTAAATTATGACTTTCAACAAACAAACCGGTCTGGGATTGACCCTGTTGGCTTTGTCGATGGTTGTCGGTTGCGGCTCCAGCAGCACGCCGGTTGCCGAGAATGATGCTAGCAAGAGTCCAGCCACCGCGCCTGCTCCGAAAGCCGCCGTCGACATGACTCCGGCCGCCAACGTGGTCAGCCAATTCCTCGACGCCATGCGGCGTGGCGGTTCGGATACCGAATCGTTGAGCTTGGTGACAACCAAGGCGCGGGAAGAATTCCGTCGCACCGGATTGGTGATGCAACCGATCGGTTCGCCAGACGCCAAATTTGACGTCACACGCAGCGAAAGCGTTCCCGGACAATCGGATGCCGCGTTGGTCCATTCGAATTGGACCGAACCTTCCGCTTCGGGAGAACCCCAATCGTTTGAAGTCGTGTGGGCCGTTCAACAGGAAGCCGGCGCCTGGAAGATCTCCGGATTGGTGATCGGCCAAGCGACCGGAGACGCTCCAATCGTGGTCGATTTCGAAAACGGAAACGATCTGGCCGCGATGTTCCAACCGCAAGCGAGCCCCGCCGGCCAGCAAACCACTTTGCAAGCGACCGCTCCGGCAGCGGATTCAGGCGTGCCTTTGGATACCGAAGCTCCCGTGATCCGCTAGCACGCGGGCATTTCAAAATCGCCCGCAGATCCATTCTCTAGGACCGGCACGCTGCCGGTCGATCGATAACAAAGGGATCGCGTTAGTGCAACGCGATCGTTTGTTGCAGCGGACGCAGCACGTTTTCGATCAGATAGTCTTCGACAAGGCTGCGGCCTTTAGCGGCCAGACGGTCGTACTCTTCGACAAAACTCTCGCCGACGCTAAGGCTGTCGAATCGTCGCACCGTTAGATAGACACTCAACTGGTCTTCGGAAAAATCGTTCGTGCGGATCTGGTACGCGGTCGTGCGGGTCTCAAATCCGATCCGACACTGCGTGCGACATTGGTCGTCCAGGGAAAACTGGATCGACGGTTCGTGCGACAACAACGCCGCACCGGGCACTTCGAGCGCTTTCTCAAACGCTGGAAGCACGCCCAACGCTTCAGCCAGCAATTCGTTTTGGTTGCCGCGGAAGGTGAAGTCGAACCCGAACATGACGCTCAACGATTCGCATTCCAGCGGACTGATGGAAAGCGCGTACGGAGCGATCTCAAGGATCGAACGATGTTGCGCCACGACGTCGTCCAGCTTTTTGGGGTTCACCGAACCGCAACTGACCCGCCGCGGTTCAACCGACGCCCAATTGTATTGTCCCGCGTCCTTCTCCTCTTCGAGAACGAATTCGTTTTTCTCGCGAGCATAGAAATTTTGCATCGATTGGTAGCGACGCTGGATCTGTTCGAAAAAGTGCATCACCGACTCGCGCTCACGCGGCATGTCCAGTTCGGTGGACAGATGCATGTTCATGTAGTAGTCGTCGCTGAAGGCGTCGTACCCACTCATTCAGGTCTCCTCTCACGGTGATGATGCGAAAAGTGGCAGGATCGAGAGACCTCGACGGCACACGCTTTGCATGCTCGATGCCTCTAGCAATTGTTAATGCCCTGGGGGCCACTGTATAGGCCATTGACGCCAAGAGCCTTGAATTGTCAAACAAGAATTGCCTGCAAAACCTGCAAAACAGACGTTTTCGTCTTTCTCCGCGGGCGGACCCCTTCTTTAGAAAGCTGCCTCGTGGCTTGGACACATCGCTCACAAAGGCGTAGGGAATCGCTGCTGGACCGCTTGAAACAACCGCTGAACCGTTGCGGCCGACAATGCGAGCGACCCGGTTCGTTGCGAGCGGGCGATGTTGATCCCCACCGCCTTGCCATCGAGATCGATCAACGGGCCGCCACATTCTTCGGGTAACAGCACGCTATCGTGCGTAAAAGCAAACGGAAATCCGTCGCGTCGTTCGCTTAAACGTCCCGACATCGCCGCATCATCCTGCGATTTCGGGTCAATCCGATGCCCCAACCGAACCGCGATCATTTGTTCCTCCCCCTCGCGCACCACGCGCAACGCGATCACATCCCCACCAAC